>DASSFL010000107.1:0-15591 GCA_035694525.1 Candidatus Udaeobacter sp. | reverse complement strand
CCATCCGGCGTGACCATTGCGTCCAAAAAGAGCGACCGTGAAGCAAGATCGACAACAGGCGTGCCAGTGATGCCCATGGGATCAAATTTGGGCGGGCATTCGAGATCGGCTAACGGTACTGGAGGACCCACATTTCGCTGCCATATAACGGTGCCATCGACAGCGTCCAGCGCATACACATTGTTCGATTCGGTCACCGCAATGATCATTGGGCCGCTTGGACCGCCTTCGATGTAAAGCGGTTGCGCGTACACGCTGCCTACGATCGTACCGTTGAAGTTTAAGTCGCGCGTGAGATTCGCCGCGGCCGATTGGGTGAAGGCCGGATCGATGTAAAGGCCATCACGCTTACTATTGTTGTGATACTGGGTAACGTTAACCTGCGCCTTTGCTGGAACAATTGCGCTCCACAAAACAGCAAGAACGGCGGTTGAAAACGAAATTACACGGTTCACAGGTCAAGGCGGTAACACCGCCACTCCCTTTACCGCAATTCAACGACTGCTGTCAAGGATTAGATGGTTGCAAAAAAAAAGTGACGTTGTGTTAAGTTTTCCGACAGTTCGCGCCTTGCACGGTTAGATTAGCTTTGAAGTGCATGCCTGCAGAGATCTTGCCGCCACCTTGGCGACCGGCATCACCTATGTCGAGTACGTACCGGTGGTTTGCCGCGTTCACCCGTTGCCATCGTCTTCAGGAGAAGCCGATCCACCTTAACTGCGTCAAGGTGGAACACGTTGACCTCGACGCGTTAGCCGATAAACGCGGCCAGGACGCGTACAGATTTTCGGGACTAGCTGCACGCTGCCACCTAGAACGAATAGCCGGCCGAACGGAGCTCAACGCGGCCCCTACGGCCGCGGCGGTGGGCTCGGGCGTGGTCGCCGCGTCGGGCGAGGCCTCGGTGTTACTCGTGGCGTAGCTGTAGGCGTTCCAGTTGGACTTGGTGTGACACTGCCTATCGGCGTGGGAGTGGCTGTTGGTGTCGGAGTAACTGACGGACTTGCAGTCGGCGTAGGTGTTGCTGGCGGTGTCACTGTCGGACTTACGCTAGGTGATGGCGTAGGTGTGGGCGCCCCTCCTGGCACGTTGAACTTATAAACCTTGTTATCATTGGCGACGTAAATGCTTCCACGAGCCACCATGCCGCTATTCCATTTACGATCGCCAGTCATCAACTCATCGTCTCCGCCGCCATCAAAAACAACCGCGCCTGTATCGCCATTGTAGCCGTGCAACCGATGGTCGCCTTGGGCTCCGACCACCCATACGATCGCGTTATGGGTGCCATCGGTTGTCGTAACCCAGGGCGAACCCTGGCCGCTCTGGCTGGCGTTCCAGGCGGAGACTATGGCGGGCGGATTTGTCGCAGTGACTTTGTATGCTTTAATTTGGCTGCCTCCAGCGCGAAAAACAAAATATGTTCCCTGGCCGGTCGTATAGGTAGTAGACGATTGACCTAGCAGGGTTCCATCAACGCCGAGCGACGTTACCGGCCCGGCGACGCCTCCAAGGTTGTTACGGTTAACCAGATAAGCATTGCCGTCTTTACCCAGGGCGAGAACTAACTGCGAAGGAGTCGCGCCAGGCACATCGATGAGAATGGCGCTGCAACCGCCAAGATCGGTATCACCTACATCGAGGTCGTGCCAGTTGGCCGGCGCCCAGAAGTCAGTCGGGTTGCCGGTAAAGACTGGGCCGGCTTGCAAACGAACAATTGCTTCACCGCCCATCCAGTTGCCCGGAGTAGTGCCGAACGTGTTCCCTGTAATCACAAACATGTTTGTGCCATCACTAGCAACGCCCGAGTGCCCCCATATACCACCGCCTTGTGCCGCGGTGGCCCAGCCCCCTACGATCGAAGGATTGTCGATATGCACACCTACCACCCAGCCATGGTAATTCCCACAGTCGCCGAGGTATCCGGAAAAAGGTACGTAGACAATGCCGTTTACAAGAGCCAGTGCTCCCCGGTCTTCCTGGTCCAACGAGATAAATCCTATTCCCGCGTTATTCAGATCTGCCGGCCAATTGGGATTGGTCGCGCCGGTGTCCACGTTCAACGAATAAACAAAATGCTTGATGGGATTACCTTGGATCAACGCGTCGAAGAAAAGTGATCGGGTGGCGAGATCGATAACGGGCGTTCCAATGATGCCGACCGGGTTGATGTTGCCGCAATTAAGGCCTGAAGTCACCGCCGGGCCGATATCGGTGCGCGACCAGATCGGGACGCCTGTATTGGCATTTAGCGCATAGACATTATTTGAAGCGGTCACGACAATGATCATCGGCCCGTTTGGACCGCCCTCGATGTAAAGCGGCTGCGCGTGAACGTTACCTGAGATTGTGCCATTAAAACTCATGTCGCGCGTTAGATTGGCCGCGTTTCCCGGTGTGAATACGGCATCGATATAATGGCCGTCCCGGGAAAGATTATTGTTTTTCTGCGTGACGTTGACTTGCGCGTTTGCTGGGAAGATCCCGGCCAACAAAAGAGCAATGATAAGTAACGAAGAAAAAATTAGAGTTTTCATGGATCGAAGGTTAAGGACAACGGCTCCCCTTCTAAAACAGCGGACCGCAGTGCTGTCAAGGGTTGCGGAAAAGGAATTTGCGCAAATTTTGCGCGACAGTCCGCTTGAGGTGGCCCGCTATTTTACGACGACCCCAAACGCCTTCGGGGCTGCCAGGCCAATGATTAGGCAAGCGAAGCGTATGCCCTAAAAAATGCCTTTTGTGCGGCTCTGCGAATTCTGGGGAGCACAGGCTGCCAGCCTGTAGTTGCCGGCAGCCTCCCGGCAACATCTTTCACGGCGCGATTCCAATAGTCGTACGATTTGCCCCGTCCCTGCAAGGCTGCCGAGACGCGCAGGCTGCCAGCCTGCGCTCCCACAAAATCGCCACTGGAACTCGCCGGTAATTCGAAAACTGCTCAGCCAGTGACAGTGGATTACAGATTAACTGGTTTCCAGTCTCTGGTCCCTCTCACGGACTCAGGCGAGGCTTCCGCGTGGGACGCGGCTTTGGTGTGTGCCGTGGCCTGGGAGTGGATGTTGGCTGAGCCGTAGGCGTCGGAGTAGCTGTCGGAGTTGGTGTAGGCGGGGGGGGCGCAGTGGCTGTAGGCGTCGCCGTCGCAGTCGGCGTAGGCGTAGGCGTGGGCGTTCCAGGCAGGTTAAAGGCGTAGATCTTGTTATCCGCCGGATAGTAAATGCGACCGCGGGCAACAATGCCTGTGTTCCATTTTCGCGTACCGGTCATCATTTCGTTAGCGCCCCCGCCAGAATAAACCACTGCGCCGGTATCGCCATTGTAACCGTGCAAACGCCCGTCGCCTCCACCACCTGCTACCCATACGATCACGTTATTCGTGCCATCCGTCGAGGTAACAAAAGCCGACCCCAGTCCGGTCTGGCTCATGGTCCACGCACTAACTATAGTTGGTGGATTGGTGGGAGTAACTTTGTAAGCCGCGACGGCATTACTTTCGGTATGAAAAACGAAATACGTTCCCTGGCTGGTTCGGTAGGTGGCAGCTGACTGGCCCCTCACAGCTGTTGGAAGGTTTGCCGAGGCTACCGGCGCAGCGATGCCGCCCAGATTATTGCGGTTAAGTAAATAGCCCTTGCCGTCTTTACCCAACGCGAGCACTAGTTGCGAAGGCGTCGCACCCGGCACGTTCACCAGCGTGGCGCTGACACCACCAAGGTCGGTGTCGCCGTTATCGAGCTGCTGCCAATTAGTTGGCGCCCAGTAGTCGGTAGGCTGGCCACTAAAGATGGGCCCGGGTTGCAACCGAATAATTGCTTCGCCGCCCATCCAAGTGGCAGCGTTGAAGGTGTTTCCAGTGATCACAAACACGTTAGTGCCATCACTGGCAACCCCGCTATGTCCCCAAATACCACCGCCGATGGCATCCGTAGCCCAAGCCATGACGCTGGAAGGATTGTTGATCGGAATGCCGACAACCCAACCGCGATAAGTGCCACAGTCGCCAGCGAGCCCTGAAAATGGTACATAAAGGATGCCATTCACAATCGCGAGTCCGCCGCGCTCGTTTTGCACATTAGAAGTAAACCCCGGTACTGACACATTCAGATCCACCGGCCAATTGGGATTTGTCGCGCCGGTGTCAACATTCAGCGAATAAACGAAATGCTTCTTAGTCACGCCATCGATCATTGCGTCGATGAAAAGTGACCGGGTCGCGAGATCGACAACAGGTGTGCCGCTGATGCCGAGCGGGCTGATGTTGCCGCACGGAAGCCCTGAGGTGACCGCCGGGCCAAGGTTTCGCTGCCAAATGATGCTGCCGTCGTTGGCGTCAAGTGCGTAGACATTGTTCGACTCGGTCACGGCTATGATCATGGCCCCGTTGGGACCACCTTCTACGTAAAGCGGCTGCGCGTAGACGTCGCCCGAGATTGTTCCACTGAAGTTAAGGTCGCGAGTTAGATTGGCTACGTTGGCCGGCGTAAAAGACGAATCGATGTAAACACCGTCGCGAGATAGATTGTTGTGTTGCTGGGTGACGTTGACCTGCGCATTGGTTGGAAGCACTGCGCTCCACAAGACAGTGACGACGATCGAGAAAACGAGAATTAGATATTTCATAGGTTGGGATCGAAATCCAGCGCCCTTCTACAACAGCACACCGACTATGGCAACCAATCTGAGCAGAAAAGTAACGCGACTGTCTTTTCCGGCAGCTTTGAGAATTACGGCGACAAGGTTTTGCTGATTCTTGATTTGCTTATCTGAAGCCGGGATCGGTGATCCCGGCCTGCACAAGTGAGCATCTCAGAAACCGGCATCATCGATGCCGGCTATAACATCATTAGCCAGTTTCTTTGGCCGGTTTTTTCTCAGGCGCCTTGGTCTGAGCAGGCGACGAACCTTTCGCGGGTTCCTTGGGCGTGGCGGATTTCTCTCCGCCAGACGGGGTGGCAGGAGTCTCCTTTTTGGCCGCCTCTTTGTAGGAATCGCTTCGATAATCAGTGGTATAGAATCCCGATCCCTTGAAGATCAGACCTGCGCCTGTCCCGAGCAGACGCTTCACTTTGCCGTGCCCCCACTTCGGCAACCGGCAGAGCTCTTTTGGGCATTCGCGAAATGGTTCGTCACGCATCGACTGGAATGCGTCGAAGTTCTGGCCGCACTTCTGACAGGAATACTCGTAAGTTGGCATCAGGAATATGGATCGGACCGCTCTCCAGACAACGCTGGGAAGTGTGCATTAAACGAAGTACAATTCAACCCCGAGCAGATGGTGAATTGACGACAGGCTCCACAAACGCATGCTTTTGAGTTCAGCGGCATAAATCCGGACTTAGAAAACACATAATTTCAAAGAGGATCACGATGGCAGAAGAGAAAATCCTTACTAAACACCCACTGGGCAAAAGCGGGAAAAATATCGACAGGCAAAAATACGAGGCACTCAAGACAATCATCCTATCGGCTTTGCGAAACAAAGAACTCACTCACACCGAGTTGTTCAATCAGCTCAAAAAGAGCTTAAAGAGCAAATTCTCAGGTAATGTAAGTTGGTACGGCGAAACAGTTAAACTCGATTTAGAAGCTAGAAACATTATCGAGAGAACGTCTTCTAAACCTCAAAAATATCGACTGAAACCAAACTAACCACCATGAAAGCAAACGACTCGACCGTCTACGGCGTCAGTAAAATCGCGCAACTCTTTCCCAGCATCAGGAAGATCAAGAATAAGTCGCTGCGCGAAAAGGTTGCGGCGGTTTGGAGCGAGGCGATTACCACAGGTTGCGGCGGAAAGGGCTGGACCTTCGACGAGCTGCGCGCGGTCAAGTTCACACTGCTGGCCGGCGACATTAACATGACCTTCGTCGAACATCTCAATTCATGCGCGCGGCAATGCGTTGCGATCGCCGATGTCCTCAAGAAGTCCTTCCGCTGCAGCATCCCCATTCAGCGTGATTACCTTATCGCAGGCGCGCTGCTGGCCGACGTGGGCAAACCGCTGGAGTACGACAAGGACGCGTCAGCCAAGGTGATTCAGGGAAAATTCGGGCAACAGGTGCGGCATCCATTCAGCGGCGTCGCGCTCGCCTACAAGCACGGAATTCCCGGCGAAGTATTGCACATCATCGCCACGCACAGTCATGAAGGCGACAAGATGGAGCGCTCGATCGAATCGATCATCTTCCATCATGCAGATTTCGTCGACTTCGACATCGCCAAGCTTCTTGGCAAACGCGCGGCGAAGAAGTGACGCACGCTGGATCCAACTTTATTCAGACGGAAAATGACCTACGATAGTTGTTATGGGCCTCACCCTCGTTGAGAAGATTGCGGGACGCCATGCCGACGGGCTCGCTCCGAATGCGGTGGTGCGCAGTGGCGACTTTGTCTCGATTCGGCCGCGTCACGTCATGACGCATGACAACACCGGCGCGGTGATCCCAAAGTTCAAGCAGATCGGCGCGACGGCGATCGCGGATCCAGCGCAACCAGTGTTCGCCATCGATCATGATATTCAGAACGTCACGCCCAAAAATCTGGAGAAGTACGCCAACATCGAGAAGTTCGCGCGCGAGCACGGCATCGATTTTTACCCGGCAGGCACCGGCATCTCGCACCAGGTGATGGTGGAACAAGGCTATGTTGTTCCTGGCGCTTTGGTGGTGGCAAGCGATTCGCATTCGAATTTATACGGCGCGGCGGCGGCGCTGGGAACGCCGGTCGTGCGGACCGACGCCGCCAGTATTTGGGCTACCGGAGTGACCTGGTGGCAGGTTCCCAAGGTGGCCAAGGTAGTGCTCAAAGGAACTCTTTCGCCAGGCGTCGTTGGTAAGGATGTGATCATCGCTTTGTGCGGACTCTTTAACAAAGATGAGGTCCTCAATCACGCCGTTGAATTCGTGGGCGACGGCGTGGCGAATCTTCCCATGTCTGCGCGCATGACCATTGCAAACATGACCACGGAATGGGGCGCGCTCGCGGGCGTGTTTCCGTTCGATGAAGTGACAGTGAATTATTTGCGTTCGCGCGTCCGTGAATTCACGAATCCCAAACGCCCGGGTACCCAGGGACCGAAAAGTCGCTCGGGATATACGGACGCCGATATCAACGCCTGGTGGACGAATCGCCGCGAGATCAGCGCCGATGCCGACGCTGAGTACGCCATCGAACTGGAACTCGATCTCGCGACTGTCGTTCCGCATGTGTCCGGGCCCAATGAAGTGAAGACCATGGTGTCGCTGCCGGAAATGGAGCGGAAGCATGTGTCCATTCAGAAGGCGTATTTGCTCTCGTGCGTGAATGCCCGCTTCGAGGATTTGCATGACGCGGCCGAAGTGGTGCGCGCCAAGGGCGGGCACGTTGCCGACGGTGTGGAATTTTATTTGGCTCCGGCCAGCGCCGAAGTCCAAGCCCGGTCTGAGTCCACTGGTGATTGGCAAACTCTGATAGGCGCGGGCGCCATTCCGCTGCCGCCTGGGTGCGGTGCTTGCATCGGCCTCGGTCGCGGTCTGGTGCAAAAAGGCGAGATCGCGATCAGCGCCACCAATCGTAATTTCAAAGGCCGCATGGGGGATCGCGATGCGTACGTGTATTTGGGTTCGCCCGCTGTCGTCGCCGCGAGCGCGCTGGCCGGATTTATTTGCGCGCCAAAAAATTTCACGGAACGCGCCGCGGGCACTGCAGTCCGACGTGCCCAAAGCAAGGCAAAGCCGCCCGCCTCGGTAGAGATCATGGCCGGCTTTCCGCCAAGCGTACGCGGTCGCGTCCTCTTCATCGACAAAGACAATTTGAACACCGACGGCATTTACGGGAGCAAACACACTTACCGCGACGACATGACGCCAGCGGAGATGGCGGCAGTGACATTTGAAAATTACGATCCCAACTTCAACACGCTTTATCAAAAGGGCGACGTCGTGGTGGGCGGACTCAATTTTGGAAGCGGCTCGAGCCGCGAACAGGCTGCGACGGCGTTGAAGTTCAAAGGAATTCCTTGCGTCATCGCCGCCAGCTTTTCGGAAACCTATAAGCGCAACGCGTTTAATAACGGCTTCGTCGTATTTGAGTGCCCCGAGTTGGTGTCGCATCTGCGCGCCATCCCGCGGATGCGGGACGCACCTACTACGGTAGCGTCGGAGATCACGATCGATTACGCCAAATCCATTCTGACCATCGATGGAAAATCATTCCACTTTCCGCCGCTCAGCCCCGCGGCCCAGGAATTGATCGTGGTCGGCGGCGCCGAAAAGCTCGTGGCCAGTCGCCTCCGCGCAAAGGGGTCTGCGGGTTGATGCGGCAAGACAAGAAAGGATTAGATCGCAACCGGGATCAGCGATCCCGGCTACAGCTAAGCGGCTGAACTGGTTCCAATTTGCGACCAATTGTCGGCGGGCGGCTGGATGCGGTCTCAATTTGTGGCCGCATACCCTTGCGAGTGGCAGCCGCCACGATAAAGTCGCCTTCCTATGGCTAAATACAGAATTGCGTGGATGCCCGGGGACGGCGTGGGTCATGATGTCATGGAGGCGACGCGCCTCGTGTTGGATCATCTGAAGCTCGACGCCGAGTATGTCCCTTGCGATATCGGCTGGGAATTTTGGTGCAAGGAAGGTAACGCACTGCCCGACCGCACCATCAAAGCGCTCAAGGAAACAACCTGCGGACTCTTCGGCGCCATCACGAGCAAACCGCAATCGGAAGCGAAGGAAGAATTGGCGCCGGAACTGAAGGACAAAGGCCTGGTTTACTTTTCGCCCATTGTCGGGCTGCGCCAGATGTTCAACCTCCACACCAACATGCGGCCGTGCAAAAGTTATCCCGGCAACCCGCTCAATTTCCGCGGCAACAAGATCACGAATCCGAGCGGTGAAGACGTTCCGATCGATCAGGTCGTGTTCCGAGAAAACACCGAGGGCATGTACGGTGGCGTCGAGTTCTTCCCGTTACCGGAATCAGTTTACACCGCGTTGTGCGCGAATCCAAAAATGAAGAAGTGGAAGGATAAAGCGGGTCTTGAAAATATCGCGCTCTCCACCCGAATCATGAGCAAGCAGGGATGCACTAATATTTGCAAAGAAGCATTCGAGTACGCGAAGAAGACCGGCCGCAAGCGTGTCACGCTCATTGAGAAACCGAATGTCCTGCGCGAAACCGGCGGCTTGATGATGCGTTGTTTCCGCGACGTAGCCAAAAATTACCCGGAGATTCGCGCGGACGACGCGAACATCGACGCCATCTGCATGTGGATGTTCAAGAATCCGCAGGATTACTGTGTGCTCGTGGCCGAAAATATGTTCGGCGACATCGTCAGCGATTTGTGCGCCGGCCTGGTTGGCGGACTCGGGTTCGCGCCCAGCGCCAATCTCGGCGACAAATACGCTGTGTTCGAACCGACGCATGGCTCAGCCCCAAAATACGCTGGCCAATACAAGGTCAATCCGATCGCCATGCTCTTGACGGCTAAGTTGATGCTCGAATGGCTCAAAGAAACTGAGATGGCCACGCGTCTTGAGAGCGCCATCGCTCGCGTCATCGCGGAAGGCAAGGTGCGCACGTACGACATGGGCGGCAAAGCTTCCACGCTCGACGTAGCCAAAGCCATCGCCGACTACGCCGGTTAGTTACTCTGAGCCTGGGCGATACTGAAAGCACCCATCGGTTTCGCATCAGGGTGCGGCTCTCTTTTCATTACATCATTTTCAATGTATCGGCGGAATTCGTCGCCAAACATGTAAGCTCGCTCTTTCCAGAATGTCTTGCCGCCCGGTGCGCATACGAGGTTCATGATGACAAGCTCCCAACCGCGCCACAGCGGCTGCGCGAGCAGTCCCTCGCGCCACTTCAGAAATGCATTCTGCGTGTAAGAGAGAAACGCCATAAAGGTTGCGACAAATCGAACTCTCTCCTTTTCAGAAAGCGATCCGTAGTCACGCAAGCCTTTGGCAACGATTTGAGCAAGCTCATCATCGGCGGCAACCAGATGGTACCATTTGGCGAAGTGTTCGTGCACGGTCTGAGCGGTGGCGGATCGAACTGCGTTTGTGTTTTGCCGAATTTGTAACGCGACATAAATCAGCGAAATCACGACGGCAAGCGCGCCGATCACTTGTCCCAGGTTGGCGAGATCGTCGAGGGTCATTGGTTCCGCTGTCGCTCGGGAACGCGAATCTAGTCCAGGTAAATCGTCCCTTCGCTGACCAGGACGGTTGCGCCTCCTATCCGAGTCGTTTGGACGACGCCATCCTTCTTTTCCGCACGGGCGATGAGCGTACTGGGTCGCCCCATCTCGACTCCCTGGGCGATTCGCCAACTGAAACTCCCGTTGGGGTCCTGGCTGTAGTGCGCCAGCAGTCCGGCGAGTGCACAGTTGGCGCTTCCAGTAGCTGGGTCTTCAGGGACCCCGCTTAAGGGCGCGAACATCCGGGCACGAATATCAAAATCGTCGGAACTCCGAATGTAAAGATAGACATCAGGCATCACGTCTTCCGCAGCCAGAGCTTCAAATCCGCTCATGTTGATGCGAGCGCGTTCAAGCACCGAGCGGTCTCTTAATTCAACCATGACAAACGGAAGGCCCACAGACGCCACCTGCGGACTGTGTGTTTTCGTGACGATCTCCTTCGAATCGATAGAGAGCGCGGCTGCCACAAGCTCCATGGACAGAGTTTTTCCGAAAGAAAGAGATTGAGGAGCGGTCAACTCACACGATGTAACTTTCCCAACGGCCTCAAGGATCGTGATCGAGACCACACCGCTCTCCTCTTCAAAGGTGACGGTGAGCGAAGACTTGATCTCGCCGAACTCGCCGGCGCTGGCGAGCACGAATGCGGTTCCGACGTTGGGGTGCCCGGCAAACGGAATCTCTCTGGCGGGGGTGAAGATTCGCACATGGCGCGTGTGACCCGCCCTTGCCGGAAATACAAACGTGGTCTCTGAGAAATTGAATTCGCGCGCGATCTGCTGCATCTGCTGCGTCGAAAGCCCAACCGCCTCTGGCAAAACGGCCAACTGGTTTCCACCGAAGCGCGTCTCAGTGAAGACATCACAGATGTAGTAGCGGTACTTCACAGCGCCTTCCTAACGTCTTGAACGATAAGTAAGCAAGAAAACGAAACGTCGCTTCATCACACGTCACTTGCCACTTTTATAACCGTTCTGATGTGATCAATGGAATCCTGAAATGCGTCGAGTGACGCGTTGATTTGTTCCCCATCAAGATCGACAAAACGCAAAGCGTCTGGCGGAAAACGAAGTTTGCCGCTCCGGGCGAATTCGATCAGCGTTGGGAGTTCAGCTGCGAGATGATCGGAGACGCCGATGATCTCGACTTCTTTGCTGATTAGTTCCGTGTACGGAAAGATCGGCATCGACTCCGCCGTTAATCCGACAAGCGCGGCACGACCTAGCGCGCCCAAACATCGGACAGCTTGCTGCATCGCCTTCGCCGATCCAATCAACTCCAGCGAAACATCCACGCCTTTTCCATTTGTCGCGTCCGTGATTTGTTCGACCGGATTTCCCTTATTTGCATCGATCGCAACAGCTCCAAGCTCTTCGATAAAAGCGAGTTTGGTCGGATTGATCTCGACGACGTAGATCTGACCGCAGTCAAACGCTCGCGCCAACTGCAACGCCGAAAATCCCAAGCCGCCGAAACCAAAAATTGCAATCGACTCACCTGTCTTAAGTCGCGCCTTGTTCAGCGCATGAAGCGCCGTCGCCGATGAACACATCATGATTGCACCCATCTCGAACGGAATCTCATCGGGTAGCACGAATGCATTCCTGCCGGGAACCTTGACGAACTCCGCATATCCCCCATCCCGATGCTTGCCGATCATTTGTCCGGTGCGGCAAAACTGTTCCAACCCGCGAACGCAGAACCTACAACTTCCGCAGTGTGCCACATAATGTACGCAAACACGATCGCCGGATCTGACGTGGTTGATATCGGCGCCGACTTTCTCGATCCAACCTGCGATTTCGTGGCCCAGCGTCACCGGCAAACGGTCAATCCGTGAAATTCCTGCGCGATAATGTTCGTCGGAATGACAGATCCCCGACGCCGCAACCCGAATCAAAACGTCGGACGGACCGATTTCGGGAAGGTTAACCTCCGCTTCCTCCAGCGGTTTTCCGACCTGCGTGAGTTGCACCGCGCGCATCCTCGGTAGGGCTAATCGTGCTTTGAATGCACGGTGCAATCGAAGCGACCAGTCGTGCTTGGTCCTTTCCCGTTCACAACCGCAGTCTCATCTCCCAGAGAAATCATAATTGTCAGTTAGACTCGAACTCGCGAGTAGGCTGGAACATATGCGCGCTTACCGCGTTCGCGTTCAATCTGTTTCGCAAGCCATTCGCACCATTCCAAGAATTCGGCTTCACCTGTGCGCTTGCGTCGCTGCTCCGACCAATTCTTCGCGCGCGACCAAAATCCGAGAATGACGCCACCGGCGAGCTCGTTGACGATTTGAAGATCGACCATTCCATGAGAAACCATGTAGCCGGTCACCTCCAACCGTAGCCCAAACTGAAGAATCTGCCGTTTTGCTTCCGCGTCCAGATTGTCGATTGCCTCGGCGGAAGCGCCTTGGGGAATTTCGCCTAACAACTCCAAGATGCGGGCAGAATTTTCGCTCAGGGCAGTGGTTTGAATCGCGGTCACAGTCGCCTGTTCCCGGCGCGCGCGATTGGCGGCCCGCACCTGCAAGCCGGTGAAAACGAGGGCACCAATCAGTGTCACCGTCGAAACAAGATTTAGCAGGTTCGCAAAATCGACATGCATTAATCGGTGACTAGCGAATCAGTGCGTCCAGCTTCCTGAGATCAAGGCCGGCTTCGCGGTAATATTTTCGAGCCAACTCGAGGAGCGTGAACCCATCCTCATACGCGGTGAAACCGCCGTTGGTTGCTTTATCTAAATAGATGAGTCCGCCTCCAACCACGAAGAACGCCATCATCGGGACAGGTGAATCGTCCGTAATAACTAACGTGTGCGCTTCGCCGGCTGGCTCATAGATGTAAGTCCCCGGTTTTGCGATCCAGTCGTGCTCCAGATATCGCCAGTGACCCCGCATTGTGTAACCGTGAACGGTGCCGACGTGGTAGTGCGTTCCCACCATCGAACCGGGAAGTCCTTTTAGAACAAGGCTAAAGCCTCCGGACGTGACGTTGAACAAACACGGTTGGAACCAAACACCATCTGCGTACGGCACCCACAGACGATCATCGTCGAGATCAGTGTTGGTGATGAAATGTCCGCGATTTCGCAGACTCGGATCCAGACCGTCCGTCTGACTATTGAATGCAGTGATCGGCACGTGTCGATGTTTAAGTTACCCCAGCGACGCGCTCAAACTTAATCTCAACTGGCTGGCGCCTACTTCTACTTGCCTTCGCGTCGGAAATCATACGCCTGTCCGTCATCAAAAGTGATGCGTAGCACGGCAGGTTTCCCCGAAGCGTCCGCCTGGAATTGCGCCAATCCATTCGGTTCGTCGCCAAGGTTCTTGGCCACCGCCGCGAAATGTCCGCTCGGCATCAATCGCACCGAGAAGATGTCGCCGTCCCATGTTTCCAGCCTGAACTGCGCGCCTGTAGCTTGAAGTTCCAGTATCAACGCATCGCTGTCTGGCCGCAGCACAGCCTTGCCGAAACTCGGGTTAGCAAAGTTACCGGCGAGCGGCGCGACTGCTGGCGATGGCCGCGGCTTGTCAGGCCGAGCGAACTGCTTTCGGGCGCCTTCGTATTTTCCCTTCGCAGCCTCAAGCGTCTTCGCTACGTGATCGACGGAAGGATTGCCGAGCAGCCGATCGAGGGTCCATAGCCCGAGTGCATCAGGAAAACCAACGTTGCTTTCGTTCGTGAGCACTGTAACACCGACCCCGGTCTCCGGAACGAAGCCGATGTATGCACCGAAACTCGTCGTTCCGCCATTGTGCCAAATGATGTTGCCCTTGGGCGTTTGCTGCACGACCCACCCGAGCGCATAGGAAACCTTGTCGTTCAACGCCACTTTAGGGGTCCGCGTCTGCGCGAGGTTCTCCGGCGAGACGAAACGTCGTCCCTCGAACGTGCCGTTGGACAGTTGGAGCCGAACCCAGCGCGCAGTATCCTCGATAGTGGAATTGATGTCGCCCGCCCCGCCGAAATCGTAAGGGAAGAGTTGTGTGAAAGGGACCGCGACAGTGCCTTCAGGTGTCCAGCGGTAGCCTTCGGCATGATTCGGTGCGGCGGCGATGCCGTCGGCGGTGTATGACGAATCCTTCATGCCGAGTGGCGCGAGCAATTCCTGGCGTAGAAATGTATTCCAATCCGCAGTGCCCGCCGCCTTAGCCACGATGCGACCAGCCAGGACATGGGTGATGTTTGTATAGGCGAATGTCGAACGGAAACTCGAGACCGGGTCGACGTTGCGCAAGGAACGAATCATATCGGCCTCGCCGACGCCGACCATTCCCAGCATATCGTTCGCGTAAGGCGGCAAGCCGGAGCGTTGAGCGATCAGATCGAAGACACGGAATTCGCGCGTGACCCACGGGTCCTTCATCTGGAAATCAGGATAAAGATCGACCACTCGTTCGTCCCATTTTAGCCGGCCGCGATCGACCATCATGGCGAGAGTCGTGGCGAGAAAGCCTTTGGTAGCCGAGCCGATCTGGAAAACAGTCCGCGTATCAACTGTGGCGCCACCCTCCTTGGCACGGACTCCGAAGCCTTTGCCATAAACGAGTTTGTCATTCGCGACGATCCCGATGGCCAACCCGGGCACATCGAAGGCCTTCATTCCGCTCGTGATGTAGCGCTCGATATCAGGGATCAAACCCTGAATGCGCGCTTCCAGACCTTGATCGGGCTTGGTCGGGTCGGCAGCCACGCCAGTGTCATGCCAGACGCCGACGATAAGAAGACAAATAAATATTCTTGCGACAATCCGCGCGACGCATGGCTTCGTCACCAAACCTGTGCGCGCAGCTTGGTCGCTCTCGCCTAAAACGAGCATGTTCGCATTCCTTTCACACGAATTCGTTCCACAATGGCTTTATTAACGGGCGCGGAAAACCTACGAAAGAACAAAGTGTGTGTAATAGCGAGCAACTCGGTCCAACCCCAGCGCGCCGGGCGCGCGAATTGGCTATTGACATCCCGCGCCATTTCCAGCGCAATCCGCAGATGATGAAAATTCAGGTTGCAGTGATTGCCACAACCTTCTCGTTTGCTACCGCAGTTGGCTGCTTTGCGGCCAGCCCTCAGATGGGCACATGGAAGCTTAACGAAGCAAAGTCAAAAATCCCGGCCGGAATGGGAAAAAATAACACGGTGACTTACGCGGACCAGAAGGACAAGATTAAGATCACCGTGGACGGCACCGATAAGAACGGCAAGCCGACGCACAGCGTGTGGATGGGTAAGTTCGACAGCAAAGCTTACCCGGTGAAAGGAAATCTGGCTTATAACTCCGTCGCCTACAAAGTGGTAAACGACCGGACCAACGACATCACCACGATGAAAGATGGAAAAGTGATGTGGAGCGGCCGGATCGCAGTCGCAGCCGATGGCAAGTCGCGGACAGTGACTATTAGCGGCACCGACGC
>DASSFL010000106.1:0-31039 GCA_035694525.1 Candidatus Udaeobacter sp. | reverse complement strand
TGTCTCGGCAGTCTGCGGATACATGGCGGGTCTGATTGGTTCTTCCAACAGCCCGCTGTCGGGCATTGGAATTCTGGTGGTGATTGGCGCCGCGTTGCTGCTCGTGATCGGCGTGAAACCGTATGTGTCGCCGGATTCGGGTAAAGCCTTGATGGCATTCGCGCTTTTCACTACCGCCGTGATCTTCAACGTTGCAGCAATCGCGAACAACAATCTGCAGGACCTCAAGACCGGCCAATTGGTCGATGCGACACCGTGGAAACAGCAGGTGGCGCTCGTGATCGGTGTGATCGCGGGCGCGCTTGTGATTCCGCCGGTGCTTGACCTGATGAATCATGCTTATGGCTTCATGGGCGCGCCTGGCGCCGAGCTGCGCCCGAATCCACTGCCAGCGCCTCAGGCCGGACTAATCTCGTCGCTCGCGCAAGGCGTCATCGCCGTTGATATCGATTGGAGTCTCATTCGGACCGGTGGACTTATAGGCGTTTTCATTATTCTGCTGGATGAAATCCTCGCGCGCACGACACGGCATATGCGGGTGCCCCCGTTAGCCGTGGGCCTTGGAATTTATCTGCCCACGGCGAGTACACTAATGGTTGTGGTCGGCGCGGTGGTCGGATGGTTTTTTGACAAGCAAGCCAACCGCAGCCCGCGCCCGGAGGCGACGAAGCAGCTGGGCGTGCTACTCGCGTCGGGTTTGATCGTCGGCGAGAGCGTGATCCTGGTCGTGATCTCTGCAATCGTCGCGTTCTCCGGCGTAGCCGCGCCGCTGGCGCTGGTCGGGCCGGGGTTTGAAACCGCCGGCAAAATCATCGGTGGTGTTGCCTTCGTAGTCATCGCGGCGCTGCTGTATCGTTGGATCTGGCGGTTGGCGACGACAAATAGTGCAGCACGATGTTGATTGCGAGTATGAGCGCGGGCTCTAAGAAGAGCTGGAATTGGTTCCTGTGGATCGGCTGCCTTTTCGCGCTGGCTGGTTTTTTCAGCTACACATTCTTTGCCCAATTCGCAATTACACGCGATTTCCCCTGGGCGAATCTGTTATTGTTTGCTGCGGGAGGAATCTGTCTCGTGGTGGGGCTATTCCGTGCATTTGGCAAAGCGAAGTTTTATCGCGGCAAGATCTTCGGACCAATTTTAGTCACGCTGGCGATATTGATGTTCGGGTTCTTTTCCTATGTGTTCTTCTATGTGCTGCTGCAGGTCCCGCCTTCGACCGGTGCACCGCGAGTCGGACAAAAGGCGCCTGAGTTCAGGTTGTCGGATCAAGACGGAAAGGACGTGTCTCTTCGTGATCTCACCAGTAGATCGAAAGCTGTCGCACTGATTTTTTATCGCGGTTTCTGGTGACCGTTATGCAACTCCGAGTTGCGGAGTTTCCAGCAAACGCTTCCGGAACTTGAATCGCGCGGGATTCAAGTCGTCGCGATTAGCGTGGACCCGCCGGACATCAATCGGCGCCAACGACAAAAGCTTGGCTACGTCTTTACATTTCTGTCGGATCCAAAGGCGGAAGTGATTCGGCGTTACGATCTGTTGCATCGCAGCGCAGGACCTAAAGGGACGGATATTGCGCGCCCGGCAGAGTTTCTCATCGATTCAAGCGGGACAATCCGCTGGGTGAATCTCACCGAAAACATCGCCATACGTGCGCGCCCGGAGCAGGTGCTGGAAGCCTTTGAGCGAGGGGAGCAAGCTGCCCCTCAATAGTTGCAAGCCAGCGTCGCTCAGCGCTGCGATTGACGGCGCTTCGCCGCTTCAATACGTTGTGCGCTCGTGCATCCGGAACTGGAACAACTTCTTGTCCTTCAAGATCGACAGCAGAAGATCAGGCAAATCCAGGCTGAGATAGAGACCGTGCCGCTGCGGCGGACGAGTCTTGAAGCGCAGCTGGCAGCAAGCGCAAGTGCAGTTGATGCACTGAAACAACAGGCGCGCCAGGTCGAAGTGGACCGGAAGAGGCTTGAGCTCGATGTGGGGACGCGCACGGAGTCCATCTCGCGTCTCAAGACCCAGCAGTATCAGACGCGCAAGAATGATGAATTTCAGGCCCTCGGACACGAAATCGAGCGGTACGGAAATGAAATTCGCAAAATCGAGGATGAAGAGCTCGAGCTGATGGTGCAGGCCGACAAAATCAAGGCCGACCTGGCTGAAGAAGAAAAGAAAGCGGCTGCTGTTAAGGAATCAATTGCACGGCAAACAGCTGATCTGGATGAAAAATCGAAAGCGTTGCAGTCGCGGTTAGAAGAATTGACAAAGGAGGGCGCAGAATTAGCCGGAAAAATCGATGAGGATTTGCTTGCGCGTTTCGAGCGTCTTTTTAAAAGCAAAGGCGATGCCGCAATAGTCGCGATCGAGCATGGAGTCTGCACTGGGTGCCACATGAAAGTAACGAGTGCGACCGCGGCGAGTGCCAGAGCTGGGAAAGAAATCGTCAGTTGTGAGAATTGCGGCCGCATTCTGTATGAAGCGTAATAGTTAAAAGGTTAAAAAGTTGAAAAGCTAAGATGGTCCAAAGCCGCAAGCGCGCCAACCGATCTGTTTTAACCGCTTAAACGTTTTAACTTTTTTAACTGCCTTTGGTTCACACATTAAACCGAAAAAAAATCACGTCGCCGTCGCTTACGACATAATCTTTCCCTTCCAGCCGAATCTTTCCCGCTTCACGAGCTTTCGCCAGGGAACCGGCGGCGATCAGATCGTCGTAGGAAATGGTTTCTGCCGCGATAAAGCCGCGCTCGAAATCCGAGTGGATAGTTCCGGCAGCGGCTGCCGCTTTGTCGCCGGCGTGGATGGTCCACGCGCGCGACTCTTTTTCGCCGGTGGTAAGAAACGTGCGAAGGCCAAGCAAGTGATAAACGGCTCGGATTAACGCGTGCACGCCAGTGTCTTCCACACCCAAACCACCCAAATAATCCAGCGCCTCCTGCTCACTCAGGTCAACCAGTTCGCTTTCCAACTGCGCGCTGATGACGATTGCTTCAGTGGCGAAATGGTGCCGCGCGTATTGGCGAACCGCCGCGACGTACTTCGTGGCGCTGTAGCTCGCGGCGTCGGCCCCGGCATCCGAGCGCTTAGTTGCCTGATCGTCGCGGTCAGCGGCCGCGGCTACAGACGCCAAATCCGATTCCGAGACGTTACATGCGAAGATTGTCGGCTTTGATGTGAGCAGAAAGAAATTGCGAGCGACTGCTTTTTCCTCCGGGGTTAAGCTCGCGGTGATGACTGGCTTACCCGCATCCAGATGGGGCAATAGCTTCTCGGCGATGGCGTTTTCGTTCTTTGCTGTTTTATCGCCAGCGCGCACCTCTTTTTGCAATCGATCGTGTCTTCTTTGTAGCGACGCCAAATCCGCCAGCACAAGCTCGGTATTGATGATCTCAATGTCTCGAATTGGATCGATGGTTGCGCTGACATGATGGACGTTGCTGTCTTCGAAACAACGCACTACCTGAACGATCGCGTCCACTTCGCGAATGTGATGAAGGAATTGATTTCCCAAGCCTTCGCCGGCGCTGGCGCCTTTGACCAGGCCAGCGATATCAACGAATTCGATCGCAGTTGGGACAATTTTTTTGGAATGCGAAATTTCCGCGATTTTTTCCAGGCGCGGATCAGGCACGGTCACAATGCCCAAGTTTGGATCGATGGTGCAAAAAGGATAATTTTCCGCCGGCGCCTTATGCGTACGCGTGACGGCGTTAAAAAGCGTCGACTTTCCTACGTTTGGAAGACCAACAATTCCGGCGCTGAGCATGATTTTTTTGTTGCGGCGTGTCTGACCGCCGAAAGCAAGCGACACTCAGAGAGCGCCGCAACAGTTAACAATCGGGCCGCCGGGATTTGAACCCGGGACCTCTTGAACCCCATTCAAGCGCACTACCAAGCTGTGCTACGGCCCGCTGGAGCGAATACTGTTTGCCACTTCTGGGTCGGAGGCAAACCTTTCCGTCCAACGCCATGAAAGCGATCATCCTAAAACGTGTGTGCGTTTGCTCTGTCGCAGTCGCAATTCTGCTCTGCGCCACCGGCATGACGCTTGCTCAAACGCGCAGTCGCCTGAAGCTAAACGAAGATGCTTTCGCCTTTGGCGTGCAACTCATTAAACAAGGGCACTTCATAGCGGATCGAAAAGGCTCGTGGAGCCAGCATCGGCCTTCGACCGAGCTCGAGAACGAGTTCATTCGACAGCATGGCTTCGGCGAGTACGCAAAGTGGCATCTGGCAATCGACGAGCGCTATGCCGAGAACACCAAACGAAGATACAAATTTACCTATGGCGACTTCAAAAACGTCCATCGCTGCGGCGTGCTTGCTGTCCAGAGTAGAGCGGCTGAGTACAGCTATTCCGAAATCGAAAATGCAGCGGCCCAGCTGAGGCAAATGATCGAGGCGACTCGGAATTCAGTACATTGAGAGTTCGTTGGGTTCGCCTTTATTTCGACGCCCAGGCGGTCAAGAACGCATCGATCAACTCTGGCAGTTCGTCGCTGTAACCACCTTCGAGGATCGTAGCTATGGGAATGTCGAGTTCTCCGAGCCACTCGCCGAACGTGGAAAAATCTTCCCGTTTGAGTGTCATTTGCAGGAGTGGGTCACCCGCGTAGGCATCGAAGCCTGCGGAGACAAGTAAGAGATTGGGTTTGAATGAGACCAATTTGTCCAACGCCCGCTTCGCCACGTCGACATGATGATTCCGCGGTGTCCCGGGCCCGAGTGGATAATTCGCCACATTCGCAAAAGATTCTGTGCCTGTTCCAGGGTAACCGGGAAATTGATGAATCGATGAAAAGGCGATCCGTGAATTGTGCGCAACGATCGTTTCGGTCCCGTTGCCGTGATGGGCATCGAAATCCCAAATCGCAACGCGCTGGACCTTTGTAATAGCCGGGGTCGATGACTCCGGCCCGCCGGCACCTCCGCTAGGGGCTTCAGCAAGCGCATCGAGCGCGGCGATGGCAACGTTGTTGAAGTAGCAAAATCCCATCGCCCGGTCTCGAGTGGCGTGATGTCCGGGCGGCCGCATGAGACTGAATGCGCGCTCACCCCGCAGCGCTGTTCGCGCCGCGTCAATCGCCGCGCCAGCAGAACGTAAACTGTGTTCGTAAATCTTAGGGTAAATCGGCGTATCCGCGTCGAAATCGCGCGTTGAGTTTTTGATCCTTTCCAGGTGATCGCGCGAATGCGCCCGCAACAGAGCCGCTTCACTGGCAGGCTCCGGCACGCGCCATTCCCAATCAGGATGTCGCTCCTTCAATAATGGAACGCTGCGCGCCACTCTAGCTGGCCGCTCAGGATGGTTGGGCGCTGAATATTCCAGGCAGGATGCGTCGTGAAAAATAATCATGGTGTTTGCATGGTGGCGGTTCAGTGGATATTCCGCTACGACGATGCTAAACGGCCAGAAAATTGTAGTAGTAATGCCGGCTTATAACGCCGCACGCACTTTGCAACGCACTTACGACGAAGTAATGGAGCAGGGAATTGTCGATCTTGTCATCGTCGTGGACGACGCCAGCCATGACGATACAGTGGCGATTGCGCGCACACTTGAGCGTGTGCAAGTGGAGGTTCATCCGGAAAATCGCGGCTACGGCGCAAATCAAAAAACCTGTTATCGCCTCGCACTGGCTGCGGATGCGGACATTATCATTATGATTCACCCAGACTATCAGTACACGCCGCAGTTAATCCCGGCGATGGCGGCTCTGGTGGGGAGCGGACTTTATCCCTGCGTGCTTGGTTCGCGCATTCTTGGCGGCGGCGCGCTGCGTGGCGGTATGCCTTTGTGGAAATACATCTCGAACCGGTTTTTGACGCTTGCTGAAAATGTTCTTATCGGCGCGAAACTTTCGGAATATCACACTGGTTATCGCGCTTTTTCGCGCCAGTTGTTGGAGCGCCTGCCGTTGGAACGAAATTCTGATGATTTCGTTTTCGATAACCAGGTGCTCGCGCAAATCATCGAACTCGGCTTCGCGATCGGCGAAGTAACCTGTCCCGCGCGTTACATGCCGGAAGCTTCATCGATTAATTTTCGCAGAAGCGTGCGCTATGGCCTTGGCTGCCTGGCGACAGCGATACGTTTTCGTTTGGCGCGTTGGAAGGTCGCATCACCGATTGTTTAGTTCGGCGCAAACAATCGCCGGTTCTTGCGGGTCAATAGCGCACGCGAACCAGAAATAATCCTTCGGCAGGAGCGGCAAAGCGAGGTGAGCCCACCTGGCCGGAGTCCAGCCGCGCAGTGACATCCTCGATGCGCATTTTGTCGAGTGCGCATTCCACCAGGGAGCCAACGATCAATCGAATCATTTTGTAGAGAAAACCGTCGCCATCGAACTCGATTGCCACACACGGACCTTCTTGCCGGACGCGCACTGAATAAATTGTCCGGATCGTGCTCTTTTCCTCCTTCCCGCGATTGGCGGCGAACCCGGAAAAATCATGAGTGCCGACAAACTGTTTCGCTGCCCGCTTCAGAATTTTGAAGTCGATCGAACGCGGAGTATGCCAGGCCCGATGACATTCAAAGGGAGGCAGAACAGGGGCCAACCAGATTCTGTAACGATAGATTTTTCCTTTTGCCGAAAGCCGCGCGTGAAAATCATTCGACACATATTGGCAACGAAGCACGCGAATAGCCGGAGGCAATAACGCGTTGAGCGCTTCGGTCCAACGCGCAGCTGGCAAACGGTCGTTAGGAAGATCGGCGTGCGCGCATTGAGCGAGTGCATGGACGCCCGCATCCGTTCGTCCTGCGCCGTGAACGCGAACCGGTTTGCCTAAAACGCGCTCAAACGCGCGCTGTACGTGATCCTGGATCGTGTTGCGATGAGATTGGCTCTGCCATCCGGCGAATGGAGTGCCGTCGTACGCGATGATGAGTTTCAGTCTTGGTGCCATTGATCCTCGTGATCGATGATCAGTGAACAGTGATCCCCAGCGAGATTTTGTTCACGGATCATAGATCACAGATCATCGATCACTTTTGCTTCCCACATTCGCGACGCGCCAGTCCAAGTAGCTCTGCAAAATCATCTGAGCCGCCACCTGATCGACGTAGCTGCGAGTGTCTCGCGTCTTCTTACCTGCGTCACGCAATGCCCGGTGGGCCGCGACGGTGGTCAGGCGCTCGTCCCAGGTAACGACCGGGCATGGCAGGATGGTACGCAATTTTTCGACAAACTGAAAGGCTTCGGTTGCTGCAGCACCAATCTGGCCGTTCATCTGGCGAGGAACGCCAACTACCACGTGATCGACCTTTTTTTCTCGGACGATTTCCGCGATGCGCGACACCGCGTGCTTGTTTGCTGGAATGGTCTCAAACGGGTGCGCAAGCAACTGTAACTCATCGGATATTGCAGCTCCGATTCGCGCCCGACCAAAATCGAGAGCTAGAATCGGATTCATCGCACGTTGAGTCATTGCAGCTCAGGCGGCAGCTTGCCGATCAGATTTTTGATCTTCTCCGCTTCGTGCCGGTGACAGACCAAAAGCGCATCCTTTGTTTGCACAACGATGAGGTCGTGAACTCCAAGTAGTGCGATGGTCGTCCCGCCCTCCTCGAAAACGATGTTATTGCTGGAATCGAGCACGATGACGGCGCAATTCGCGGCGTTGCCCTGTTTGTCTTTCTCAAAATAATTCGACACAGCCCTCCAACTCCCGATGTCGTCCCAGTCGAAACTGGCTTCCACCACAAGAACGCGATCTGCCTTTTCCATGATCGCGTAGTCGAAGGAGATCCGTGGCAATTTGCTGAAGCGTTCACGCAAAGCCTTCTCGAAATTCTTCGGCGCGCGCAATTGAGAAATGAAGTCCGCCAGCTCTGGAGCGTGACGGTTGAATTCGCGGAGTATTGTAGGCACCGACCAGACGAACATGCCTGCGTTCCATCGAAAATTTTCCTTCCGCAAAAATGATTCGGCAAGATCAAGGTTGGGTTTCTCGCGAAAGCGCACAACCCGATGAATGGCATCGTTGGCTGGGCGCGTCCGCAAACGGACCGGCTTGCCTTGCTCGATGTAGCCGTATCCAGGACAGGCCCAGGTTGGTTTGATCCCGATAGTTACCAGCTCACCCGTCTCTTCGGCTGCGTCGGCTGCCAGCGCCAACGTTTCCTGAAACGCTGCCCGGTTGGAGATGACATGATCGGCGGGCAGAACGAGCATGGTGGCTGCGTGATCGCGAGCCACGACCCATCCAGTGCCGAGCGCCACCGCAGCAGCGGTGTCACGTTTGGCTGGTTCAGCGATGATATTCTCTTTTGGAAAACCCCCCAGCAATTTGCGAACTGCGCTCTCCTGTTCGGCGTTCGTCAGGATCAAAATACGTTCATATGGAACAAGACCCTCAAGCCGCGCCAACGTTTCTTCGAGCAGAGCTTTATCGGAAACGAGGCGCAGCAGCTGTTTGGGGCGGGCACGGCGGCTTAATGGCCAGAAGCGTTCACCGCTGCCGCCGGCGAGAATAAGCGCGTAAATCGGGGTGGGCATGTAAAAGTGGGAGGATCTTCCGGGTCGCGAAAATTGCCGTTTCTTTTTCCCAAACGCGACGTATATGGTAGGCGATGTCTTTCCCGATATCCATTTCAAAAACTGCCGAGCAGCTTCCGGTTGACCCGTTGCTTGTGGTCACGCGGGCCGCAATTGGCCTTGGCTTGGGCATAATGATGGCCGACAAAATCAAACCCTCGATCCGTCAGGCAGCGGCGATCGCGCTTGTTGCGATTGGCGCGTTAGCAGCGGCGCCGTGGCTCGTGAAAATTACGCTGGGCCAGATCAATCGACCGGAATCAGAATGGGGGAGTCGCGCCCGTCTGCGTTCGATTCGCGGCGATTCGGGTTATAGCTCGGACACGGACATCTATTAGTCGGGCAAGCCTCAAGGGCTTGGACGAACTCTTACTCGTGCTCCTGGTCGTAATCGAGAGTACGCGGCCGCACACTAGAACCTTTCTCGGCCTCGACGACTAGCGCTCGCGCGGAGCCAGTCCGTTCAACTTGATCACTCACTCTTTGGATTTTTGGATCCTGCTCTCTCAAACGCTCGCTGAGTGCCTCGAGCGCAGCTTCAAGTTTCTCCACCTTGCGGTGTTCTTTGAGGAACTCATTGAGCAACATCGCGTTCACTGCTTCGTAGCGCACACTGTAGATTTCACCCTTCTCGTCGCGCACTACCAGGTCTGGGTTCGCCGCGGCCACTTCCTCGGCAATTAAGCCAAACTGCGGGGTGGCTGTGCCATCGCTCTTGTAGTGGAACGTCACCGGCTTGAGCCCAAGAATCGCTTCGCTCGCCTTGTCCATCGGTTTCATCTCTTTCTTAAACCGGCGCGAGGAGCTGAGCCTGCCGAGCTGGCCGTCGGAGTCTATTAGGACTGCTATGGCGTCTGCGTTTCCTATTGCAACCCCACGAATGCCAGCGATAAAGGCGCGTGTCTGTGAGCTGCCGCCGATGCGCATAGTGTTGGATTCGCCAGACAGCGTTGGGGTTGCCAACAACGATATTTTGATCGCCCGTGGTGAGATCATGACCGGCAAAAGCGCCCAACGCGATATTGCCGTTGCCGATTGTGTTGAAAGAGAGGGCACCGTCACCGATGGCTGTGTTGCCGCCGCCGGTGGTATTGGAAACGAGCGCATCACCACCCTCGGCGGTATTGCCGATGCCACTTGTGTTACTAAGGAGTGCCCCAAGACCGTTAGCCGTGTTGAGGTTGCCGGTTGTGTTGCTATAGAGTGCTTGGTCGCCAGTGGCCGTGTTATTGGTGCCGGTAGTGTTGTTTAAAAGAGCGGCCGTTCCAACGGCTGTGTTGGCAGAGCCGGTGCTCTTGAATAGAAGCGCCGCCGCACCAATGGCCGTATTTTCTATTCCCTCAAATGCAGCTTGATCTCCGATGTTGAAAAGGAGCGTGCCGGCGCCAACACCCGTGTTAAAGCTACCGTCGCCGTTGCCCCAAAAGCGAAAACCAACCAACTGCCGTGTTCGCTGAGCCAGTGGTGAGGCTAAAGAGGGCGTTTTGCCCTTCTGCCGTGTCGAAGTTGGGATAGGCTCCGTCCGGCGGCGGATTGACTGCCTGTGTTAACTCAGAGAGCGCG
The DNA here is from genome assembly GCA_035694525.1 of Candidatus Udaeobacter sp. Classification (GTDB taxonomy): domain Bacteria; phylum Verrucomicrobiota; class Verrucomicrobiia; order Chthoniobacterales; family UBA10450; genus Udaeobacter. Next base: position 20,939 of record DASSFL010000106.1, on the reverse strand, counting down.
AAGCAGCCGAGAGCGAAGAGAGCGACAAATCGGGGAGTTCGTAAACTTTGTGTTTTCATAGGACACAAAGTCTCGAGACAACAACGCCAGCTTGTCGAGATCAGAAATGTTGGCGCGGCGGTTGTAGCTGCGATGGCTGATCCGGACTTGGAAACGCCCGCATCTCAGAGACCGGCATCAACGATGCCGGCTAGAGAAATGCTTCTGCAACAGAATCAGTCAGGCTTTTGCCTTTTCGAGTTAACTGGAAGTTACCATTCGATTTTCGAAGCAGTCCGAGCGAAATAAATTCCTTCGTTTCTTGGCCGAAGTGTTTCAATTCTGACCCAGCGATCCCTTCGCGCATGCGTAGCGACAGCGCAATTCGCTCCGAGCGCTTCATTTCGTTGGTGAGATTTTCGCTGAATCCGCGCGGCGACTGGCCGGAGAGAACACGATCGGCGTAACTGCGATAATCGCAGACATTCTGCCAGCGCTGCATGCCGACAGTCGAAAACGCGCTGGGACCGATACCGAGAAAATCTTTGCTCAGCCAATAGGCGCGATTGTGCCGTGACGCAAAGCCGGGATGCGCGTAGTTGGAAATTTCATACTGCTCGTAGCCGGCGTCTTCGAGGACGGACATAGCCATCTCGAAAAACGCGGCATCTCCGTCCGTGTCCTGCCGAAGTTCACCGCGTACGTGGCGCATAAAGAATTCGGTGTCCTCCTCGTAGGTGAGACAGTAGGCGGAGATGTGATCGGGTTGAAGGGCGATGGTTTTCTCCAATGTGAATTTCCATTGCTCGATGGTCTGGCCTGGTAATCCGAACATGAGATCGACACTAATGTTCGCGAATCCGGCAGTTCGTAGAATGTGGAACGATTCCTCCGCCTGGTGTGAGTTGTGCTCCCGTCCTAAAACCTTCAGCAATTCATCGTCCCAGGACTGAACTCCAAGGCTAACTCGGGTTATTCCAAGTTTGCGAAGGAGCGCAGCCTTACTCGCTGACACGCTCCCTGGATTCGCTTCGGTCGTGCATTCTGCAAGCGATGACAAGTCGAGCCGCTGATGAAAACCTCCGAGCAAAAATTCCAATTGCGAAGTGGTGAGAGCCGTAGGTGTGCCGCCACCAAAATAGATGGTTTCAGTCGATAGCGCAAAAGTTGCGCATTCTTGATCGAGATCCCGCAGTAGAGCCTCGCAAAATCGCCACGTCTGCGAGCGATCGAGCAAATCTTTGTAAAAAGCACAGTACGGGCAGATACGCGCGCAAAAGGGGATGTGAACATAAATGTGCCGAATTGGGTTCATCTCACTTTTCACAAAATTGTGAACGCCTTTGAGGGGATGTAGTTGTGATTCGCAGCGTTACTCATACAATCGCTTGGTCTTCGCTCGACATGACAGAACTCCGGAACGTAGCGCTCATTCTGTTTTGCGCCATTACCTCCGGGCTGGCGCAAACCCCGCCGCAGCCAGCGCCGACTCCGTCGGTCGTGTATTCTGTGCACAATCCCGCGGCGATCAAAGATTACAGGACGAATCCGCGAATCGTACGCGAGATGGTGAATCGCCTTGTCCTGGCCGCGACCGCTCAGTCTGACGTAGGGAAAGCATGGGCTTCGCTCGTCTCGCCCAATGACAGAGTGGGAATCAAAATCTGCGCAGCCGGCGGCGAACTTTTCACGACGCATCACGACATCGTGAATGCGATTGTCGACGGGCTCGCCGCGGCCGGACATCCACGTGGCAGCATTATTGTCTGGGACCGCTCTCTTGGAGGAGTCAAAGAGGCCGGGTACCGGCCGTCAGTCGATGGCTACCAGCTAAAGGCGATCGCACCGCGCGACGGATACGATCCAAAAGCAGTCCTCTCTGCTCCTTTACTTGGGAAATTGATTTGGGGCGATCTCGAATACTTCGGTGACGTAGGCAAAATGCTACCTTTATCCGATACCGAGAACACGAGCAACGTGAGTCATTTTTCCAGGGTCGTTTCCACTGAAGTAGACAAAGTCATTAATGTTCCTGTGATGAGCATCAGTGAAACGAATGGCATCGCGGGTTGCATTTATAACATGACAATTCCCAATATCGATAACTGGCGCCGCTTCGCCCAGGGTTCTCGTTTTGGCGCGGAAAGCCTGGCGGAAATCTATGCAAATCCAATCATCGCAAAGAAGGTGGTCTTCAATCTAATGGATGGACTGATTGCGCAATATGCTGGTGGACCGCAGCCCCAACCGAACTACGCGATTCATCATGCGACGCTGTATGCAAGCAAAGACCCGGTGGCTTTGGATGCAATCGCGTTGAAGTATTTTGAACAATGGCGCGTACGCGGTGGTCTGCCCGCGATCGGCCCGATGGCTGCCTATGTCGGTTATGCGGGCCAGATAGGCTTGGGTAACTCAGCGCCGAATCGGATCGAAGTAAAAAATATCGGACGATGAAATTTCGCGCTGTAGCCGGGATCGATGATCCCGGCCCTGGATGATGATCATTTGGCGTCATCGAACCTTCGCCGCCGGCATCATCGATGCCAGCTACAACATCTTATGAGCGGCCAGTCACCTTCTCATGCGCGCGCATTACGAACGACCATCCTGCGTTCGGTCTCTCGTTCGTTTTATCTTTCAATACGCCTCTTGCCGCACCAGTTGCGCGAACCAATTGCTCTCGCGTATCTGCTGGCGCGCACAACAGACACTGTCGCCGACACAACTCGAATCCCAGGAACCGTGCGAATGGAGAGTTTGAGAATGCTCTCGGACGGCATTCAAGGGAAACGTACGCGGGAAATGGTAGTCAACCAGATCGCCTCGTTCGTGCCGTTACAAGAGAATGCGGCCGAGCGAATACTCCTGGATTCCTTGCCCGATTCTTTGGAATGGCTCGAACAAACAGGGGAAGCAGATCGCGACGATATTCGTGCGGTGCTTGAGAAGATCACGCACGGCCAGATGCTTGATTTGCATCGGTTCGATAACCCGGCACAAGTTCGCGCGCTCCAGACCGCTGCCGATCTGGACGAATACACGTATCTGGTTGCCGGCTGTGTGGGCGAATTCTGGACGCGACTTTGCTTCCGGCATCTTCGGAACTTCGCCAGTTTGACTCAGGACGAGATGCTCGCCCTGGGCCGGCGCTATGGGATGGGACTTCAGTTGATCAACGTCTTGCGCGACGCCGGCACCGATCTCCGAGGGGGTCGATGTTATTTTCCAGATGAGGAGCTTGGCGCAATCGGTCTGAGTGCGGCGCAGATTTTGGCGGAATCGGATCGTTTTCAACCGATCTATCAAAGATGGCGAGAAAAAGCGCAGGATGGTTTGGCGTGCGGGATGCAGTATTCGCGCGCGATCCAGAACCGCCGAGTGCGCGCCGCCACAGCTTTGCCGGCATTAATCGGGGCGCGCACCCTTGCGCTTCTGCGTAAGGCCGGCGCCAGCACGCTGCATCAGACGATTAAAGTTTCACGTCGCGAAGTGCGCTCGATGGTTGTGTCGCTGGCCATTCATCTCGCATCACGCGAAAAGATCGACGCAATTTTTAACCGATCGAAGCTGTAGCGGCGGACGGCGCAAGCGAGGCACCCTTGTTGTAGCCACGGCGCTGTGTCGCCGTGCCGGTAGCAACCCGCAACCAGCGCCTCGACACTGCGAGGCGACAACAACACCTTTAAGCAGGTGGGCGCGCACAGAGGCCGCTACAGAAAATAATTCCGTTGTTTTTCGCTGATTGGTTTTTCGAGTCGCTCGAGCACTTGCAGCATGTCTTCCCAGACTTTCCGTTTCTCAGAAGGCGACTGATTCCGCAGCAGGTAAGCGGGATGATAGGTAATCATCAACGGGGTGCCGTTGTATGACTGCCAGCGTCCGCGCAATTCTCGCATCGTCCCGCGCGCGCCAAGCAGACCTTCCACCGCGACTGCGCCAAGCGCGACCAGCACCTTCGGCTGAATAATGTCGATCTGTTCGAGGAGATAGGGCCGACACATTTGCATTTCTGCCGGCGTCGGTGCGCGATTCCCAAATGAGCCTGTCGGCATGTCCGGCCGGCATTTCAGAATGTTTGCGATGTAAACGTCCTCGCGCGCGAAGCCCATCGCTTTAATAATTCTCGTTAACAATTGTCCCGCACGGCCGACAAAGGGTTCGCCCTGTTGATCTTCATCCGCGCCGGGCGCTTCGCCGATGAACATGATTTCGGCGTCGGGATTGCCGACGCCAAAAACGGTTTGAGTGCGTGAGCTGGCCAGATGCGCGCACTTTGTGCAGCCACAAACGCGTTCGCGAACGGATGCGAGGATCCGCGCCTTATTCGATGTAGTTTGGTGTCCCTGTCGCCCCGTGCGCGACACGTGTGCTTCTCGCAGGGAAGCGGCTAAAGAATGTGCGGATTGCAATTGCTCCAGCGCGTTTCTCGACGCGCACGGGCCGCGACCAGTTGTCTCTCGGATTTTTTCCAACGCAGCGATGACGAGGTCGAGAGCCGGCTGGATCATTGCGGACGATGATCCGAAATTTTGGTCGCTGCTGCAATCTATTTGTAGAAACGCGCACGAAATATGCCCTCCCGTTGTGGCCGCGGGCGCTGACCGCGGGGGTTCCTGTGCGTGCCAGGTCCTGGGGCCGCCGGGGTTAGCGACCATGGCTACAGCACTAGATTCGCGTGCCTCGCTAGGCGTTGCGCGTGCTGAGCCATTGCAGGGCGAAGCGCGCGACTTCGCGCGAGTTCTTTAGATCGAGTTTGTCTTTGATGTGCGATCGATGGGTCTCCACCGTTTTGGGGCTGAGATGCAGCAGCTTTGCTATCTCACGCACATCCTTGCCCTTGCCGATCAACTCCAAAATCTCGAGTTCACGGTCGCTAAGTCTCTCGACTGCGTCGGTCTCGTCTTCAGATTCCCGATGCGCGAATTTTGTAATCACCTGTGCTGCCATGGCCGGGCTAAGATAGGGACGCCCATTAAAAACTTCGTGAATTGCGTGGATCACGTTGGCCATCGCTTCATGCTTCATGACATATCCTTCCGCTCCGGCCCGCAGCGCGCGCAATGCGTAAAGCGATTCATCATGCATTGAGAGAACCAGGATTGGCAGCCTTGAAAATTCCGCTCGGATGTTTTTGATAAGCTCAATGCCGTTAGCGCCCGGGAGACTGAGATCGACAATTGCCAAATCGGGATTCAGTTTGCGAATTACTTCCATTGCTTCGGCGGCGTTGCCAGCTTCACCGCAGATCGCAAAACTGTTCTCGGAATTAATCAATTGTTCGAGACCTTTTCGAAATAGGGGATGATCATCGACGATTACGATCCTTTTCGCCTCTGGCAGGTCGCATTTCGGATTCTGGTTAGTCGATCTGGCGTGTTTCATTTTAGTCACGACCATTCTCGTGATTCGAATCGGAATGGCTTAAACCGGATTTCGGTTTTGTCGAGATTCCTACGCGGTGTGTCATTTTATGCCCCCAATAACAATACGCTGCTCGGCAGGTTGTCCGATGCAGGAAACTTAGACTAAGATGTTTAACGCTTTCGTTAGTTTTGCCGACAAAGGCTCTGAAGGACGTTTTTTTCTCTTGTTTGATTTGACTCTTCCGTGGGGCAAACAGCAGGCCACACGGGTGCCGCCTTTTTCCGGCGATTCGACCTTCAACTGCCCTCCCATCAGACGCGCGCGATAATTCATGATGTGAAAACCTAGCCCGCGCGCACCGTTTCCAGCTTTCTGAATTCCGACGCCATCATCGGTTACGCTCAGGACCATTTGCCTCTGCCCGGCTCGCTCTAGTTTGACCACTATCTGCCGCGCTTGGGCATGCTTGTTAGCGTTGATCACCGCTTCGCGCGCGATGCGATACAAATGTGCCGCGACGGTGTCGTCATCGAGATGAAATGACGGTTTGACTTCCAAACGACATGGCGTTCTCCACATCTCACGGTCAACCAAATCTTCCAGTGCTTCCACGAGTCCGGCCGCGTCCACATCGAAGCGATGCAAGGCGCGCGAAAGGTTTCGCGTATCGGTTGCGGCGTTATTCACAAGCTCCGCGATTTTTTCGATGTCTTTCACCTCGATGACTCGATGATTCTTTAATCGCAGCCCGACCGATCGGGCCATGAACGCAACCGCCGTGAGATGCTGGCAAATCCCATCATGCAATTCCTGGGCAAGTCGCTGTTGTTCGCGATCGCTGATCTCGAGGATTTCGCCCTCGAGGCCCTTCCGCCGTTCGATCTCGCCTTTCAATTCGGCGTTTGCGACGCTTAATGCTTTCGTGCGTTGGTCCACCAGTTCTTCCAGCGCTTCGTTCGATCGTTGCAGGGCTTCTTCCACTTTCTTGCGTGCCGTGATATCGACGATTACCGCTACAGTCGACTGGGCCTTGCCGTTCAGTTCGCGCACCGGGTTGGCGCTGACGGCCGCCCACAGGACAGAGCCGTCTTTGCGGACATAGCGCTTTTCGACCTCGAACGGTTTGCCGAGCTGGATCATGCGCTGAAAGAGACGCGTGGGTTTTTTCAGGTCATCGCGGTACGTCACGTCCGCAAGCCTCTTGCCGATCAACTCCGATTCTGTATAACCGAGCATCTTACAAAGCGTTCGATTGGCAAAGACAATGCGACCTTTCGTGTCGCAGCGTGCCACTCCCGCCGTCGCTTGCTCCACGGTTGCGCGCAAGCGCGCTTCCGATTCGCGCAATGCTTCTTCGTCGCGTTTATGTTCAATCGCCTGCGCAAGTTGGGTGGCAATCGTGGTCGCCAGTTTCAGCTCGTCGTCGGTGAACAAATGTGGCGCGTCATAATAAGTCATGAATTTGCCGATCAATTTTTGGCTGCTGACCAACGGAATGAATGCAGCCGCGCGAATGCCTTCGCTTCGAATGGTTGATTTCAGAGGCTTCGGGAGATCGGCAATATCGGCATCGTTAATGCAAACAGGCTTGGGACTTTTTGCATTCGGTTTCCATGGCGAATGACCTTCTACGGCTTTGCGATATCTCTCTGACAAACCGCGCCAGGCGACAAAGCGCATGACCTTCTCTTTATCGAAAAGCAAAATCGCCGCACGCTGGCAGTCCATTGCGGAAAGAATCGCGTCCAACGCAGCGTCATGCATTTCGTCAACGTTGGTGGCGATGTATTGCAGTTGAGCAAATTGATAGAGTGCCCGCTGTTGTTGCTCTGCGCGCTTGCGCGCGGTGACATCAGTGTTGGTTTCGAGAATGGACGCCGGTCGTCCGCGCACATCCCGGTCCAGCGTCCATCGTGAAAGAACGGTAATCGTTGTGCCGTCCTCTCGGGAATGAACCAATTCACCCGACCAATAATTATCGCGCTCCAAATTTTTTCGAATTTTTTCTAGATTTTCCGGATGTCTTGTCTGTAACAGCTCGTGCGTAATTTTTCCGAGAGCCTCTTTGGCCGAGAAGCCGTACATTTCCTCCGCGCCGCGGTTCCAATAAACGACCCGATCTTGTTGATCGCGGACGATGATCGCGTCGTTGGTCAAATTGAGGAGCCGCGCCTGTTCAACCAGGCGTCGTTCCGTTTGTTTTTGAGTGGTGATATCCCGAGCAATTTTTGAAACACCGACAATTTCGCCTTTGGGTCCTTTGATTGGCGAAATCGTCAAGGAAACATCGATCAACTGTCCATCCTTCCGGCAACGAACCGTTTCGTAGTGCTCCAATGATTCACCATTGCGAATCCTTCTCAGAATCTCCTGTTCTTCATTATGCCGGTCTTTGGGAATCAGAGTCAGGACCGATTTACCGATGATCTCTTTTGGCTTGTATCCAAACGTGCGTTCGGCGCCTTGGTTCCAATCGGTGATGATTCCATTCAAAGTTTTTGCTGCGATGGCGTCGTGGGAGGATTGAACTACCGCGGCCAGGCGCATGGCTGCCACTTCTGCGCACTTGCGCTCGGTGATGTCAAAAAGGGAATTGATTGCGCCGATAATTTTGCCGTGAATGTTTGTAAGAACTCGCGGAGCCGGAATCACGTGTCTCCGCTCGCCATTCGGACGTTCGACGATAATTTCCAAATCCTCCGTCTTCAGTTTTTCGCCGCGTAAAGCCCGTGCCATAGGGCATTCTTCGTGCGGCATCAAACCACCGTCGGGATAATAGATTTTGTGGGAGCCGCAGAATCTCGGTCCCTCGCCGTTGCCTCCGGGCTCCTGTCCCCATAATTCAGCGGCCCGCCGATTATATTCCCGAATGATTCCGTCTGCATCGCAAACGTAGACCGCCACCGGAACCAGATCGAAAAGTGTCCGGTAGCGTTCTTCGGATCGCTGGATCCTTTCTTCAAAGCGTTTGCGTTCGGTTAAATCGACAATCGCTGTCTGATAAAGGAGTGCCCCGTCCTTCATCGACGAACTCATCGGCGAACTGGCGAGACGCGCGAGAATGATCTCGCCGTTTCGTTTCTTAAGGTGCAGTTCGGTTTCGACTCGACTGTATGAAGAGCGACAGCGACTCAAATGATTTAAAAGGACTCCGACGTCTTCGTTCGTCACGTGCAGTGCAAACGGACGGCCGATCAATCGACTTGGCGAGGCATCCAGAAGGTTTGCCGCGGCGAGGTTGATCTCTTGGATTCGACCGACGCGGTCAAAACTGACATACCCGATCGGCGCGAACTCGAAAAGATCGACATAACGCTGAATGGCTACTTCCAGTTCTGTCTTGGGATGCCTTAAGACCGGCTTGCTTGCCGACCGCTTCATATTCCCTACCTCCCCATTAGGCGATAATTTCCGGGGCGCAGTAGAGGTGGCTTGCTTGCTTTTCATGTCCACACGAATCAATTCGCGCGTAGCTGGGCCAGCCGATGCCGTAATTTCACGGTCGCGCCTTGGCCGCCGTTTCTTATTTTCGAGGCGAGCCTTATTTTGGGCGGCGCGGCGTTTTAGTGGCATAACGGTCTTTCCCTCCCTCAAGATCGACCAGGCTGATCACCGCGCCATCGATTTTGTTATCGATGGTACGATAGGGGCGCACGCGCAGCGAGTAATCGCGGCCTTCCTTGTCGGTCACTTTGCGCTCCCGCGTGCCTAATGTCTCGATCACGTCGTGCAAAATATTTTCCAAATCTGGCAGATCGACGTTAGGTCTAAGCTCGGTGATACGCCGTCCGATATCCGTGGGCAGAATGTTGAAAGCATTGCGCGCACCGGGGGTTGCCCGCCGCACCATTAGTGCACGGTCGACCATCACGATCGGGATTTGGATGCTGGTCAGTAGATTGTCCAGATCGCTGGTCAGCTGCATCATCTCCAGATTGCGATTGCTCAACTCATCGTTCAGTGTGGTCAATTCTTCGTTGGTCGATTGCAATTCCTCCTTCGCTGTCTCGAGCTCTTCGTTTATCAATTGCAACCCTTCGTTCCTAGAAAGCAACTCCTGACCGGCCGATTGCGATGCCGTCAATTCCTTTCGCATCTCGCTCATCTCGCGCTGTGTTGTAGTCCTGCCTAATACTTCAAGTAAACGTCCCGGCCGGGTTCCCTTTGTCGTTTCGTCAAAGATGACCAGCAGCCACGATTTGTCGGAGGCTGCGAGCTTGAACGGCACGACTTCAATATTCACCTCGCGCGTTTTCCCGTCGAATTTAACGAGCGCTCGCTCTTTGCGTGCTGGCTTGTCAGTCTCAATGGCGAGATCGATGATGGCGCGCAAATCGGCTACCAAACTTGGCCGCACTAGTTGTAAAAGATTACGCGTAGCCGGACCGGGAATCTGCTCGAGATAATCCTCGGCGCGGCCCCGGAACTGTTCAATGTGTAGCGCCCGGTCAATCACTACCGCAGCCGGAGCATAGGCACTGAGCATGATGCGATCAGCCATTTCCAGAAGTTCGGTGTGATCGCTCGCGGTCGATTTCACCCTCGTCTCCGGAAATTCGTAACCACGATAAGAAACAAGATCTACGATCCGCGGGGTGGGCACGTTTTTCTTCGCGTAGATCTTGTTCTTCCTGTCCACCGCTTCGAAGAGTTTGTCGTAAAATCCGACCGATTCGGCCGGACCCAGAATCAAGTAGCCGCCGCGATTGAGCGCGTAGTGAAACTGCGGGATGCAGTGTTTGTGCAATTGCGGACTGAGATAAATGAGGACGTTGCGGCAACTGATCAAGTCCAGCCGCGAAAAGGGCGGGTCGGCGGTGATGTTTTGACGCGCGAATGTGCAAAAGTCGCGCACCTTGCGATTGATCTGGTAAGCACCGTCGCGTTTGCTAAAGAAACGCCTCAAACGCGATCGCGACACATCCTTCTCTATAGCGCTGGAATAAATGCCGGCACGTGCGCGTTCGATGGTCGATTCGCTTAAATCAGTGCCGAAAATCCGAATGTTCATATTCGAACCCCGCTGATCAAGCGTTTCCAAAATAGCAATCGCGAGGGAATAGACTTCCTCACCCGTAGCGCATCCTGGCACCCATACCCGCAACGTTTTGGCTCTATCTTTGCTTTTGTTCTTCCAGAGGGCTGGGAGAAATCGTCTTTTCAATTCGCGAAACATGCGCGCGTCGCGGAAAAAATGCGTAACATTGATGAGCAAATCATCGAACAGCGCTTCGTTCTCTTTCTTGTTGTCGCGAAGGAATTTCGCGTAATGGCTCACCTTCTCCATCCGATGCAGGGCCATGCGCCGTTGAATGCGACGAAGCAGGGTCGCATGCTTATAGCTGCTGAAGTCGACTCCCATCTGTTTTCTGAGCGAGAGAAAAATGCGCCCTAAATCATTCGCTTCACGATAAATTACTTTCTGGACTTCCGCGCGCTCACCAACCGTCGTGGACCGCCGGATATAGGGATGTTCGGCGACGCGCTGGATTTCCTGCGCGATCTCCCGCGGCGGAAGGGCCATATCGACAAAGCCCGCGCGAATGGCGCTGCGCGGCATCGCATCAAATTTCGCGCTTCTTTCACTTTGCGCGAAAGTCAATCCGCCGGCTGCCTTGATCGCGCGCAAACCGGCTGTGCCGTCTGTGCCAGTGCCAGATAGGACTATGCCGATTGCACGCGAACCCCGTTCTTTCGCTAGCGATTCAAAAAAATGGTCGATCGCCAGATTGAGCTTTTGCGTTCTGCGAACCAACGTCAGCGTATCGTCTTTCACGATGACGCATTTATTCGCTGGCTGTACGTAAATTGTGTCCGGTCGTGGGCTAGTAGTTCCGGCTAGCTCGATGACAGGCATCGGCGTGGCTTTGCCGAGCAACTTTGACAATTGGCTCGCATGGTGCGGATCGAGGTGCTGCACAATGACAAACGCCATTCCCGTTTCCGACGGCAAATGGTGTAACAGTTCCATTGCAGCTTCGAATCCGCCGGCCGAACCGCCGATTCCGACGATAGGGCACCTTAAAATTTTCTTCACCGGCTTAACCCGCAGTGTTTGATCAGCAGGTTTAGAGCGAGCGGATTTTTTGCGGGTTAACTTTGCCCGCGAGAGGGGCGAACCCCTCTTAGGTGTTCGCTTGGTAGCCATAGCCCTACTCATGTTAATTCTGCCTTGATATGATACAAGCTGCGATTCCGCAGCAATATCTTTGGGTCACCTTGATTTCGCATTGCTGCAACCGTTCGCTTCAGGAGTTACGAATTGTTTTATGAGGGGCGGCGTCCCCCCCAGGGCAAATGCAGCGTCAGCGCGGCGACGCTGGTTTCATATTGCGCGCCCTGGCCATTCTCAATGAGACCTCGCTGAGTGTGCGGTTTAGCGCCAAAAGCGCGGCCATCAGTGCTAAAAGCGAAATTCACTTTCGACTTGGTTCAGACCGTTGTTTCGCCGGCAAAGGGACGCTTAGTGACCGGTGGCGGTCATACGTTCTTCAATGAGATCCCGTTTAACTTCCCAAAACCTCAATGACGAAAGAAGGAGGCTGTGCGTCGGCTCAACCTCGGGGGTTTCGTTATCCGCTATCTCGCGCGGCGATGCGTTGGAAGACTTGTTCGATTTTCGCAACCTGCGTTTAGGCCTAGACGTTCTCACGCGTCTCCGCCTCAGTCGTCCTGCACTCATCAACGATTCTCCCTTCTCGTGAGTCCTTTTCTATTCACATTTGGTTCGTCTCACGATGTAACACCGGTTGTGACAGACTTGTTGCGGCGACTCGCCTTTCATCTCTCCAGATTGGAACGCGCTAGCGCGGAGGACGCGCTCCGCCTTTGTGGATAGTTGTGAGTCGCCTCGGCGGGCGGACGCAATCCTGCCAAATATTGCGCGTCGAAGGCGCGAAGGGCCGCTGTGACAGTAGGCCCAATCCCGACGATTCCTTCTTCCACGCTTGGGCCGAGGAGCGCGACCCACAGTTCTCCGCGAACAAACAATCTCGGTCGGCGGACCGCTGACGGGCTCCCGGGATGAGCCTCGCAGTAAAGCTCCATCTGTGACATCGCTGCTAACGCATAGTCCATGATACAGCGGCGACGCAAAGATCGACCGGTTTTGTTCATTCGCGTGTAGAACGCACGCATCGGTGATCTTGGATGTGCGTTTTTTCTGTGGCCGGGATCCTGATCGCGGCTCTCGCAACGCACAGCGACGCCTTCATATCTACCGGGATCGCCGATCCCGGCTACAGCACATGGGGCACGTAAGGTTTTCACCGATAGGCGAATCCGCCGCGCGTCTGATTGCGTCAGCATAGGCCACCGGCATATATGTTGCCTCGTGACACTATCTCCTCAAGTGACATTGTCAGATTCAGATAAACTAGACGCCCTACGGCGACTCGATCAATTCCGCGAATGGCGTTCTCTTGATGACAAACGTTTCTGCCTCGTTTGCGGCAAAATCATTAATGGACGGCAAATCCAGGTGGAAGGGGACACACGCGGGAATGGACCGCCACGGCTAAATTGTCCATCAGAGCGATGTAACTCAATCCCGATGGATTGGGTGCTGCCTACGGACGAAATTCTGGCCCTGGCGGAAACAATGGCATCTGAAAAAGAACGCAACGTTGCTCCACCAGAAGCGGCCGATCACAACGTAGAAGAACACGGCCTGACATCGCAATTGAAGAAATTGGCGATGCAGTTCAAGCTGGCTTTCTAACGCCTTGATTCGCTCGGCTACTGCGGGTCCGAACCTGGAACGGACTTACACAGTTGGTTCTTCCTCGATAGGCGAAGCCTCGTAGGAGTTATTTAGCGCAAGCGCGCAGCGTTCATTCTGGCCGTGACAACTTACAAGCTCCTTTGCTACAGCTCGCTCTGTACTACCAAACGAGATACCTCTCGTAAGATTTTATCCGATCACTCAATCATCCGGCGTCCCGATTGTTTGTTTCGATGCAAGGCGCAGAGTGCTTCGTGTTATGACAGCTAATGTTAAACTCGACGGTCGACTCTCACTCTTGCGTGTCGGAGATCGTTTCAGGGAATGGAATTCGCTCGATGAGCAACGGGTATGCAGCGTGTGCGAGCGAAAGTTCAAAGGCAGGCAGATTGAAATCCGGTGTTTGCCTGGCGGCAGATATAAATTGTATTGTCCCACCCTTGGATGCGCTTCAGAGCCGCATCAATGGCTTTATTCGCGAGCATCGGTTTCTGAGATAGGTGAGCCAGACCGGTGCCATGTCGGCGAACAAGCGACGCACCATCCGGCGGAGCCAACGCCACAGGCACATCGACTATGATTGGGTCAAACCTTGATCAACCGGGGGTATCTTCAGTGCCAGATGAGGCGCTAATGAAAGCAATTTCACGCCGTCGCTATGACGCGCTCGCCGAGTTGTACGATCGGCATGGTAAACGGCTGCGGGCAACAATCGACGGGGTTGTTCATGAAGAAGGTGAGGCGGACGATGTGTTGCAGGAGATCTTTATCCAGATCTGGGAAGAAGCAGCCCGTTATTCACCAAAAGCGGGTAAGCCCCTCGGGTGGATGGTTACAATCGCGCGCCGACGTGCCATTGACCGGCTGCGCCGGCGTCAGGCTTATTCTCGGGCGCGAGAGCGTTATCAAAAGCGGGCAACCCACGAGACGTCAAACTCGACGCGCCAGGCAAACGAAGTTTTCATGTTAAACGACCTGCGTCATTTTCTAAAGGAGTGCATGCGAATTCTGCCGCGACTTCAGCGCGAGGCGCTGGAGCTTGCTTTTTTCAAGGGACTCAGCCATAGGGAAATTGCCGCTGCCACGCATGCTCCGCTTGGCACGGTGAAAACGCGGCTGGAACTTGGTCTTCAAAAGCTCACCCACGCCCTGAGGCCCCTGCGCCACAAAGTGTGAGATAACTCACTGAAAGGGTGTATCGGCTCCTCCGAAGACGATGGGAAATAAATCTCCGAAGGCGCAGATATCGGGCGGCAGAGCCGCAGCTACTTTGCCGACGCGTTGAGCCGCCTTCGTATTACTACGGGCGTGCCGAGGGAGAACGCGTTCCACTGCTCGACGAACCGATGTTTGCCGTAGCGTGCTGCGATGGCTTTGCAGTGGCTAGCGAAGTAAGACGACAAGTAACACAATTAGCACGATGAGACCCAAACCGCCGCTGGGATAGTATCCCCAGCCGGTGCTATATGGCCATGTCGGGAGCGCGGCGAGTAAAAGAAGAATCAGAATGATCAGCAGTAGGAAGCGCATAGGTTTGTAGTCAATTCGCATTCAGTACATTTGTCACGCATAATTTTTTTGCCCCTACGGGCTGGGCGAAGTGCCGATGTTCACTTCGGTTTTCTCCTTCTTGGTTTCAGTGGTCGCAGGTGGATTTATTATCGTGGTCTGACTTTCCTTCTTCTCGGCGGGCGGTTTTACGATCGTAGTATTACTTTCTTTCTTTTCAGCGGGCGGATTAACCGTTGTCTGCTTTTGCTCGCAAGCCACAAACAGCGCAAGGGCACTAACCAAGTAAATATACCTTATCATACACTTGAATCGCATCTGGGACCCTAAGTTGACGGTTTTGTTATTGTGGGCACCTGGAACAGGTGGTGTTGCCGCAAACATCGCGAGTTGGACTACAAAGGACTTGAGCGCCGGATCACTTTTTTTTGCTCGGCTTTAGTCTTTTTCTTTACACGTTCAATAGCGAAAGCCTTAAGGGAGTCCCAACTCGTCTTTCTGATCGCTCATTCCTTCGCATTTGGACCTACTGAGGCGTATCGCCGATCCTCCGACTGTCAGATTGTTCCCAGTAACACGAGGACGATTACAATCACAAGAATCAAACCGAGTCCTCCGCTGGGATAATAACCCCAGCCGCGGCTATATGGCCACGCAGGTAACGCTCCAATCAACAATAGAATGAGGATGAGTAAGAGAATTGTGTTCATAATGCACAAACAACGCATTTCACTGCTTCTTCGGATTGGTTAAGCTAAAAACACGCGCCACAGCCCACTGATGCGATTGTTTTTCGAGGAGGTGAAAAGAATGCTGCGTTGGGCCTTAATTTTTCTTATAATCGCACTGGTGGCGGCGCTTTTTGGATTCACAGGTATTGCTGCTGCTGCGGCAGGGATAGCCAAATTGTTGTTCTTCCTGTTCCTGCTGATTTGCCTGATCTTTTTTGTTATGGGCATATCGGCAGGCAGAAGAGTTCCATAGGCGCTTGCCGATTCCGATTGCGTCAGGTCGAAGCGCGAGACAGAAGAACGCTAGCTACCTGGTAAAGTAGCTGGGTTCGCGGCTGCGGTGTGTGTGATGCGTACGAGTTAATTGATGACCTTCCCGGGGAGCGGCGATGTAGATGTTGCGAAGATGGAAATTTGATCGTTCGGATCGTATCGCGTTCAATTTGGTCTGGCTCTTGGTGATTCTCATTGCAGGTTCAGCCGTTGTCTTTCTTCGCGGATGCACATAGCCGGATTTGTTAACGGAGGTAAGGTGAATGTTCCACGCCTGACGCTGCGTTGTCGCGTGATCTCTGAAGGTTCAATGCAAGACTCAGAAAAGGGACAATCATGAAAGCATTGGTTGATCTGCGCATGGAAGCGCGCACGAGGAGCGCCCAATGCGATCCGAAACTTGCCCCAGAAAAAAACGTGGTCGTGACTATGCCGATGACGCAGGCCGCGTCAATCAGCATCAGAACGTAAAAAGCTTGCTAAGAGACTTTTAAAGGATTGCATTGTGTTGGATGCGGACCCTACTAACTGGATTGCGTGAGTGGCAGTGGCTAGGCGCTCTCATAGCGCGCCTGGTGGTTGGTCTGCTGTTCTTCCTTTCCGGGCGCGGCAAACTCTTTGTCCCAGAACGCCGGGAACAAATGCGCGAGAGTTTGGTCGCTGCCGGAATCCCATTTGCCAGCATCAACGCAATCTTTGTTTCTACGGTCGAATTCGTCTGTGGTCTTCTTCTCATTCTCGGCGCGCTGACGCCGCTTGCATGTATCATGCTTGGCGGCGTAATGGTCGTAGCCATCGCTACGTCCGCGATCAAAAATATCAAAACACCGCTACTACTCGGTTGGCTCTCAGAATTCTTGTACCTTCCCGAAGTACTCTATTTGGTGATTCTTTTCTGGCTTTTTTTTTCCGGGCCTGGCTGGCTCAGCGTCGACCGTTTCGTCTTCGAATCGCACTAGCGCTCTCAATTGACGATCAAACGCAGAGATGACGCCTTCAGCGCGCTACAAAAATGGATTTCGCGCCGGAATGGTCACTTGCGTGTGCATCGATTTATATGGCGCAAGACAACTGATCTCTGGTCCGCATGCGTAATCTTTATCACTATGACGAAACTAGAATTCAAAGGCGGTTGGAACCAAGTGAAGGGCAAACTGAAACAGAAATATGCGCAGTTGACCGATGACGATCTCACGTTTGCGGAAGGGAAAGACGAAGAGTTGCTCGGGCGACTTCAACAAAAACTCGGTAAATCGAAGGAAGATCTGCGAAGCGAAATCGAAGATCTGTAAACCTAATCTTCCCACGTAAGAGGGGTTAGTGGTTGGGCACGGCCGAGCGTGCTCGCCCTGGCGGGCGCGCTCGGTTTAAGCTTTCGAACCGAATACACCGGGGTTACAATTTTCGAAGTTGTGATATACTCCTCCAATGCAAACGCCTGAAATCACCGCTTATTTGAAAACCTATTGTGGTTGGAGCGCCGGTGTGCGCGCCGTGCTGGCCAAATACAATCTTCCCTACACAGAGAAGGACATTATCCAGAACCCCGCGTTTCGCTGGGAGATGGAAACCAAGAGCGGGCAGCCGCTTTCGCCCTGTGTGGAAATTAACGGGCATATGCTGCCGGACGTGAGTGGTGAGGAAGTTGAGCGGTACTTAATCGAGCAGAAAGTCGTTCAGCCGAGCGATGCTGCGACGGAGGTTCCGACCAATGCGCCGTGTCCGACCGAGCAGCACGAGGGAGTTGTGAAGCTGAACCTCTAATTTGTTAAGGGTTACAACGTTAAATGGGGTAAATCGTTGAACCGCTGATAGGTTCGAAGAGTCAGAAAGGTTAAACCGCTTTTAACCTTGTAACTCTTTTAACTTTTTTAACCTTTCAGCAATGCAATTTTTCGCTCGTCTTCGATCGAGGAAAAAGAACGGCAGCCTTCTTTTCCGGTACGGCTGGAAAGTCACGCTGCTTATCCTGTTAGCGGGAGCTGGTTTCGCAGTTTTCCTCTTTTACGGTACTTGGGCCTCAAGCTTCGACATGAAGAATGTCGGTGAAATGCCGGAGCGAAATACGGTCTACGATGTCGATGGGAAAATTTATAGCCGTCTGGCCGGCGCAAACCGGCTGAAGGTTTCGCTTAGCGAGGTATCGCCGTTCTTTATCACTGCGGTGCTGGCGCGCGAGGACAGTCGCTTTTACGATCACAAAGGAATTGATTGGCGCGGGATCATGCGCGCTTTGGTTCGCGATATCACAAGCGGCTCAGCTAAGGAAGGTGCGAGCAGTATCACGCAGCAGCTCGCCCGAAATAGTCTTCCACTCGGTGGCCGCACGCTCAGCCGGAAATTGCTCGAAGCAATGGTGGCGCTGCGAATCGAGCGCCAGTTTACGAAACAGCAGATTCTCGAGCTCTACGTAAACAGGATTTATTTCGGCAACGGCTGCTATGGAGTCGAGACCGCGTCGCAAGCATATTTTGGCAGGAGCGCTTCAAAACTGAATCTCCCTGAAGCAGCACTCTTAGCGGGATTGATCAGGAGCCCGAATCGGCTGTCACCACTGAAGAATCCGGAAGGCGCGAAGATCCAGCGCAACGCTGTTTTGGATCGAATGGTCGCATTAAAGAAACTTTCGCCTGCGGACGCGGAAGCTGCCAAGCGGGCGAAGGTTGCTACGAATCCCAGGCGTATGCCTTTTGTTCAGGAAAATTACGCGATGGACGCGGTGCAGCGTGATTTGAATTTGTTGTTAACACAGGACCAGATCGATGACGGTGGTATGTCGATCTACACCACGCTCGATTCGACAGTGCAAAACGCCGCGCAAGACGCGCTCGAGACGCAGCTCGCGAAAATCGAGCATCAATCCAATTTTCATCATCCGGTAAAAGCGAGCTATCATCCCCCTGAAAATGGAGAAGGGGATTCAGCCATGCCTTATTTGCAAGGCGCGGTGGTTGTAATTGATAATGCCAGCGGCGGAATTCGCGGGCTCGTCGGCGGGCGCGATTACGCGCAAAGCAAATTCAATCGCGCTTTGGCGCCGGCAAACAGACAGGTTGGCTCGGCATTTAAGCCATTCGTCTACACGATCGCATTCACTCACGGCCTATTGCCGGGGGCTGCGATCAGCGATGGTCCAATTCGCGCAGGTGAAATCGAAGGAGCGGGGAACTGGTCGCCGGGGAATTCCGATGGAACTTACGGCGGAACTCTTCCTTGCTCCTACGGTTTGATTCATTCACGCAACACCATGAGTGTGCGCGTTGGGCAATTCGCAGGGCTCGATCCTGTCCAAAAGGCCGCTAACACGCTCGGTATTTCCCAAAATATTCCGCACGGCCCGGCCATCTATATCGGTTCGTTCGAGACGGACCTGAAAGATCTGACCGCTGCGTACTCGGTATTTCCCAATGCGGGGGTGCGCAAGCAGTCTTACATTATCGAGCGAATTGATGACGCGAACCACAAACCGATTTATCGATCCGCGCATATCACCGTGCCGGCGCTCGATCCGAGCGCGGCGTGGATGACCTCGCAATTGATGGAGGACGTCTTGACGCGCGGAACTGCCGCCAACTCGCGTTCACTGGGCTTCAAATTGCCAGCTGCTGGCAAAACGGGTACGACGAACGATTACAAGGATGCGTGGTTTCTCGGTTACACCAGCACTCTGACCTGCGGTGTATGGGTCGGATTCGATCAGCCGACGACAATTATTTCCCGCGGGTACGGTGCTGCGCTTGCGCTCCCGGTGTGGACACAGGTAATGAACAAAGCAGCGCAACATTATCCAGCCGAGGAGTTGCGACCGACCATGCCGCTACAGCATGCCACGGTGTGTTCGATCTCGAATCAACTCGCCACGACGGGATGCATGTCGGCCGGATCGGCGTATGACATCGATTTGCCCGCCGACAAGGTGCCAGCCGGCGCCTGCCAGGTTCATGGTGGCCAACAGTGGCCGTTTGCTCAACAGTTCCAGGGGGCGCCCCAAAAAGCGTTCTCCTTCCCTGGTCGTGTCTTCAAATCATTTCGCAAACTTTTTGGCGGAAGATGACTTTGTCATCCCGAGCCGTGCATGCCGCGAAGAGTTAGGCCTCATCCTGATGAACCGGGGCGCTGCATAGGAAGAAACGAGATGCCATGGACGCTCTTTGTTGAACCCGATGGAACAAAGCCGAAGGCTCGGTAGACCGGCACAGCCAACAGGCTTGAGTTGACCGTGAAAGCCCCTTGGCTCCTGGGTGCGCCTAGTTCGCGCAGTGCTTGCTCCCACAAGCGCCGAGCCAGCCCTTGGCGCTGATGTGCCCGCTCAACGAAGAGGTGAAATAGATGCGACCCGTCTCGGATAGCGATGAAACCAGCAAGTTGAGAACCTGCACACGCGAGGAGATACCGATAGCGCACCGAGGCCAAGTATTCGCGCTCGGCCTCCACTGACACGGAGACCAGATACGCCTCGGCCCCCGCACCGGACGGATCGTCGGTGAGTTCGCCCTGAAAGCTGGCGATCAGTCGGGCGATCGCCTCTGCGTCCGACGGTGAACCAGAGCGAATCTCCATGAGGCCTAACGAGATATGGATGGAATTATTCCGTCTAATCCGACCCCTTACCTGGGGGAATCCGACAAAAGCGGAGTCATGGGAAGAACTGTGCCGAATTGTTCGGCAATTTGGAAGCGAAATGCTTCGCGTGTGACTCATTCGAGTTCCACTTTGCGGCCGCTCACGTCGTTCCAAAGACCACGGGCAGCTACTTCATCATAGTCAGCGTCGAGCAATCGCCAGAGGACCGCACACTGGGCGCTGGTGTATGGTTTCCAGTAGTATCTTGGCTTTGAGCGGTTATTCCCTGGGCCGTTCTGAGACGTTAAAGAAATTCCATTCCCACGTCTTGCCGTTGTCTGGTGAAAAGGCCTGACCCCAGACAGGGCGTTCCTTGTTCCGCGCATCCCAGCGGAAGACGACGAGGATCGGTTTGCCATTGAGGGTGTCTTTGCCAAAAAAATGGCCCACGCCGTTTTGGTGGAATGAACCGATAACCGGAGGATCGATCTTTCCCGTGTTGCTCGCGATCCAATAGAGACTCCAAAGTCGTGTCTTCGGATCGAACAATCGGAGTGTGAGCCCTTCGAAAAGTTTGCCTCCCATTCCAGGAAACTGCGTAGTCGAATATGTATCCATGTCAGCCGCACCGTTGAGGATCTTTGTATTCACATCCGAGGAATCGAACTCCGTCCAGTCGCGGCAATTGGCCAGCCGCTTGTCCAGGTGGCGGTTATGCATTTTCCACTTCCCGACCAGAAAATCAAAGTCGTTAGGCGAGGACTTCGGCGAAGCAGTGATCTTGAGTTCGCCCT
>DASSFL010000105.1:0-8886 GCA_035694525.1 Candidatus Udaeobacter sp. | reverse complement strand
CCGACGGCAACGCCATCGGGAACACCATCAGCGACGCCAACGGCGACCCAATCGCCGACCGCCACGCCCAGAGTGACGCCGCGGCCACGCCCGACACCGTTTCCGCGCCCAACACCATAGCGCAGGGTTGTAATCCTATCTACGGGGCTCGCGAAAGAAACTCGCGAGTTCCCGCAGGTGCGCCAACGCGTTCCACCTTCGGACGCTTAAGGGTGGATCGGCTTCTCCGAAGACGATAGCCAGGAAATCGCCGAGGGCGCGAGTACGCTAGCCGGCAGCCGCAATCACTGAAGTGTTTCCCACACAAGATTCTGCTTGCGTTTCTCTGAAGCTCCTGGGCAATATCGTCGCCCCGACGCTGACTCGCATATCGTCAGCGGGCGGTCCGGTATCGATGAAAAATTGAAATCGAGAACCCCTAACACGTTCAGGACAGAACAAGGAATAAAACAATGAAACGATTAAACGCACTAGTACGAATCGCCTCTTTGCTCGCAACGACGTTTACGACGGTATTTTTGTCGCAAGCTGAATCTGGGGACAGACACATCAGCGCAGCGCACCAGAAACAGACCTCCGCCCACACCGTCCATATTGTAGATCAAAACGGCCGGCCAGCAGTGAGCGGCGTCCCATCGGGTGGCGGTCAGATTTTCGATGTGGCGGTGGGGAAGGGGGGCGATGTGTTTGTGCCAGACACAGTCACCATCTCAGTGGGCGACACGGTGCGGTGGACCTGGGCAGAAGGTGGCCACAGTGTCACCAGCGGCGATCCTTGCACCGTTGATGGGCAGTTTTGTTCTCCTGATGATACGAACTGCGACCAGGGAATCCTTTCCGACCTTGGGACGGTGTACGAGCACACCTTTGATCAGGCTGGCACCTATAATTACTTCTGTTTCGCACACTGTGCTATTGGCATGACTGGCGTGGTCAATGTTATCTCCGGTTCGGATATCCTTCTTTACGGCTCAACCGGCGGCGATAATGCCAACGGCGGCGGGCGCCTCTGGCTGATTGACGTCACAACACAGAGCGAATTCCTTATCGGGAATACTGGTTTTGATCGCTTGGGCGGCATCGCGTTTGATGGCAGCGGTACCCTTTACGGTGTTTCCGGGGGGAGCGCCAGCCAAGGCACTTTGATGACCATCGACCCAACAAACGGGACACCGACCGTGATCGGATTGCTCTCTGATCCCGATGCGGCTGTTGACGGTCTCCGATTCAACTCGCAGGGGGTCCTTTATGGAGGCTCGTTTAATAACACCAAAAGTGTTGGGCAGCTCCTGACAATCGATCCATCAAACGCACAGGTCCTTACCTCACTGACACTGGTGGGCTCCGGGAACTCATTCTGTCCCGGAATCGCCTTCGATTCTTTAGATGTCTTATATGGTTCGCGCGGGAATTCCTCAGATCGTTTGGAAGATCTTGATCTGATTGATCAAGTTACCGGCGTGCTGACGCCTATTGGACCGATGGAAGTCGTGATCTCTGATATCGTGTTCGCTCCCGATGGTATCCTCTACGGCAGCTCGCCGACCGGAGATCTCTATACGATCGATCCCACCACCGGAGCGAAAACGCTCTTATTTAACACGAGTATTGCGCAATTGTCCGGCCTGGCCGCAGCGCCGGCAAGTCCGACGCCTACTCCTACGCCCACAGCCACACCATCGGTGACACCATCGCCAACACCAACACCGACGCCGACCGGCTCACCAACGCCAGTTGGAAGACCGACTCCGACGCCACGACCACGCCCCACACCGTTTCCGCGCCCCTAACGCCGGGTTGAAAATCTTTACGTGGGAACTCGCGAGAGAAACTTCCGGGTTCCGCGAGGGTACCAACGCGTTGAGGACAACGCGTCCCACCTTCGTTGCCAATCGAGTTAGCAAAAGGGGCCGCCTGCGATCAAGCGTGCGATTCACCTGATAGGGGAAATGTTTTATGAGGAATTTTCCGGTCCTTCGGGTTGCTGATCGGCACCATCCTATGCGTCTCTTCGAGCGTGTTTTCGACCGCGCGGTTCCTATGTCCGCGAGGTAATGGTAGGGCCTGCGGGGTTTAAGAGACCGTAGCTGATTTTGCAGGGCGTTTCTGTGAAACGCCAAACCATATGCCGGCGTCTGACACAGACGCCCCTACAAACCGTCATCGCGGCTTTGAGGTAATTCGGCGCTTTCAGCCGAGTTGTCGCTCACATTTCTCCAAGGATTCAACAATCGCTTCCTTTTCCGACAAAACGTTCTTCCCGATAAAGACTAGCTCCGTGTTCTCGACTTCAAACGGTTCCAACTCCCAGCGGCCGGCCACGAAGTTGAAAAGCTCCGCGCCATCGACAAAGCGCACAAAGCCTTTCGCCCGAATGATGCTGGAAGACAGAGCGTCCGCGAAACGCTCGAAGTAATCACGGGACAAAGGTTTGTCCGATCTGAACGTGAACGATTCGAACTCTGGCTGATGCTCATGCCGGGGCGGCGCCGTCTTTCTCCGCCGCGACTGCGGGATGCCGAACAAAAGTTCCGGATCGATCCGACAACGCTCGGTGAGAACGATTGCCGCAGTTGGATTGATGTTGTGTAATTTCCTTTTAAGCGGCTCGATTTCCGTCGTACCGATAAGATCGATCTTGTTTAAGAGCAAAATGTCTGCGCCCTCGATTTGCAGGCGTGTGGTGTGACCCAGCTCGGGGAACCGAACGAGCATGTCCGCGTCGATTACCGAAACTACGCCGTCTAGGCGGCATTGAGGCAGCGCCTCCTGGATGTTGAACACGAGCGCTTCGGGTTCTGCGAGGCCGGTGGTCTCGACCACGATCATTTCCGGCGCAACCTTCTCGATGATTTCGGTTACTGCGGCCTCGAATTCACCGAGCAACGAGCAGCAAACGCAGCCGCCGCCCAATTCTGAAATACGTACGTTTTTGCCCTCAATCACTTTCGTGTCGATGGCGATCTCGCCGAATTCATTCATCACGATGGCGATCTTCGCGGGGCGCGTAGCAAGGATGTGCCGCAGCAACGTCGTCTTGCCGCTGCCCAGTGGACCGGTGATGACAGTGATGGGTGTCCGTGGAGTCATGGCAGATTTGTGATCGATGATCAACTTCATCCCTTCACATTCCCAATCGGGGTGAATCGTACGACGGGCTTGCTAATTCCCGCCAGCTCCGTCGCGGCGATCACTTCATCGATGTTCTTGTAAGCGGGCCCGGCTTCCTCAGCGAGGCCGGCCCATGACGTGCTGCGGACATAAATGCCCCGCGCCTCCAAGTCGCGCTGGAGTTGTTTACCGTGCCATAGCTTGCGCGCCTTGGTGCGGCTCATGGTGCGGCCGCTTCCGTGCGCTGTACTGAAAAATGTCTCTGCGCCTGATGCTATGCCCACGAGCAGATAGGAGCCGGTTTCCATCGAGCCGCCGATGATCACCGGCTGACCGATGTCCCGGTAACGCGCGGCCACTTCGTCGCGTCCGGAACCAAACGCCCGCGTTGCGCCTTTTCGGTGAACAAGGAGCGTCTTTTCTTTTCCATCGACAATATGCGTTTCCAGCTTCGCGGTGTTGTGGGCGACATCGTAAATCATCTGGATGCCGAGGTCGTCCGCGCTACGACCGAAGACTTCGGAAAAAACTTCGCGAATTTGATGGAGAATGACCTGCCGGTTTGCGAATGACATGTTCAGTCCGCATTTCATCGCGGCAAAATAATCACGGCCCTCGGGGGACTCGAATGGGGCGCACGCAAGTTCGCGATCCAAAATTTTGATTCCATATTTCGGTTCCATCACTTTCAGAAACGTCTGGAGATAATCGGTGGCGACCTGGTGCCCGAAACCACGACTGCCACAGTGAAACATGACTACGACCTGGTTCGGGATAGTGATTCCAAATTTTTCCGCGAGCCCCTTGTCGCGCACGTCCTCTGGCCGCGCGACCTGCACTTCGAGATAATGGTTGCCGCTGCCGAGGGTACCAACTTGGTTGTAACCCCGATCAACTGCGCGTTCGCTGATCTTCGAAGCATCAGCGCCGGAGATGCAACCGTTCTCCTCGGTAACTGCAAGGTCGTCCTCCCAGCCGTAACCGTGTTTGATGCACCAGCGCGCCCCTTTTTCGATGACGTTTCGAAAATCCTGACGCGATAATTTCAAGAACCCGTGACTTCCAACCCCTGCAGGAACGCGCTCATACAGTCGGTCAACAATCCGATGCAGATACGGTTGGACGTCGTCGTGCGTGAGATTGGTGACAACCAGGCGCATCCCGCAATTAATGTCGAAGCCGATGCCGCCAGGTGAAATGACGCCACCTTCGTGCACATCCATCGCGGCAACGCCACCGATGGGAAATCCATAACCGCTGTGGCCATCAGGCATGCAGAGCGCGTAACGTGTAATCCCGGGCAAGGTCGCGACGTTGCTGATTTGCTGGTAAACGGCCTCGTCCATTTCGCGAAGGAGCTTTTCCGTCGCAATGATCCGTGCCGGCACGCGCATGCCTTCCTTGTAGGTGACCGGCAATTCCCAAACCGAGTCCGAAATTTTTTGCACTTTATCAATGATGGCCATGCGCGCTGCGCCTCACGAAGAGATCGTTTTTCACCGTCGATTTCTTCGTGTCCGCTTGTCATCCCGAACGAAGTGAGGGACCTCGCATTTGGTGGAAGATCACGCGAGACAAGCGTGACGTGGTCCGCCGTTGTGAGGTCCCTCGCCGTTTGCGCGGCTCGGGATGACCGGCAACAGCTTGTTACCGTTTAGTTGGGGCACGGCGTCGAGTGGCGACTCGTGCAGTCCGAGCTACCAGTTTCGCTCCGACTCTCAAAAACGAATCGACCCACCAAAAAACGTTCTCCTCGCGCACCACGCGTCTCATGCGTTTCATGCGCGCAGTGCGCTCGGCATCGGTCATCCGGAATGCTTTCAGAATTGTGTCGGCAACTTCCTCGACATCGTAAGGATTAACCAGTAGCGCGCCGGTTTTGAGCTGCTCCGCCGCCCCGGCGAACTGGCTAAGGATAAGCACGCCATTTTCGTCGATGCGGCAGGCACAATATTCCTTGGCCACTAGATTCATTCCGTCCTTCAGCGGCGTGACGAAGGCAATGTCGCACCCGCGGTAGTGCGCCAGAAGATCTTTGCGAGTGAGGCTGCGAAAATGATATTGCACCGGCAACCAATTGCTGGTGGAAAAGCGCCCGTTGATATCGCCGACCAGGCGGTCGATGCGTTGCTTGAATTCGTGATACCTGGGAATCTCCACCCGGCTTGGCACGACGACCTGGATGAGCACCACGCGGCCGCGCAGTTCCGGATGGCGTTCCAAGGCGTCGCGGTACGCGCGCAGCCGTTCCGGAATTCCTTTGCTGTAATCGAGTCGGTCCACACCGAGGATCAACTGACAATCGGGAAAGGCGGCGCGCAGCTGCTGAGAGCTGCGAGCGACCGGCTCAGACATCGCACCTTTTTCAAACGAGCCGAAGTCAATCCCAATTGGGAAATACCCCAGGCGAATCGCGCGTTTTTCGAAACGAACTAATTGCAGTTCGCGGCGAGGAACGACCCGCGCATCCAACATCACGCGCCGAACGCACCCGAGAAAGTTGCGAACGTCGCGCCGCGTCTGGAACCCAAGCAGATCAAATTGCAGGAGAGCGCGTAGCAGCCGCTGCGGTTGAGGCAGCTTTGAAAAAATGTCATACGGCGGAAAGGGGATGTGCAGGAAAAACGTCAAGGCTGCGCGTAAACCGCGCTCGCGCAATGCCTGCGCGACGTACATCAGGTGATAATCGTGCACCCAGATGAAGTCCTCAGTTTGCGAGCAGCGAGCGATGGCGTCGGCATAATGTTCGTTCACCTCCTTGTAAGCTTGCCAATATGCCGGCTCGAAATTGCAAAAGTTTTGCAGATCGTGAAACAGCGGCCAGATGACTCCGTTTGAGTAGCCGTAGTAAAATTCGTCGCGCTCAGTCTCGCTAAGGGCGACTGGCACTACCTTGTAACCGGCGTCACGTGTGGCTTCGGCAAGCGCACGCTTTGGAATTTCTCCCGCACTTCCGGGCCATCCAATCCAGATGCCACCGCGTTCGCGCAGCACAGGCTCGACAGCGGAAACGAGTCCTCCGGCAGCCGGTGTCACTGTCCAAAGATCTTCCCCAGTCGAATCCAGCGCGAATGGCAATCTATTGGAAACGACGATCAGGCGATTCATTTTTTAGAGCGATAAAACGTTAAAAAGGTTACACCGTTACAACGCAGTGAGTCTGGAATCCTTTTAACCCTTGTAACGTTGTAACTCTTTTAACGTCTTTTGTTAAATCCAATATGCTTCCTTCGGCACTTGAGCACGTCCAAGAAATCGCCGGGGCGGGCGACCGCAGCAGCCTTGCGATTTTTCTGGACTACGATGGGACGCTCACGCCAATCGTTAGTCATCCCGAAAAAGCGTTTCTCTCTGATTCCACCCGACAGACGCTGCGAACGCTGGCCATGCAGGCGCCGGTCGCTATCCTAAGCGGCCGAGAGCTCGAAGACGTTCGCAGCCGTGTTGCTATCGATGGGATCGTTTATGCTGGCAGCCATGGATTTGATATCGCCGGACCGCGCCGGCTGCGGAGACAAGAGGCAATAGAGTTTTTGCCAGCGCTGGACGTCGCGGAAAAAGAGCTCCGAGAAAAACTCGCCGGCATTGCGGGTGCGCTCATTGAGAGAAAACGTTTCTCCGTTGCTACGCATTATCGGAAGGTAAATGAAAGCGACTTTCCCAAGCTGGAGCGTGCCGTCAGCGAGGTCGTCGCGCAACATCGAGAGCTGCGCAGAATGGAGGGGAAAAAAGTTTATGAACTGCTGCCGTACACCGATTGGGACAAAGGCAAAGCTGTGCTCTGGTTATTGGAAAGGCTGGGTTTGGAGCGCGCAGGCGCGCGCCCGATTTACATTGGAGATGACCGCACGGACGAAGACGCCTTTCGCGCACTCCAACAGCGCGGCGTAGGCGTTGTCGTGAGCGAAGAACCGAGGGCCACTGCGGCGAATTATTCGCTAAAGGATCCGACAGAAGTGGAGCGCTTCCTGCGCGAACTGGCGCTGCTGCTGTAGCCGGTGGTCGGTGACCCCGGCTTGTTTACAACGGCGCTAATCGGGGCCGGCATCACCGATGCCGGCTACAGCTTCGTCATTCTCGTCGCCACTGTAGGATCAAGCTGTTGTCTTTCTCCAAGGTTACGCCAGTGCTGAATGGTTTCCCCAGTTCGTTCAGGTGATTACAAAGCCATCTGGCGTCGGCATCTGATGCACGTTCCAGTCTGAACCGCCGCATCTGCATAGGGACCAAACGCACAGCGATCAATTCGCCTTTGCGCGAGTCGAGTTCTATTACATACATCAACGCCAAATCGCCGCGGAACATTTCGTAACCGCTGATTCCTTCGTAGTCGGTAATGAAATCTCCGCAGCCATAGAGAATGAGGCGCTCCTTCAAGACTTCAATTGCTTTCACGTGATGAGAAGAGTGTCCGTGCACGATTGCAATGCCTTCTTCAACCAAGCGATGAGCAAACGCGACTTGTTCGCGCGAAATTTCGTAGCCCCAATTACCGCCCCAATGAATCGAAGCGACAATCAAATCGCCGGGTTGCTGATGTGTGCGCATGTGTTCGGCCACCCGCTCGGCCGTGCTCTGTGAAAGGTCATCGAGCAGATTTACTCCCGGCGAAATGCTGGTGGCCCTCCAATCTTGCGGGATCCCGCTGGTTCTTGATCCAAACGAGAATAACAGCAGTCGGCCATCGCCAGGCGTGTTAAGCACTGCAGGCTGCATCGCTTCTTCGGAGTCGTTGCCCGCGCCTGCGCTCGCGATGCCTGCCGTGTGTAGAGTTTTCAGGGTTTCCGATAATCCGTCGTATCCCCAGTCCAAGACATGATTGTTCGCCAAAGCGCATGCGCTGATTTTTGCAGACCTAAGGCAGTCAATGTTCTGAGGATGCATCCGATAGTGAATTCCTTTTTCTGGCCATGGCGTTTCAGCCGAGGTGACAGCGGTCTCCAGATTAACGATTCGAAAATCAACCTCGGCGCATTCCAGTTCGCGCAGCGCATCGCCCCAGATGTAATCGAGACCCAGCGGACGCATTATCGGTCCATTGGCCTTCCGGGCGAGAGCGACATACTCGCGCGCATCCCTCACATACAGCTCAAATAAGTTTGGATTTACCGGGTGCGGCAGCGCCTGATCAATTCCGCGTCCAGTCATCACGTCGCCGCAGAGAAAAATGCGCAACGACATGCTTCAAACTACGTCGTCATGTTTACCATTACAGCTCCAGTTTCATTCCATCGGAGGCAATGCGAACCTTAATGCCCCGTTCGGTAGTCATGGCGCGGAGCTTGGCAGATAGCTTGTGTTCGTCGCCGGTCACAATCTCCGAACCGCAATGTGTGATGATAGCTCGCGGTACGCCTTCCTTTTCGCACCACGTTAGCTGGGTGCGAACCGGCGAATGGCCGCCTTTTGCCCCGCCTTCGAATAAACGAAGTCGTTACGCTGGCGCCATCGCCGCAGACGTGTCGCCGAGGTAGGCGGCACGTACAACGCGGCGCATCACTTTTGCGTTTCGCGTTTTTGGTATGTCGCCGACGAACAAAACTTCCTTGGGAGCAAGCGCTTTGCCAAGATGGGCGGCGAACACGTTTTCTAAATTGTGAGCGTTTCGAACGGCGTTATGCTGCGCGCAACGATGGCTTCTTTGCAAGCAGACGCCGGCGAAAGTGCGCGCAGTCGAATCGCGTGGCGGCTTCTGCCGTTTCTGTTTCTGCTTTACGTCGCGAATTACCTCGATCGCACAAACATCGCGTATGCGACGCTTGGAATGAAAGGCGA
>DASSFL010000104.1:0-7357 GCA_035694525.1 Candidatus Udaeobacter sp. | reverse complement strand
CTCTACATCGTCGTGCCGAAAGGGCTGCTGCCGCAACAGGACACCGGGGTGATCGTCGGCGTGACCGATGCCGCGGAGAACATTTCCTTCAAGGCGATGTTGCAACGCGTGCACGCCGTTTCCGACATCGTCAGGCGCGACCCGGATGTTGCGAGCGTGTCGGCTTCGGTCGGCGCGGGAACAGTGAACGCGACCATCAATACCGCCAGGCTTTACATCGTGCTCAAGCCGCACGATCAGCGCCCGAATGCCGAAAAAATCATCGAACGGTTGCGCAATGCCACGCGCGGTGTCGAAGGCGTCTCGCTCTTCATGCAAGCGGCGCAGGATTTGCAGATCGATGCGCGCGTCAGCCGCACGCAATTCCAATACATTTTGCAGGACGCGGATCCGGCCGAGCTCGCAGAGTGGACGCCAAGACTCGTGCAAAAACTTGGACAGCTGCCGCAACTCAGCGACGTGGCGAGCGACCAACAGGTGAACGGCTTGCAGTTGAACATTGATGTTGACCGCGAGAAAGCATCACGCCTCAACGTGCTCACGCAAGCAATCGACGACACGCTTTACGACGCGTTTGGGCAGCGACAGGTGTCGATTATTTTCACGCAGCTCAATCAATTCCGCGTGATTTTGGAAGTGGAACCGCAATTCCGTGAGTCGCCAGATTTGCTCGACAAAATTTACGTCAAATCAAGCAGTGGCCAGCCCGTTCCTTTGAGCGCGTTCGCGACGATGCACGTGAGCAGGACGCCGCTCTCCATTCCGCATCAAGGGCAATTTCCGGCGGCGACCATTTCGTTTAATCTGCGCAGCGGCAGCTCGCTCAGTAATGCAATCCCGGCGATTCAAAAAGCGGAACGCGAAATCGGTTTGCCTGATACAATCGAAACTACATTCACCGGCGCGGCGGCGGAATTTCGTTCATCGCTAACGAGCGAGCCACTGCTGATTTTGGCGGCCGTTGTGGTGATTTACATCGTGCTCGGCGTTCTCTACGAAAGTTACATTCATCCGATCACGATTCTTTCGACACTGCCATCTGCTGGCGTCGGCGCGTTGCTCGCGCTGCTCATTTGCCGCATCGATTTTTCTTTGGTCGCGCTTATCGGCATCATCCTCCTCATCGGCATCGTGAAAAAGAACGCGATCATGATGATCGATTTTGCGCTCGAAGCCGAACGCAAGGAAGGGATGTCGCCCGAGGAATCGATTTATCAAGCATGTCTGCTGCGGTTTCGGCCCATCATGATGACAACGGCGGCGGCATTGTTGGGCGCATTGCCACTTGCCCTCGAGAGTGGAGTTGGCAGTGAACTGCGGCGCCCGCTCGGAATTTCCATCGTCGGAGGATTGTTGCTCTCACAATTTCTCACGCTCTACACGACGCCGGTGATTTACCTTTATCTCGATCGGTTTGGGCGTTGGATGAAGGAACGCCGCGGTGAGGTTGATCAAGCCGATCTACCGTTAAGAACGTCGACAGATCTGGAACACGAACCCGAGCCGCAATTCGCGGGAGTGAACGGTGAAGATGATCGACTTGGATTTTAGTCATGAACATTTCCGAGCCATTCATTCGTCGACCGGTCGGCACATCCCTGTTGGCAGCGGGAGTGCTGTTGCTGGGCGCCGTTGCCTATTATTTTTTGCCAGTGGCGCCGTTGCCGAAAGTGGATTTCCCCACCATTTCCGTCAGCGCGCAGGAACCGGGCGTCGATCCGCAGACTGCAGCGTCATCGCTCGCCGCGCCGCTCGAGCGCCGCTTTGCGCAAATCGCCGGCGTATCTGAGATCACTTCCGTCAGTTCGTTAGGCGGTTCGTCCATCACGATCCAATTCGATCTGAATCGCGACATCAACGGCGCGGCGCGCGACGTGCAGAGCGCAATCAATGCCGCGTCTGGGGAATTGCCCAGCGGACTGCCGCAACCGCCCTCCTATCGCAAAGTCAATCCATCCGATGCGCCGATTATGGTGCTCGCGATGACGTCGGACGCGTTGCCCTTGTCACAAGTTTACAATCTCGCCGATCAAATTATCGGCCAGCGCATCAGCCAGGTGGATGGCGTCAGCCAGGTGACCATCGGCGGCGGCGCGAACTCCGCCGTGCGCGTGCAGATAAATCCGGTTGCGCTCGCCTCGATGGGCCTAAGCATGGAAGACATTCGCACGACGCTTTCACAAGCGAATGTCCTTTCACCAAAGGGCGCATTTGACGGTCCGGAGCAAAGTTTCGTCATCGCGAGCAACGACCAACTAACGCAGGCCGACCAATATCAGCCGATCATCGTCGCGCACCACAATAACGCGGCCGTGCCCTTACGCGATGTCGGCACAGCGATCGATGCACAGGCAAATCGCGACCAAGCCGGGCTGTTCAACAACAAGCGCGCTGTGCTATTAGTCATTTTCAAACAGCCGGATGCGAACGTTGTTCGCACCACCGACCAGATTCACGCGATCCTTCCGCAACTGCGCACCTGGCTGCCGCCAAGCGTGCATCTCGATGTAATGAGCGATCGCACGACGACCATCCGCGCTTCAGTGCGGGACGTACAACTGACGCTCGTCATTACGATGGCGCTCGTTGTGATGGTGATGTTTCTCTTCCTGCGCCGGTTCTGGCCGACGTTCATCTCCGGTATTACGATGCCCCTCGCGCTCGCGGGTACCTTCGGCGTGATGTGGCTGTGCAGTTACAGCCTCGACAACCTCTCGCTCATGGCGTTGACGGTTTCGACAGGATTCGTTGTCGATGATGCGATTGTCGTCATCGAAAACATCGTGCGCTTCATTGAGAAGGGCGAGCCACCGCTTCAAGCCGCGTTGAAAGGCGCGCGTCAGATTGGTTTCACCGTTATTTCGATTAGTCTCTCGCTGGTCGCGGTTTTCATTCCGCTTTTGTTCATGAGCGGGCTGATCGGGCGCTTGTTTCATGAATTCGCGGTGACGTTGAGCGCGGCGATTCTCGTTTCCGGCGTCGTTTCGTTAACGCTCACGCCCATGCTCTGCGGCCGATTTTTGAAAAGCGAGGAGCGACATCGACAGCGCGGCGTGATCGATCGACTGAGCGAGCGCGGTTTCAACGCAATGCACGATTTTTACGAACGCGGCTTGAAGTGGGTCCTCAAACACGAATACACCATGCTCATTGTCACCGGGCTGGTGATCATCGCGACCGTTTACCTTTACTTCGTTGTGCCGAAGGGATTTTTCCCGCAACAGGACACGGGACAAATGATGGGCACGACCGAGGCCGCGCAGGACATTTCCTTTGAAGCGATGAAAGAAAAGCAAGAGCAGGTCGTGAAAACTGTCATGGCCGATCCCGCGGTCCAGGCCATCGGCTCATTCTTTGGCGGCGGGAGCGGCTCGGCGTTGAATAACGGCCGCATGTTCATCAGTTTGAAACCGAAAGGTTCGGGCAAGGGAGAACGCAAGGATGACGCGGGAACAGTTATCGCGCGTCTCAGGCAAAAGCTCTCGAAAATTCCCGGCGCGCAGCTTTTTCTCACGGCAAATCAAGATATTCGTGTTGGCGGAAGATCGTCAAAAGCGCAATACCAATATGCGTTGTCCGATCAAAATATTGATGAGCTGAATTCGTGGGCTCCCAAGCTAGTAAACAAACTACGCGATTATCCGCAAATAAAGGATGCAACAAGCGACCAGCAATTCCGCGGATTGCAGGAAACCGTGGTAATCGATCGCGATGCGGCCGCGCGCCTCGGCATTCAACCGCAAGCAGTCGACAGCACGCTTTACAGCGCGTTCGGCCAGCGGCAGGTCTCGATCATTTACACGCAACAGAATCAATATCACGTCATTCTGGAGGTCGATCCGAAGTTCCAGCTCGATCCGAGCTCGCTCGACAAAATCTACGTCAAATCAAATTCCGAAAGCCAGGTACCACTGAGTACGATCGCACATTTTCAACTGGATAACACGCCGCTGTCGGTCAATCACCAGGGACAATTTCCGTGTGTCACAATCTCCTTTAACACTGCGCAAGGCGTTTCGTTAAGCGAGGCAACGCAAATCGTCGAGCGGGCGAAACGTGAACTGGGAATGCCATCAACCATTCGCGGAAATTTCGCCGGCACTGCGCAGGTTGCGCAAGCCTCCTGGGTGACAATGCCGTGGTTGTTTCTCACGGCGCTCGTAGCCGTTTACATTATCCTGGGAATACTTTACGAGAGCCTGATCCACCCGCTCACAATCCTTTCTACAATACCATCCGCTGGCCTTGGGGCTCTCCTAGCCATGCTGGTAACCGGCAATGAGCTGGATCTCGTCTCGGTCATCGGAATTATCCTGCTTATCGGCATCGTGAAAAAGAACGCCATCATGATGGTCGATTTCGCGCTCGACGCTGAGCGCCACGAAGGACTCAGTCCCGAAGAGTCGATCTACCAGGCGTGCCTGGTCAGGTTTCGTCCAATCATGATGACCACGATGGCCGCGATGTTTGGTGCGTTGCCGCTGGCCATCGGGATGGGTATCGGCAGCGAACTGCGCAAACCGCTCGGTGTTGCCATCGTTGGGGGGCTTATCGTTTCGCAGATGCTCACGCTTTACACGACTCCCGTGATCTATTTGGCGCTCGATCGACTGCGGCAGCGGAAAAAGAAGCCGACTTCGCATGCTGCCGATCTTCAGACGATCGGCTGGCCGCAAGCCTCCGGGTCTTCTGCCTGATGAATTAACCAGCTCTCTCGGTGTATAGCGGTGCATAGAGAGGAGCAAAGACCGGCGCGCGGATCGTCGTCCCGAAAATGGAACGGCTGCTTCCCAGTCGTGGAACGTCGAGATCGAATGTTTGGATGCATCGGGCTCGTATCATCATCGTGATGAGTAGATTACGTGATAGCGTGTTTTATGGCACGCCGCTTGCATCAGCGAGTTGCATGAACCACGAAACGCTTATGAACAATCAATTCGAATCTATGCATGCTCTTTTGGTACGCTCGGAAGAGAAAGGGCGCGGAGTTCTTGAAGCAGTGCTTTATGTCGCTTTCTTCTTGAGCGCGCTCCTGGTGATCTGGGAATTCGCACAGGGCCCGATTAAGATACAGGCGGCTGGGCTCGAGCAAGGCGCTGTTAGCCAGGCGGCAAGGACTCAGGTGATCTCACACAGTTAATCGCGACGAAAGTTTCAACTCCATCGATGTGAAACAGAGTCTTCGATATGCTTTCCGCATGTTGCGGAAGCAGCCGGGTTTCAGCGCGGTAGCGATCTTAACGCTCGCGCTCGGTATTGGAGCGAACACCGCGATTTTCAGCATCGTTAACGCGGTTTTGCTGCGGCCGCTGCCGTATCCGGACGCCGATAGAATCATGGTCTTGAATGAATCGTCGGGACCGGGTCAGGATTTTTCGGTCGCGTTGCCCGACTATTTCGATTGGCGAAACGATAACACGGTTTTCGAACATCTTGCTGCTACGCACAAGGAGTCGCGGAATCTTAGCGGCATTCCAGGACGTGATCCGGAACGCATTTCATGCGCGTCGGTGACGCGAAATTTTTTCAGCGTGGTTGGCGTTTCGCCGGAAATCGGTCGCATTTTCAGTGAAGACGAGGACAAGGTTGGCGCGCCGCCCGTCGTGGTGATCAGCGATCGTCTTTGGCAACGCGCGTTCAACCGCGACCCGCACGTCCTTGGTCGCTCGATTACTCTGCACGATCAGAATTTCGACGTTATCGGCGTGATGCCGCCGCAGATGACTTCGCCGCAAGACACGGACGCATGGTTTTCAATCATGCGGCGCAGCAACAATCCAGCATGGATGGATCGTTCTCATCACCCGATGATTTTCGTCTGGGGCAAGCTGAAGGCCGGCGTGACTGTCGATCGAGCGCGTGCAGAAATGAAGGGCATCGCCGCCCGTTTGGAGAAAATGTATCCGGACACGAACGGAAAAGTTTACGCAGTCGTCACGCCGTTACTGGAAAATTTGGTGGGCAAATATCGGACTAATCTCGGTCTGCTCCTGGGTGCGGTGGGATTGGTCTTGCTCATCGCCTGCGCGAACGTGGCGAATTTGTTTGCCGCGCGTGGCGCTGCGCGCGCGCGGGAATTTGCCATTCACGCTGCAGTCGGCGCTACTCGCTGGCAAATTATTAGAAAACTTTTGATCGAAAGCTTTCTGATTGCGTTGCTGGGAGGAGGTCTTGGATTCTTTATTGCTATTTGGGTTCGCGATTCGTTGATCGCGCTGAGTCCCGGAGATGTCGCGCGGTTCCATCAGATTCCGTTCGATTTTTCGGTGCTCGGATTCACGTTTTTCGTCGCGTCGCTGACCGCGATCGTTTTCGGATTGTGGCCGGCATGGCAAACGTCGCACGCAAATTTTCAACTGGCATTGAAAAGCGGCGATGCCGGAGGCGGCGATCCGCCTTCGGCCAAGCGCGCGCGCGACTGGCTGGTCATCAGCGAAATCGCTCTCACGCTCACGTTGCTCGTCGCAGCAGCGCTTGTTCTAAAAAGCTTTTCGCGAATGCAATCGCTCCAACTTGGTTACGAGCCTCGCGGTCTTTTCACTGCTCGACTTGAGCTGGCTTGGAAAACCTATTCGAGTCGCGAGAAGATTGGAACATTTACCAAAACGTTGCTCGATAAAGTCCGCGCGCTTCCCGGCGTTCAAAGCGCGGGCATGGGTTCGAACTCGCCGCTGATGGGCGGATGGCAAACCGGATTTTATCGCGAAGGCACGCCACCGCCGTCGGCGAGCAACATGCCAAGCGCCGATCTGGAAGTGATCACCGGTGATTATTTTGCGACCTTCAAGGTGCCGCTTCTTCGCGGCCGCGTGTTCGATGATCGCGACACAAAAGATTCGCCACGCGTGATCATCATCGATCAGGCGCTGGCGGAGCAATTTTTCCCGGGTGAGGACCCGCTCGGCAAGCGTCTTGCAGTTGATGCTGGAAACGACGAAGAGGGTAATGTCATGTCGGAGATCGTGGGCATCGTTCCGCGAATGCGGTTTCACGCAATCGACGAGATGGCGCCGCTGCCGGTCATCTACTGTTCGATGGCTCAAGCGCAGCGAACAAGTCTCGGTCTTTTTGTTCGCTCCGGCTCTAGCACGGCCGTTCTCGCAAAATCGATCCGCGACGTCGTCAGCTCGATTGACCCGTCGCAACCGGTGTTCGACGCGCGTCCGATGCTTGATCGCGTTCATGACACATGGGGCACACAAAGGCTTCTCAGTTTTCTCGTGTCCATCTTCGCGGGCCTCGCGCTGCTGCTTGCCACGATTGGGTTGTACGGCCTGCTCGCCTACACCACGCTCAAGCGCGTACGTGAAATCGGCATCCGCGTCGCGCTCGGCGCGCGCCCGGCACAGATTCGCGC
>DASSFL010000103.1:0-1124 GCA_035694525.1 Candidatus Udaeobacter sp. | reverse complement strand
AGTTACGCTCTTAAAGTGGCTGAACGACTTAGAGCTGACCCCGAACATGAAGGTCGTTTCTGGAAGTGCTCTGGTCTTACCGAGGCGCTCCGGTTGCTCATCGAAGAACGCGAAGACGAAGCAAAGCGTAAGGTAGCTGAGTTGACTGCCAAAGCTATTCCGGTCGCTTTGAATAATTCAAATGCACAACCAGAAATTTCTATTGTCGAGAGTCTTGAGAAGGGTGAGAACGTGCAGGTTCCACTGTCGCGAATGTTGTTCAAGGGTCGGATGGAGGACATTTGTCCAGAGCTAGGTGATGAGTTCGCAGATCATATTATAACTGACTGGCCTTATGGTATTGACCTCGACTACTTGGAACAAGGTCAAGGTATGAACATAGACAGGGTCAAGGCCGAGCACGATCATACAGAAAATGTTGCCAGCTTCAATATATGGTTACATGAAATGTATTTTATTCTCAAACCCAAAGGTTTCTGTGTTGTCTGGTATGACAACGTCCACTGGAATTTCATCAGACATCTTGCAGAGACAGCAGGATTCCGTGTTCAACGTTGGCCACTAGTCTGGATCAAGACTAGCCCATGCCTTAACCAAATGGCCAGTAAGAACTGGACCAAAGCAACAGAGTTCGCAATGGTATTGTCCAAGGAAAACGCCACCCTTGTTAAACCACAAACCACCAACTGGTGGGCTGGTCCTCGTGCCGACACAACCTCCAACCCATTTGCCAAACCCAAAGGTCTATGGCAGTGGATACTAGACGCCTTCGCTTTACAAGGCGACATTATTGTCGACCCTTTCATGGGTGAGGCAAGCAGTCTGTGTGCAGCTATCGACTTCGGCTGTCGCGTTATCGGAATGGAAGTCAACGAAGACCACTACAACTCAGGAGTATCAAATGTCAGAGAACTCTACACCACCCTCACCGGTGGACAAGCCGACTTCACTTGATCTAATTAACCACATACGCAAATGTAACCTAAGAGAGATGCTAATCCGTCTCGATGAACTGGAAAAGACACACCCCACTCGCTATCGAATTGTTAAACGCTTTTTGCTTAGTTGCAAACCAGACAAACGTTATGGAACTTTCAAATAAAACACTTTACCTACTGCACGAT
>DASSFL010000102.1:0-1230 GCA_035694525.1 Candidatus Udaeobacter sp. | reverse complement strand
CGCGCCGGGAATTAACTCGGGGTCGATTGGATAAAGATAGGCGCGGTCGGGCATATAAAAGTTTTCAGAATTACGCTGAAATCGGGAGCAGGCAAATCTTCTCTTGCTCCTGTCGACATCGACGGCGTCCAGAGTCGATCTGCTTGCCGTTTCATTACAATACACACAGATGGGGACGTTTCGACGAAGAGACTGTGTGACTTTACTGAAGACCTTTTATATCTCTATCAAAGAGGCAATGATCTTCACTGCGCGCGTTATGAAATGGCAAATTCAATCGCTGACTTGTTTTGGTGCTTTCCTCGTAATCCTTGGGGCGTGGACCGGGTCGGCACTCGGCGACGAACGACAGCGTTCACTTTCGTTCCAAGTGCAAAAAGGTGATGTTGCGAAGGCCGAGAAACTGGCCGACGAGCTAGCGTCACTTTCGCCAAGAGTGAATCGTGACGAAGCAAAGCTGCTTGCAGATTGCGCGTTCGCCACCGTAACCAAGCTCAGGCGAGAATACCGCATGTTTGGCACGCCGATTTTTAACAACTTCCTCATTTATCATGGCCTTAGGAAGCGTGGCTACTGCTACCAGTGGTCGGAGGATCTGCTCATCGCCATCGATTCGTTGCGGCTTAAGAGCCTAGATCTGCACTGGGGCGAATATGATCCAAACACATGGCGCGAAAACAATTGCATCGTTGTGACTGCCAAGGGCCAGCCATTCAAGCAGGGGATTATGCTGGAGTGTTGGCGGCATCTCGGACACCTGTACTTCGGTCCGGTCGCCTCCGATTGGGAGACTTACGTGGAGAACAGCGCGTATGCGGGTCGTGTCCGCGACAGAGCAGCAGGCTCGAAGGTTTCTGAGCATAACCATCCCGTCGCTTTTCAGCGAAGCGTTGTGGCGAAGGAAAAAGGTGGCGACTAGAATTCGACGCTGCCAAATGCCCAGCAAACCTGGGCTGCTTCGCGCGGCCGGATATAAAATGGCTTCGCTCACTCCATCGAACAGTTTGTTCCAACAAATTCCACCGATGGCGTAAGGCAGATTCAACGCTGAGGCACATTGAGCAGACCTGCTTTGTGAAGATCGTCGAAGGACTTCGGCCCGTAAACTGCCCGCTACGGTTTGATCCGCCAGACGAGATGGTGGTCGTAGTCGGCGAGCCAGATCGTGCCGTAGTTGAAGTGAATCGCGTCGCCGCCGCGGCCGTACCACTGCGCGACGATGCGGTTTGT
>DASSFL010000101.1:0-23036 GCA_035694525.1 Candidatus Udaeobacter sp. | reverse complement strand
CTCCTGCCAAAAAGCAAAACGCCAGAGTCAATCCAATAGTTCTTATCTTCATGGGCGCTGATCGAGACAGGGTTTTGGTAGCACGTCAATACTTTTCCGACCTAACAAGCGGGTAACGGATCAGCGGTCACTAATCGATTGCCGCGGTGTAGGATAACTCACAGCATCGGCAGCGGTCTTTTGGATTTGGGCGGTGGGAATTCCCGATCGAGATCGGCAAGATCTTCCCTGGCCAGTTTGATGTCGATCGACCCCGCGTTGTCGCGGACGTGCTTTTCGCTGCTCGCTTTTGGAATCGCTATCGCTCCCGGCTGACGCAGCACCCACGCGAGCGCGATTTGCGACGTCGTTCCGCTATGACGTTTGGCGATCTTCCCGAGCGTCACGTTCTCGAGCAAACCGCGCCCATGACCAACCGGAGAGTAAGCCATGGTTGGAATCTTGTTTTTTCTGTTCCATTGCAGGAGACCGGATTCAATCTCCCGGTTTTCCAGATTGTAGAGAACCTGATCGGCGGCACAGTTTATGCCGTTCTCGATCGACCAGAGGTCTTCCATGTCATCGACATCGAAGTTGGAGACGCCCCAGCGTTTGATTTTCCCAGCAGTTCGAAGTTTTTCGAATGCCTCGACTGTCTCCGCGAACTGCGTGCTTCTTTCTCGCCAATGCAAAAGATAAAGATCGATCGCGTC
The DNA here is from genome assembly GCA_035694525.1 of Candidatus Udaeobacter sp. Taxonomy (GTDB): domain Bacteria; phylum Verrucomicrobiota; class Verrucomicrobiia; order Chthoniobacterales; family UBA10450; genus Udaeobacter. The sequence continues at coordinate 22,344 of DASSFL010000101.1, read as the reverse complement.
GATTCGCAGACGTTTGAGACTGCGCTCACATGCTTTTGGTAATTCCGTACGTGAAGCGTTATGCGGATACACCTTGGTAACAACGAACACGTGATCGCGTTGATCCTCGATGGCATCGGCCACGACTTCTTCCGCGCCGCCTTCGCCGTACATTTCGGCGGTATCGATCAATGTCATACCGAGCTCGATTCCGAGTCGCAAGGCGGCGACTTCATCCTTGTGAGCCCGCGGATTCTCGCCCATGCGCCACGTGCCCTGACCCAGCACGGGAACAAATTCGCCATCGGGAAGGGGAGTTGTCTTCATTCCGTGTTTGATGCATCGCGACTCCCGTTTTCGTTGGCCTTGTCTTTTTGCGGGAACAAACGATTGGGAAAGTATGGCCAAGAAAATGCGTGCGGTGCAGATTCCAAAGGCAAAGGGACCGTTGGAAGTGGTGGAGCGGGAGATTCCGGAACCCAAATCAGGTTGGGTCCGAGTGAAAATTGAAGCGTGTGGCGTTTGTCACAGTGACTCGTTAGTCAAGGATGGACTCTGGCCCGGGATCCAATATCCGAGAATTCCCGGCCATGAGGTCATCGGTGTGATCGATACCGTCGGGCCCGACGTGCCGGATTGGAAATCGGGCCAGCGGGTTGGCATTGGATGGCACGCTTCAAATTGCGGACATTGCGATCCTTGCCGGCGCGGCGATTTCTTTGCCTGTCAGGTAGAATTGCTCACAACCGGCATCTCGTTCGACGGTGGTTACGCCGAATACATGGTCGCACCAGCGAAAGCGCTCGCGTCTGTGCCGGACGATTTGAACTCAATCGATGGCGCGCCACTGATGTGCGCCGGAATCACAACGTTCAACGCATTGCGTAACAGCGGCGCGCGCCCCGGCGATCTTGTCGGCGTCCTTGGGATTGGCGGACTCGGGCATCTCGGTGTTCAATTCGCGGCCAAGATGGGGTTTAACACGGTCGCGATCGCGCGCGGAAAAGACAAAGAGTCATTGGCGAAAAAGCTCGGTGCGCGGGAGTACATCGACAGTCAATCGTCAGATCCGGCGGCGGAACTGAGCAGGTTAGGTGGCGCTAAAGTTATCATCGCGACGGTAACCAACGGCGACGCGATGGCGGGGGTGCTGGGCGGTCTTGGACCTAATGGAACGCTCATCGTGATCGGCGCGGCCGGTCCGCTCTCCGTCAATCCGGTTCTGCTCATCACCGGACAGCGTTCCGTCAAAGGCTGGTACTCTGGGACCTCAATCGATTCGCAGGACACGCTCAAATTCAGTGCCTCGAACGGTGTGCAGTCGATGAATGAAATTTTTCCGCTCGATCGAGCAGCCGAGGCCTACGACCGGATGATGAGCGGCAAAGCGCGATTCCGCGTCGTTCTCGATATCGGAGCCAAGAGCTGAAATCCGAGCATCGGGGTTTTCTTGACGCTAGCCAGTTCTGCCGCAGCAGGAAGACAATGCCAAACCGGATGCGTTGGCGAATTCAATTGTGTGTTTCCTCTCGGTTAACAATGATCGTTACGGGTGTTCCTTTGCGGATGAGTAACTCGATCTCAGCAATGTCGTTTTTCAGCATGGCAATTCCCTGGGGCGGGCGATTTGAATCGCGAGAATTCAGCGCTCCCTCCTTGTTGTCGGCCTCGACGGCAATTTCTGAAGTGTCGGTATCGCTTTCTTCTTCCACGCCGTATAGCACGTAGCCGGCATGTCCTAAGTTGATCCGCGGAGTAGCTTCTTCTTCCTGGAATCCTTGGGTGGGCCGCACCGGTTTGCCATTTTCCCAAAACGATTTCGCCGTTACTTTCGTCTGAATGGTGGGCTGTCGCGTAGGTGGCAGGTCCACCGAGGCGATTGGGTACTGAGTAAAAAACCCGTGACCATCGTGCACAATCACGCGGCTTCGCGGAAGATCGATGGTGATGGTAAAATCGAGCTGCGGCACGAGCAGTTTTTCTCCCGCGCGGATCAGAGTGGAATCGAGATCGTTCACGCGAATGATCGCTTCGGTACTGGATTTAAGCTTGCGCGCGATTGACACAAGCGCGTCGCCCCGCTTCACGGTATATTCTGTTTTGCGAGGCGACGGTTCTTTGGAGAAAAAAATCTGCGTGTTGACTTCGCCGAGAAGGTCGCGCAATTCGCGCGTGACCGGTGATTTCGGCGCGGTGACGAGCCCTTTTACCACAATTGCGCGCGCTTCGTTCAATTTCCCTTCTCGAGCCAAAACTTGACCTTGTTTCAGCTTGTCTACGTTAGGGTGCACATAAGTCGCCAATGGAATCGACTTGTATCTTTCCAGTCCTACCGGGCGAAAGGCGATGCGCGCGAAATACGTTGCACCTCCAAGGACCGCGGCGCCGAGCAGGACGACGACGCATTTTTGCCAGAGTGTCATTCTCATTGCGCTCCGAACAAACGCTTTTCAATACAGACATCATCCCCGGCATGCAGTTCAACTGCATACTTGTAGTGCACGCTCTGAGAACGGGGATAGAGCTTGGATGACCCCTTACTGCCCGGTTTGCCTGCCCTCACGCGAGTACTTGGAAAATGAGAAAGCTGATAACGATGGTCTGCACGAGAAAGAAGACAGCGTAGAACTCATGATAGCGCTCGTTGCGTGTGATCGCAGCAGTGACCAAACCCACGAAATAGAGCAGGCCGCTGGCGAAATATGCCGGCCCTAAAGCAAGAAAGTGGGGGACGCCTTTCAGCAGCGAATCGACGATATCGACTGGCGTAAATAACCCGAAAAGGATGAAGAACGCGCGATGGTTCGCGTAATAGTGCGTCTTGTAATCGATGGCAAGGTCGACGTCGCTTTCCCGTGGAAAGAGTAAAAGCGATGCCAAATACAAGATAGTAGGGGAGATAAGTACAAAGACGAACAGCAAAAACGTCCATGGTTGCTGGTTGCGCCATCTATAGAAAATCCACCAGGCGATCACCAGATATAGAAACAGGTTGATGATCCAGATGGCATGCACCCAGTAGACCCGCCGATGAGAGCGAGCCTGGAGCATTTCACCTACGCCGGCCAGCACACGTGTCATTCCCAGGGCGAGAATGATTGAGATCAAGACGGACAGATACTCAAACGCGCCCATCGGCTAGAAATGTTATCTCGCGATGAAAGTACATTGCGAGTGGCTTTTCTTTCCCCGTTCTCACCGGACATCGCTGCCCTCACTGCGGCGGCGTGGGAGTAGCAGTTTTGCTTTTGATCAGAAAGTCGACAGAAAATTTTCCGGGGCCGATCAAAGCCAGGGCAACAAAGACGATCAGATAAAGCGCTGCTCGCAGCCAGTCCTCGTCCAGGCGAACACTGGTGTAGAGCGCTCCGGCCATCCCAAGCGCGGCGCTAGCGGCCAGTATTCTGGTTAAAAAACCGCACCCGATCAGAAGAGCGCCTATTGATTCGTTAAATGTGATCCATAAGGCGAGCACTACCGGGATTGGAAAACCCATTCTTGCGATTAACGGTGCCAATCCACTGGCTGATAAAGATTTCCCAGCGTGAAACGCTGTCCAATACCAGCTGAACTTTTGCAGGCCGAAAGTCACAGCCAGCAAGAATCCTGCTCCGCGCAAGATCAAAAGGCCGAGATCTCTACTCGGGAAACGGTGAAAAGCTGACATTTTGATTCTCTTTCGTTAGCGAGCTACGGCATGAGAAGAAACTGAAACTCTACTGCTTCGGAGTCGGCTACAAAATCCAGAACTTGGGAAACCGGTCAGCAAGTAGTTTGTCGATTCCGAAGGTGCGGCCGGCGTCGGTCAAGAAAATAATCAGCGCGAGGACGATATCGGATTGATCGATGCCCGGACCCCACGGCACCGCGCCCTTCGCACACATGTAATTAAGAAGCAAAAACAGCGCGAGAGCGGTGGCGAAACGGGTGGTGAGGCCAACTACAAGCGCGATCCCAATGTAGATTTCGCCGATCACCACCAGCTTGGCAAAAGTCGCGGCGTGAGGGACAACCGCTGATTTGAGCAAATTCTGGTACCAGGAATAACCATTTTTCAGCGCGAATTTGAGGAAACGAGCGGCCTCGTTAGGCTGGGCATTGCCGTGATCGCTGAAGAAGAAACTGATTCCGAGATAAACGCGCGCCAAAACACCAATATAGTTCGAAGCCTTCATCTGCGTCGGCGTTTCACGTGGCGGAAGTGGCGCCGATACTGGCCCGGGGCAATCCTGAGCGCACGCTGAAAAACGTTGCGCATTGAATTCACATTTCCGAAGCCGCACTCGCTTGCGATTGACTCCATGCTGTTCTGACTTTCTTCCAGCCGCCGACGAGCCGTCTCGACCCGAAGACGTTCTACGAATTTTGCCGGCGTGGTTTTCATTTCCCTGGTGAAGACGCGCGCGAAATTTCGCGGACTCATCGCCACGCGTTGCGCGAGCACTGGAACAGTCAGCGGTTTGTTTAGATTATCGAGCGCCCATGCCTCGAGTTCGAGTAATGGTTTCCGGTCGGTCAGTTGCAATGATAACGCGGCGCTGAATTGCGATTGCCCTCCGGGCCGGCGCAGATAGAGCACGAGATTGCGGGCGACATGTAATGCCAGTCGCGAGCCGTGGTCTTCTTCCACTAACGCCAACGCGAGATCCATTCCCGCCGTAACGCCAGCCGATGTATAGACATTTTTGTCACGAACAAATATTGGATCACGATCGACATGTGCGCGCGGCGCGCGCCTGATCAAAACCTCGCACCAGTTCCAATGCGTCGTGGCACGGCGGCCGTCGAGCAAACCGGCTCGCGCCAGCAACATGGCGCCGGTGCAGACGGAGCCGATTCGCCGAATTGGTCGAGCGATTGTTTTCAACCAGCGGATCACTTGAGTACCTACTTCGTCATTCTCAATCGCGGTGCCGCCGGCTACGAGCAGGGTGTCGATGTTCCCGCGCAGTTCGCGAAAAGTTTTGTGCGCGGTGATTCGCAAATCGCAGTTCGTGACAAATGAACGGTGAGGGGAAGTGGTCACGACTTCGACGGAATAGATTGGTGATGCGCCCGGATTTTGCCTGACGAAGATTTCCGACGCCCGGGCAAAGACTTGCAGCGGTCCGACCAGATCGAGGATCTCGGTTCCCGGTGCGGCGACAAAAACGATCCGGCGCGACGCGTGAGACGGAGTTTGATTCATCGACTATTCACTTGTCGCTCATCAAACGTCACAAGCTTTTCCTGTCGGTGTTCACAAATTTATCCGGCGCAGCGTCGAATGTTTTCTTGTCGTCGTCGGAGCAGAAGTAGTAGGTCGTACCTTTGAAAATGGACTTGGGCGCTCTTTTGGGGTCGACATCCATTCCGCAGACCACACAAAGTGGATGCTCAGCGGTCGAAACAGGGGCGGTGGCGTACAGCTGGTTTGACTCCGGATTCATCCAGCCTTGACCCTGATATTCCAGGTCGTAGGCGGTCCTTTGCGCGACTTCGCGGCCGTAGTAACGATCCACTACTCGTAAAGCGAGATCGATTCCCGAGGACAGTCCGCCGGCAGTGGCGAGATTTCCGTTCTCGACAAACCGCGCTCCGCGTTTGAGCTGGATATCTGGAAACTCCATTGCGAATCGCCCGAATGCCCCGTGATATGTGGTCGCCGCCTTGCCTGACAACAGACCGGTTTTCGCCAGCACAAATGCGCCAGTGCAAACCGACATGGTCACATCCGTGTTTTTTGTGGACTTACGAATCCATTCCAATGTTGCCTGGCTCGGTGCACTTTGAGCAGGAATGACGATTACCTTCGGCGCAGGAGCATTTTCAAACTTGTAATCGGGGACGATCTTCATCCCACCACTTGCATGAATGGGTGAAGTCGACTCGGACACAGTGTAAAGACGGAATGGTTGGTCCGCCCGTTCGGGAACCCTGACGTCTTGAAAAACTTCCCAGGGACCAGCGAAGTCGATCATTTGTGCGCCTTCCGAAATAAGAAACGCAACAGGTATGCTGCCCTGAGCCGGCGGCTTGAGCGGGTTTGTTTTGACCACAGGCTGATTGCCTTCGGACTCGCCGGGGGCTTTAGCCGGATTTGACCCCGAAAGTTGACCCAGCACCACAAGCGTAATTGCAGCCAGCAAGCCGAGTTCTGCTGCTGGATTTAGTAATCTTCTATTGGTGATGTTTGTTTGTGCATTCATGATATCCAAGTTCACGATGCGAGTTGGTGGCAGCAACGACAATTATCATCATATTTCTGCCAACGGTAGCGAAATAAGTTTTTGCGAGCCCGATTGCGATCTCGCACCGAGGCGATAAATCCTTCCGCTAGGAAATGTTTGATGTTTGCTTAGCGATGTTTGATGTAACCATGAGTTCGCAACGAAATTCGAAATGAAATCGCAGTACGACGTGGTCATTCTCGGCGCGGGACACAATGGTCTTGTAGCGGCGAGCTATCTTGGGCGCGCAGGCCTAAGTGTTCTACTTCTGGAAAAGAATAATTACATCGGCGGCGCTACCACTTCGCAGAAAGTCTTCCCGGATTACGATGCGCGACTATCGCGATATTCGTACCTCGTCAGTTTGTTACCGGAAAAAATCATTCGAGATCTTGGATTGAACCTTGAATTGCGCCGCCGCGCGACGGCGTCGTTTACGCCTTATCTGAACCACGGGCAACAGGATGGTTTGCTCTTAAGCAACGTGGACGAGGAAGTGAGTCGCCAGTCGATGTTCGAGCTCACGGGAAACAATACGGAATTCGAGCAGATGAGAGCCTTTTACAATCTTTCGCACGTTTTTGCGGAGCAGGTTTGGGACACGATGCTGCAGCCATTGATTGCGAAAGAGGAGTTTCGGCGTCGTTTTGATGATGATGTTTCTCGTGAAGCGTGGCGCAGTTTGGTAGAGGAACCACTTGGGACGGCTATCGAACGGTATTTAAAAAACGATTTGGTCCGTGGCCTTGTCTTTACAGACGCAAAGATCGGTGTCCTGACGCATCCACACGATCCCTCGCTCCTGCAGAATCGGTGTTTCATTTATCATTTGATTGGTAACAAGACCGGCGAATGGAAGGTGCCGGTCGGTGGTATGGGGGCGCTAGCGCGCGAACTGGAGCAGGTAGCGCGGAAAGCCGGCGCGGAAATATTGACAAATGTCGAACTCCGAAGCCTCGGCGTGAGCGGGAAACAGCGAACAGTTGAATTTTACAAAGATGGACAACAAACCGTCGAGGCGCGGTATCTACTGGTGAACTTTGGGCGCAACGTGTTGGCAAAGTACATCGGCAAACTATACCAACCGGATGCCACGGACGAAGGCTCGGTGTTCAAGATTAACATGCTCCTGCAACGACTGCCGAAGTTGAAGGCGACAAGGTATCCCTTAGCTCAAGCTTGGTGCGGCACGTTTCACAGCGACGAAGGCTACGAGCAAATGAATGCCAGCTACGACCAGGCATGTAGCGGACGGCTGCCGAACAAAACACCATGCGAAGTTTATTGCCATACATTGACCGACGACAGCATTCTTGCGCCCGAGCTGCGAGAGAAGGGTTTCCAGACGATGACGTTGTTCGGGCTGGATGCGCCATGGAATTTGTTTGTGCGCGACAACAGGACCATGCGAAAGCATGCTGAGAAAAAATTCATCCAGAGCATTAATCAGTGGCTGGACGAGCCTCTGGAGGATTGTCTGGCTGTGGCCCGCGATGGCAGCCTTTGCATCGAAAGCAAAAGTCCTGTCGATATCGAGGATGCGCTGGGAATGTTTCAGGGTAACATCTTTCAGAACGCGCCCACGTTTCCTTTTGCTCAACGCAAGGAGCAGGTTGGGACCTGGGGTGTCGAAACTGATTATGAGAATGTGTTTTTTTGTGGCTCTAGCGCGCTTCGTGGCGGTGCCGTGAGCGGGATTCCCGGGCATAATGCCGCGATGAAGGTGCTGGAAACAGCGAAGAAGACGTAGACCGTTCAACTCCAAAAGGATTCGCGAGCAGCAGCCCAGCGCTTTGATATGCCTGACGCCGATCCCAATGATGTCGCCTCCATCGACGCCATTATCGCCGCCGCTTACGATGGGATTTCAGGCGCAGCCGGCGAGAAGCGTGATTGGAATCGAGAACGATCGTTGTTTTACCCGGGTGCGCGCCTGGTTCCGACCGCTAAGCCGGGCGCAAACGACGGTCCCGCGCCGCAAATACTGGACGTAGATGGCTTCATCGCCCGCGTGGAACCGTATTTCGCCGAGCAAGGATTTTTCGAAAAAGAAATTGCCCGGCGCACGGAACAATTCGGACACATCGCTCACGTGTGGAGCACATATGAATCGCGTCATAACGCGGACGACCCCGAACCGTTCATGCGAGGCATCAACAGCATACAGTTGTTTTACGATGGCAATCGGTGGTGGATCGTAAATATTTATTGGCAGCAGGAAAGCGAAGAGGATCCGATTCCTGTAAAGTATTTGTAGCGAGTCCGCGCCGTTCCTAACGCCGTACGGCAAACGCACGCACTTCTTTCACAAACCTGTCGAGAGCTACGCCGGCGGGTTCAGGCGCATACCGCAGCGCAATGTACGTATTGGAAATTTCGCGAATACGCTCCGATTCGTCAGGCAGCAACAGCGCGGCGCGGCTTGAGAAATCTGATGGACCTTCCCACGGATCCCGCTGCACACCCAGGCGGGCCGCCTTTCGACAAAAGCGCTCATACAACGCTTTGACCCGGTCAGCGCGTGAGCATGTCCGCAATTGCATCCAAGCGAAATAGATTACGAGCAGTGCGACCGCGACAATCAGGATTTCAATGATCAGAACCAACGATCCGCGGTTCGCGAGGCCGATGGAGTCCAGCAATACTTCTTGTACGTCAGCGTCGAAAGCCAGCAGCCGGGTGTCCCACTCGTAACTGAGTGTCTCCAAGGCGAGACGAACGTCGGTGAATAATGCGGAACGAGCCAGCTTCGTAACGAAGGCGCTTCGGCGACCTTCCATTTGCCCGGAAGCGATGCCTCTTTCTAAAAATGAGGTTAGATCGAGGCTCGCTCGGCCGGGCGCAACTGCGGTGGTCGGATCCACTCGCGTCCATCCTCTCTCTGGAAGCCACACTTCGCACCACGCATGCGTGTCTGCTTGTCGCACGAGAAAGAAATGGCCCAGATCATTATACTCACCGCCCAGATAGCCGACGACCACACGCGCAGGAATTCCTGCCAGGCGCATTAAGGTAGCGAAACTGGCAGCGTAGTGTTCGCAAAAACCGATCCGCCGATGAAAGAGAAATTGCTCCAGGTCGTTCTTTCTGTATTCGCCCGGGGACAACGCATAGCGAAAACCCGACTGGAAAAACTGGAGCGCGCTATTCACTACGCCGCGCGGATTGGAGGTCTGCGTCGTCCAGGATTGTGCCAGTTCGCGCACAGCCGGACTAATCCATTGCGGAACCTCGAGCGCTTCCCGCCGTTCGCCTGGCGTCAATTCCTTTCCAGCGGCCGCCGGAGATGAAACCACTTCATAAAGGCGCGCCTTTCGAATTGTCTGAACGCTCCAGACGTAATCGCCGCGCGCAAGGATCGCACCGGGTGGGGCCTCAGACGGCCGATCGAGCGCAAACATCCAGCGTGCGCCATGCGGGGCGAGCGTAATTCGCTGGCGAATGGTATTTCCCCTGGGCGATTGCCTGGCTAAACCAGACAGTGATACCGGGACGTACGGCGACCGCCATTCCAGGCCATCGCAATGCCACATGACTGCGCCACGCCAATACATCGAACCAGGTGGCGCCGTGGTGCGGCCGGGAAACTCCGCGCGAAAAGCAATGTCCGACGAATTTGCAAGCGCTGCGACGCTGCCCGGGGAGAGTCGATCGGAAAAGCCGGTGTTTGCCGAACGGTTGACGCGAAAATCAAAGCGTAAGCCGGCATTGATTCGGGGAAACAAAACAAACAAGAGGACGACCAGTGGAGCCGCTTGAAGGAGAATTTTGCATGTCGTTCCCAACGGAGGCCAGAACGCGCCGGGTGACGATCCGCGATGAAACTGGATCAACGCCACGAGCAGCAACGCGAATGCGGTCAGCAGGGAAAGCGCAATCTCGAAGTCCTGGGAAAGAAAAAAGCCGCAGAGACAAAGCACCCATCCCATCAGTACCATCACCTGAAACTCACGCGCCGTGTGTGCCTCCAGAACCTTGAGAGCGACGAGAACAACAAGGAGAGATATGCCCGGCTCAATGCCCTTCAGTGATCCATAACTGGCGAAGATCGCGAGAAGCGCCGCGGCTGCGAGCAGCAGCTTCAAAGTTGCTAAGCGAAGACGGTAGCCTCTTGGCTCCATCCAGAATTTCATTGCGAGCGCGAACAGAAAAAACCAGGGAACCCAGCTCACGAGAGATCCAAACATTGGAGGCAGCGTGAAGAGTAATGCCGCCGCCAGCCAAAGCAGCGGTCGACGCGGAATACTCCGATCCCTTTTACTGCTACCCTCGCTCCTACTCATGCTCATGCTCTTTTACGTGGAACAAACTGAGTGCGCGCAGGCATTGATGAAAATGCGCTTGCCCAACGGCCGGCAGAATTTCTGCGCCTGGAACACGGAGACCATAAGGACGCCGCGCGCGTTCTGCTTCAATCACCCAGAGCGCAAGCTGCGACAGCTTTTCCTCTACATCAGCGGAGCTCAAAGCGGAAAAATCGAGATACACTACGCCTTCCGCCTCAGCTGTGAATTGTTTCGTCATCAGCGACTGCCCCCGGGCTACCGCTCTCCAATCGATGTGTCGCTGAGATTCGCCCTGAACGTAGGGGCGCACTCCTGCAAAATCGTCGCCTTCTCCAAACTCCGTCAGTGGTCGGCCGTCGCGCCGCAGTACGAAACTTGACGGGAGCCGCACCTCGCCTGCCGGTTTGGGATAAACAATATAGGTTTGAGAAGACGCAAATTTCTTCAAGAAACGAATGAAACCGAATGGGTAAGCACTCGTTAGGCATAATGTTTCTACACAATGTTCGCCGCGCTGCCGCGCAGGAAACCGCAATGTTACACGGGCTGCCTTACGAGCTGGAATATAATCAATGCGTTGCCGCTCTCTATTCGAGCCCGACACGGTTAGCTCGATCCCATAGCAGATTGCGCGGGAATCGTTCATGATCTCAAGCGGCAGCGAGACTTCCTGGCCTACAAACGCGGGCTGCACGGATTCGAGCGTTACTGTTACACCTGCGAGATTGATCAGCGTGTGCGGAATCGAAACCAGAAATACCGCCGTTAGCACAAACAAGAGCAGGTAAACTGCCGCGTTATTTTGACTCGATGCCGAATACCACATTGCGCCCAGCACAAATAACAGCCCGGCAAAGCCTGCAGTTGGATAAATGAGCGGAAGTTTTCTTGCTTTCACGGGACGGGCACGCTGTGAAGCAGATTATCAGCAAGCGTGCGCCCGCTTTGGCCGGGTTGTTCGATATCGTGTCCCAGCCGATGCGCCATCACCGCGATCCCCACAGCTTGAATATCTTCGGGAAGAACCATGTCCCGTCCGTGCATCAGCGCCCACGCCTGGGATGCGTGCATCAGCGCCAGGCCTGCGCGCGGTGATAAACCGGTGCTGTGACGTTGTCGCGATGCGTCGAGCAGATCCTGAAGGTAATCGAGCAGGGCAGGGGACGCGTGCACCTTTCGCACGTTATCTTGAATCTCGATCAACATTCGCGGGTTAATTACCGGTTTTAATTCCTTGAGCATGTCGCGGCGATCCATTCCCAGAAGCATGGCGCGTTCGCTGGCCCGGTCAGGCACGCCCAGTTCGATCCGCATCAGAAACCGGTCGAGCTGAGATTCAGGCAACGGAAAGGTGCCGACCGCATACTGCGGATTCTGTGTCGCGATTACAAAGAATGGCTCGGGCAACTCATAGGTCACGCCGTCGATGGAAATGCGATGTTCTTCCATTGCTTCCAGCAGTGCGCTTTGCGTTTTGGCAGTCGCGCGATTGACCTCATCGATCAGCACCAGCTGCGAAAAGAGCGGACCGCGATGAAACTCGAAGCGTTGCTTGCCCTGATCGAAGATTGAATTGCCAAGAATATCGGCAGGCAACAGATCACTCGTAAACTGGATGCGTTGAAAGGCGAGAGCCAGCGACCGCGCCAATGCCTGCGACAGTGTTGTCTTGCCGACGCCCGGGATGTCCTCAATTAAAAGATGACCGCGCGCGAGCAAACAGGCGACGGAGAGTTTTACCGCCTGATTCTTTCCTACGATAATTTCACAAATCTGCTTTGTGAAAGCCTCAACGTGGTCGGTCACCCTGAAATCATCTGCAGGAACGCCGCGGTTCGCAAACAAGATATGCAAGCTGTAGCCGCTGCCCATGATCCCGGCGACTGCCTCACGGTCGCGCCCTGCTAGACGTTGCTTTCGCCGCTGGAGGAGAGGAGGGATGGGCGTCGCGATAACACTTTGTTACGACACCAAGCACGAACGCCGCGAGAACAAACACGACCACTCGTTTTTCGGTAGAAGTGAGGCGGAATCTCTGTCTCGCCTCATCTAGTTTGAAGCGCAGACAGCGTTTTTCAACCACGTTGTAACTTCTTAACCGCCCTGGTCATCGCCCAAGTGGCGTCGAAACTTCAGTGCTGGCTGGCGGGGTAAATTCGAACATTGACGCCGGAACAGCCCCGTGTGTTTGATCCGAATACGTGGTTACGATCCGGTCGCCGTTCGGTAATAGCATGTCGGTACGTTCCACGCGCAACTGATCGTTGATTCGTAGATCAAGCTTTTGAAAGACGCGTTTCATTGACGGCGCGCGCGGCATCAGTCGGAGCTCATATCCGTTCGCAATCTTTGCCGCAGCAATCTGGAAAGTATTTTCGACGTCCTCGAGGTTCAATGACGAATTGATCGCTGCCACTGTGGAATCGAGCGGCGATCCTTTGCCCAGTGGATAACGCTCCGCCGATTTAAAGTTTGGGTAATAAATCCAGAGCTGACGGCCGTCGCTCACGGTCAGGCTGGGCGAGCTGCCTTTGACTTCGCGCCGGAATTTGTTAGGCGGCTGAAACCAAACTTTTCCCGAGCTCAGGATTGGGTTCTTCATCAGGCGAATCACTCTTTGTTCTTGAAAATCGGCCTGTGTGATCCGGTTCTGGCGAATTGCCGCGAGAAGATTCTTGAGATCAGCCTGCGGAACCGGTGCGCTGTTCGCGATGCATGTCAGTGCTATGAACAGAAAAATCGGAAGTAAAACGGTGCGCATGCGGCTGACCTTATGTGATTAGCTTAAATTCTCAAAGAGGGAGTACCGAAATACGGTCGTACGTCTGCGGAAAGTGACAGCGGCGTTACTTTTGCAAACCAGCGCGCCGACCCAAATAGTTGTCCATTTTACTGCATTAAAATCGTCATCTCATTAGTGAAAGGAGGACTGCAAACATGAAAACTACCAACTCACTGCGCGTTCGCGCTTCTCGTTTCTTCAGCGATCGCTACGCCTACAGAGAACGGCCAGATTATTTGATCGAGCTCGTCGCCTTCGGAATAATCGTCATCACTGTAACTGTCTCGTTGGCTGACGCGATGGCTACGTCGTTGAAATGAACGCAACCAGCTCATTTGAGAGAGGGCAAGCCGAGCAGTTGGATCCATCGGATTCAAAACAGCCAACCCCAATTAAAGATGCGTATGAAAAACAAAAGAAATTACATTGCGAGATCCACTCTGACCCTTACGCAAAGTGGACTGCTGGCCGAGTTGCTGCGATGCGAGCGCCGCAAAGTGATCGAGTTGACCCAGCGTCATACACACCGCGAGCAGGGACGTGGCTTCTTTGGAAATAGCCTCACTCGGTTACTGGCGCGCGCTCATAGCGTCATTGCCGGTCGACGATTCCGTCGTCGCTTTGAAAGAGGAACCCTCGCGCGGCCCACTTGAATGAGTCATTGCCATGGCCCACAAAGTCCACATGTTCGCAGAACTGCTCCGACAGATTCGTAATGATCTGCGGATCCAACATCCCGAGTGGATTCAGCCAAATGGCGAGTCCCCGATCTGTGATTCTTACGAGGCGCGCCTGATGGAATTACTCGCTGCCTCGATAGGAAGTGGACCCAGCGAGACCACCGCTGTTCCGGACTGAGTCTTCGAATACGGACGAACCCAAATTTGACGCTTACATCTAGTTGACTGGCCAATTCGAAGCGATTCCGTAGTCGAATTGGCGAGATTATCACGCTTTGAGTAGAAAAACTGCGAAATTTAGGCTTGCAGTTGTGGCCCAAAGCACGCCATAAGGAACGAATGGATAAGCACTCTCACGCCGTCGCCCGACCCCGCAAGGGAAAACGAAGGCGCCTCTCTAACCTTGAAAAAAAACAACGCTCTGGAAACGAAGTTGTTCCGGATCAGCTGGTCGAGTTGGCAACGGATGCCATACGAGACGGTCAGACTACCGTCGCCACATTCCTTGCTCCGTTTCATCCCGACCTGAGATTCAGAGCTTTCCGAGCTTATACTGCCGCCATATCGGCCTTCATTGCAAAGTGGCGACGCTAAATTCAATTCTCAATCTGTAGATTCATCACGGGATCATTTCCCATGTGACGTAGCCTCGAAGATAGGTCTACGGTTTGATTGATCTGCTGCCAAACAGAGCGCGCGTCCAATCAGGCTAAGCTTTGCGGCACCACGCCCCGACAGATGCCAACCAGCACGCAACAGTCTTCGATTCTGCAACCTCGGCTTGCAGTCTGTGCACCAGGGTGTCAAGACTACCCAACGACTCGATCGGCAGATGCAGCCGTTCTATCTTCGGTCGCAAACTGCATAAGGTATCGCAATACCATTGTGCCAGGTAGGGTTCCTTCCCAAACGACAGTTCCATGCGCATGGCAGGCTCGGGCAATCCAGCCTCTACGAATGTGTGGTAAAGGTCCGTTCCCATTTCGTGATTGGCAGAAACGCGCATTGCCTTGTCAATGAGAGAGACCGTTGCGAACCAAAGAGGTAGCGTCGCCAAATGCGCAACGACCGGGACCCAATATGGTTCCTGAAAAACTAACACTCCTCCCGGCCGCACCAATCGTGAAATTGCGCGCAACACTGCAACCGGATCGGGAAGATACATTAGAATAAAACGGCCCACTGCCGCATCAAAGGGCTTTCCGTCCGGGATTTCACCTACATCCGACTCATTGAAGCGTACGTTGTCAAAGCCGGCCTTGGTCACGCGAGCACGGGCCTTGGCAATAGACTTCGGGTCCCGCTCGATCGCTACAACCTCGCCCGAAGGACCTACGAGCCGGGCTACTAGCATCGCCACGTCTCCTACCCCCGACCCGATATCCAGAACGCGTTGCCCGGGTCCAATGCCCGCTTCACGAAAAAATCTTTCGGTCGTGGGAGCGACACGTTCAGCTTGCCGGATCAGGCGCTCGTGCTCTGCGTCAGTGTTGCCCAGCGGGTAATCAGTAAAGGGACGGATCGTTGTCATCTAGCGGAGGGATGTTACCAGCTTCGATTTCATGTCGCTGTATCCGGCTAATGAGAACCTATCAGGCTGTCCGCGGCTAGAGGCAATTTGAAAATGCAATGGATGTAATAGCAGGCTTCGCCGCTCTTTGAAACCGCCGGCCTACTCCTGCAGATCGATTAATTGCGAGCTTTGGCCATCCCCAGCCACCGATTTTTGGGGTTGCTCCCCATTAGCTGGACCCTCGCAATGGACGAGGCTCCGAACGACCAAGCCAGCGCCGCAAACGGTTCTAAAAAAATCAGCAAGCCTTAACCTAGCCGAAGAGCTAAGTGCCCGCGCAGCGGGTAGCTCCAGATCTTGGTTAGGTGCTATTTCGCAAAAGTCGTGTCCTTAGCTTGCTCAACGCGAGCCAAGGCATGCCGTGGTAGGAATCCGCCACCACCCAGCCGCCGGTCGTTAGCGCCCACGAGACCACGAACTCAGCCCTCTGGGAGGCGTTGGCGCCCGCCGCCATGACCGGTACCCAAACCAGCAGCGTGAGCAGACCCATCTGCAGCGTCGAGAGTGTGGCTGCCAGGCGTGCATAGACACCGATAAGCACGGCCACGCCTGCCGCGATGAAGGTATAGCCCGTGAAGTACGCCCAGGCCACATGCGCTGGCAGCCAACCAGGCACCAGGTCTGCGGTCACCTGGAGATAGATAAAATGAGCCAGGCCAAAGGGGATCAAGGCCAAGCCGTAGAGCACCCTCGCGATGCGCATGCCATTGTCGCCGGTGGCGAAGGCGAGGTTCCGTTTGTCCCAGTCAGGAGCGAACCAGTCATAGAGCACCCAGGCTGCTGCCGTCATCACCGCAGTCTGGCAGCTCGCCCACCAAGTGTTCACGGTAGGCGAGATGAAAATGAGAGGCACTCGCACTACGAGCAACCAAAGCAGGAGATAGGCGAGCAGTACTCGGGCAGCGGTGGCAACCGTGCGTTGCCAGAGCAGACCTATGCCGCACGCCAGCGGAATCAGGGCGCAGAGATAGATCAGTACGTCGCGTGCAGGCATAGTTTTCGGTACGGGTTGCCATAACTCCGCAAAATCGCGTTTGATCAGACCCAAGATTCCGAAGGTGATCATGGTCGCAGCGAAGGCAACATGACCCGCGCTTGCGATGCGAATCGCTCTTCTTCCGCTGGTCTTCCGGTTCATCGACCTGTTTGCTGCATATTCAAACCGCCGCCTAACGAGAATCGAGCAGATTGGGAATCTGCGAGATGGACGGGATAGCCCGCGAGGGCGAATGAGCTGGGAAGATCATGAGTCAAAGAGATAAGGTGCGGCAAGAGGCTAGCAATAACCAGATCGCGCGCGGAGAATTTTATTACTTGCCCTGGCTTCTGCTCTGAACTGTCCGTTGCAGTTCTTCTGCACTAACCCGTACGATGTTATTGGCAGCAGCTTCCCCCGCCCAGCTGCCACTGTCATCAACTTCCACCCAGCGACTGGGCAGACGACTTCCGGTAAATGCCGATACCCAAACCCAATGTTTACCTTTCGTTACAGTTACGGACGCGCTCGTTTGTTTGAGCTCGAAATTCAGCTGTGTTGATTCACCTAATTTTAGCGTCGTGTTATTGATCGAAGCCTTCACGGCACCATTCACAACCAGCGTCACCCGGTACTTGCCTGCCACGAGGCCCTCTAAAGTGTAACGGCCATATACATCCGTTTTTACCGTCGTGAGCAATCTGCCAGTGTTTGTCGCTTCAATCCGGATATCCGCGCCTTGAATCGGATGCCCTTTAGCATCCTTGACGATTCCCTGGAGTAGGGAACTCGCGGCCAATGCACTTGCGGCAAAAAGCATGACCCCAATAAAACCAATCCAAATAGGTTTGATAAACATGATAAGAAAGAGGGTGGAAACGTGGCAAACGCACAATATCCAGTTTGCCGATTTCAATGTGGCCAGTTTGCGTGTTATCTGGTTCTGTTCGGGCACGCTTTTGGGTTGCCTATTAAAACGGCTGCATCTCATCTTGAGAAAGCATTCTCTGGATGCAAAGGTGGTGTAGGAAAATGAATGGCGCGATTTACGGCCGCACGGTCTCATCGGTCCCGAAGCGGCGTCGGCGTCGTTTAGTCATGTCGTTTGAAATGGTGCGGCTGGATCGCGCGTCGTCCGAGCCGCTTTACCAACAACTGTATCGTCAAATCCGAGAAGAACTCGAGAGCGGGAGTTTTGATTCAAGCGCTTCCCGCGTGCCTTCTTCACGAGTTCTCGCTGCAACTCTTGGGATTTCGAGACCGACCGTAAATCAGGCGTTCTCAAAACTGCTTGCGGAGGGCTATCTTCAAGTCCGGAAACGATCTGGTATCTATGTGGCCGATCATTTACCGGCAACTTTCCTGAAGGCCGCGAGGCTGACGGCGACGGCACGCACCGAGCATTGCCCGCGTGTCGCACGGCGAGTAACCAGAATGACTGATTTTCGCAGGGGCCGACAACTTGATGTTGGCATTGGCGGACCGCCGTCCGTTACATTCGTCGCGGGGTTGCCGGCCGTGGATGAATTCCCGATTGCTGTTTGGGAACGCTTGCGCGAGCAGGTTTTGGCAAAGAAGGGAGCACATCTATTGCGTTATGCATCGAGCCGTGGCGAGATCGAACTACGGAAAGCGATCGCCGCTTACTTGTGCGACTTTCGCGGCGCCAATTGCCATCACGACCAAATCGTAGTCGTAGGCGGCATGCAACAGGCGATGCTGGCCTGCGCACTCGCGCTGATCGATGAGGGTGAAGTGGCCTGGATCGAAGATCCCGTCTTCCATCAGGCACGTAATGTCCTGGCTTTTGTCGGCGCCAAAACGGTCCCGCGCCCGATTGATCGTGAGGGTCTGGTAATCGGGAAGTGCTCACGGCAAAATTCTCCGAGACTCATTCTTGTCACACCGTCGCACCAGTTTCCCCTGGGTGTGACGATGAGTCTGAAGCGGCGGAAAGCTTTGATCGACTTCGCGGAGTCGCGCGACGCCTACATCCTGGAGGATGATTATGATTTCGAGTTTCGTTTCGATGGGCCGCCGCTGCCATGTCTTCAAGGTTTGGACCATGCCGGACGGGTGATCTATTCCGCCAGTATGAGCAAGATCCTCTATCCATCGCTGCGCATCGGTTTTCTGGTCGCACCGCCACAACTTGTTGACACCCTGGTCAAGGTGCGCGCTATCATGGACCAGCACTCCCCGGCGATTGATCAAGCTACACTGGCGCGTTTCATCACCGAAGGATTTTTCCTCAGCCATGTGAAACGGATTCGCGAAATCTATGCGAAGCGACGCGTATTCTTTATTGAACAATTCCAAAAATGGCTGGGCGACTATTTCGTTTTGGAAGTGACGCCAGCCGGTTTGCACTTTATCGCCTGGCTACGGCGCGCGGAAGATTTCCCATTATTCATGCGTGCTCGTGAACAAACCGGCGTTTGGGCCCGTCCTCTTTCTTTCTTCTGCATCAAGGCTCAGTTGGATCCGGCATTCGTGTTTGGATTCGCGGCCTGGTCACACGCGCAAATTGAACAAGGTTTGGCGAAACTAGCGTCGGCGGTTAAACAATTGAAGCGGCGTGGCGCGGGAAACGGTTCATCGTTTCAAATCGATCGACTCTCACCTGGTACGAGCTCCTATTGGCCGTCGACTGGTGTTTGATAACGAAAGTTGGACTGAGCAAAACAGCCGGGCCCTTTTGAGCCCACTCGACAATCAGAAAGACTTGCGGACGCAGCCTACCGCTTGCGGCTCATTCGCGAAGCGCGCAGTCGTCCACCTGATGAGCAGCTCCCTGAGCTGGGTACCGGGCTGGATGATCGTGAGGTGGTCGCACCCAGCGAACGTCCAATACTCGAGTCGTTGACCAGCAGCGCAGCGCTCTTCGACATACGCGTCAGTGGCAGACGGCGGCACGACGATGTCCGAGAGGCCTTGCGCGATTACGACCGGAGCCTGTATCAGACCGTCCGCCGTGTTCTGCTCGAGCCGAGCTTGAAGCGCTTTGTTCGAACTCGTCGCCAATGCCGGGCCGTCGAACGTCGCCGCCAGCGCCTCGAAGCGTTCCGCATCCTCGGGCGGCACGAAGTCGCATAAATTTACCATCTGACGCGCAGCATCGAGCGCCTCGGGCCGAATCGCTTGCTCGAATGTGATGCCAGGGTAGAACCGGCTGTACGACAGCGCGAGATACGGTCCAAACCGCTTGTCCATCGCGACGTTCATCGCGAGAATGTTCTTAACGTTCGCAGCCGGTGCGATTGCTACGACGCCGAGGATTTCCAGGTCCGGCGCGTAGCGTGGTCCGACAATGCCGGTCCAAAGCGCTGCGTGCCCCCCCTGCGAGTAACCCCACACCACCATCCGTTTGTCGAGCGTAAGCTCGGACAGTTGCCGCGCGGCACGAACCGAATCGAGCGTGGCGCGCGCTTCGGCTTCGCCGATCAGGTACGGATGCGGACCACCTTTCTCTGCGAAAGAGTAATCTGTGGCGACCACGACCCAGCCAGCCATTACGATCCGTTCGCGCTCGGGGATGCCCTTAGTCGGCGCCGACAAAAGCGACGGCATGCATTTCTGCAGCAAGCCCGTCGTGGCGTGCTCCCACGCTACGACAGGACGTGGGCCTGCGGGAGGATCGGTCGGCGCGAATACTATCGCGACCGCCGTCGCTGGCGTGCTGTCGTCCACAGTGGTTGCATAAAGGATGCGCCAGCCTCGGATGCCCGCTGGCAATAGCACGTCTTCGAGCGGCTCGCTACGCAGTAATGCGCCAGGCTGGTGCGAAACGTCCGATGGCGGATCGTAGAATCCATCTGGCGCCTGCGCAGTGATGCTCGCACGAACGCCCTGGGGTGTCGGCGCGGCGCTCGACTCTGACGACGCTCGTTTGGGCCGATTGCAGCCAGCTCCCGCGAGCAAAACAAGCAGCATCGCGGAGCCAATCGAACGAAGTCCCACAATGTTCATAAGCCCCTTCTCCTAACAAGCTGTGATCCGCTGTCCATCGGGCGGCCGAGACGACCTAACGGGGAAGAGAGAAACCACAGCTAGCGTTAAACAACATTACGGCGGGAGCGTGTCAGCCTAGCGGATGGAGCCTGCGGGAAGCTGTGCGACATTGACGGGCAAGTCTAACGCCGAGAAAGCGGGAGCGAATGAGTCAACCTGCATCGCCGTAGGGCCATTGGCTTCATCGTCTGGTTGGGCTACGCGCTGCGGAGCAATGATGGCGCAGGAGCAGTCACGGGAGCAGCGGTCTCACAACTTCCATACTGTGCATTTTCATGAGCTTCCGGTCAGTCTCCGCATCCACGCCCTGGCGTTCCGTGAGCGTCTTCTCCAAACCCCCCGGCGTCACGCTAGGGAGGAGGTCGCGGTGTAGGCCGCGGCGTTGAAGTTGGCACTGGCGTAGGCGTTGAAGTTGCCGTTGGCGTAGGCGTTGAAGTTGCCGTTGACGTAGGCGTTGGCGTAGGCGCGGGCGTAACAGTAGCTGTGGATGCGGGAGTGGCAGTAGGAGTCGGCGCAGGAGTACCGGCCGGAGTAGGACTACCATTAACTACCAGACCTGTTTCGTCCCCTCCCTCATTTCGTCCTTTTTCATAAGTGATAAAAAGCGTGGCACCCGCTACCGAAGGGACCTTCGCTTCAGCGGGACCTGCAATGATCACTTGGTTACCGACTTCCGGAAAATTTTGCGAATTCATGCCCGTGCTAAAATCGATTCGAGTCGCGGTAAGGACATTCGCGATCCCCCCAGGATTACCGCTCAGGGGCACACGGACGACGCCGTGGTCGGTGCCTCCGTCCTGAGTAAAATTTGTGATCTTAAGGAAGCGATCTTCAGGGATTGGGATTGAGAGCGTTGAAGTGGTAATGATCTTGCTCTTGAAGCCTGCCTCATTTGGTTGTTTTCGATAACTGATAAGAAGCGTGGCACCCGCTACCGGAGGGACCGTCACTGCAGCGGGACCTGCAATGATCATTTGGTTACCGATTTCCGGAAAATTTTGCGAATTCATGCCCGTGCTAAAATCGATTCGAATCGCGGTAAGAACATTCGCGGCCCCGCCAGCATCACCACTCAGATTGACACGGACGACGCCGCGGTCGGTACCTCCTTCCTGGGTAAAATTTGTGATCTTAAGGAAGCGATCTTCAGGGACTGGGATTTTGAGCGCTGAACCTGAAATGATCTTGCTCTGGAATCCTCCCGCAAAAACAAAGCCAGCATTCAAGAGAAAGAAGGCAATCAACAATCGGCTAAGATGCATTTTGTTCGTCATATACCCGTGCGCCGCATAAGCAAATTAGAATCGATCGTCCTCCCGTCAACGGGACTATAATCAGGCGGCGCTAAAAGCTGTCGCAGTCCAGGAAGAGCGTACATTTGTGCTTCAATAATAGCCCGACGCAAAAGCCTGCGAAACTGCTCTGTAGATTCACAAAATCAAATGGACGCAGCACAGCGGCCAGCGGTTGGCTTCATCGATTGGTTAAGGCGGCGTTATCTTGTACGGGGAGCTCAACGGCGAGTACGTCCCCATCTTGCAAGCTGTAGCTGTCCCGAAGGCCAATGTCACAAACAAGTTCAACAACCCAGGGGTCAGGTCGGCTGCGAGCCGCCGTGGTAGGCGTCCACAGAAACGCCTTACGCCGCTCGAAGTCCGCCAGCTCGCATGGCAGAAGTAGAACGTCGCGCTCGCCCCCATACTCCTCGCGGCCGAACCAAATGATGTGGGCTTGGTAGCGTACGGCGAACCAATCAAACGCGTGCTCCAACGCGAGGTTGAGCGAGCCCGGATAGACAGGCATCTGCAGCTTGCGACTGTACGCCGCATTGAAGAGCTGCAGCCAATG
>DASSFL010000100.1:0-4859 GCA_035694525.1 Candidatus Udaeobacter sp. | reverse complement strand
TACGGACAAAACAGCTAGGGTTCATGAAGGCGGATATTTATCCGCGTTTAGTTAGGCCGCTTCAACTGAAATTATGGGGCCCGATCCGGCAACCGGCTTTACCCCGTATTTTGCCATTCGCCATGGCGTTTGACGCTGTGCGTTTGTCCAAATACGCTCTGCGTGATGCAGACTGTAGAAGCCCCTATTAATTTGGAGAATTGGATCGAAAAAAACAGCCAAAAATTCAAGCCGCCAGTGAGCAATCGTTATCTCTATGACGGCCGCGATTTTTTTGTAATGGTGATCAAAGGGCCAAATGCCCGGAACGATTTTCACCTGGTCGATTCGGAGGAGTATTTCTACCAGCTAAAGGGCGACATCAAGGTGCGCGTTCGCGAAGGCGAGCGCATCGTGGATCATATCGTTAAAGAAGGCGAAACATTCTTTATCCCGCCGAATGTCCCGCACTCGCCGCAGCGTCCGCCGGACACGATCGGTGTCGTGGTCGAACGCCGCCGGCCGCCGGGAGAAAAAGAGCACGTTATTTTTTACTGTGAGAATTGCGGCTCGTTGGTGGAAGACATCCATTTCGACTGCGCAGATATCGTTGAGCACTTCAGCCAGGCCATGCTGGATTTCTGGAATGACGACGCCCGCCGTACTTGCAAGAAATGCGGCAAGAAAGTCGAGAAAGCGCCGCCGATGGAATCATTGTAAGGCATCTGTGTCAGATGTCTCGCGATTGGCGTTTCGCAGAAACGCCCTACAATTCCACGCGTGAAGATCGATCTTCATACCCACATTCTGCCGCGCGACTGGCCGGACCTCGACGCAAAATACGGTTACAGCGGGTTCGTCAGGCTTGATCATTACAAGCCCTGCTGCGCTCGCATGATGATCGGAGACCGTGTCTTCCGCGAGATTACGGACAATGTCTGGGATCCTGTCCAGCGGATCGAGGAATGCCATCGCGATGGCGTCTCGATGCAGGTGCTCTCAACGGTGCCTGTGATGTTTAGCTACTGGGCAAAACCGGCTGATGCTTTGGATCTTTCCCGGCGACTAAATGACCACATCGCGGAGGTCGTTCGTGAACATCCGAAGCGATTCGCAGGGTTGGCGACGATTCCAATGCAAGATCCGGATCTTGCAGCGGGCGAACTGGAAAGATGTGTCCGCGAGCTGGGATTGCGCGGCGCAGAGATCGGCACGCATGTGGACGCGAACCCGCACTCTGGACGCATCGATGCTTTGAACCTCGATAATGCTTCGCTCCAACCTGTTTGGAGCGCGGCAGAAAGACTCAACGCTGCGATTTTTGTCCATCCCTGGGACATGCTTGGCAAAGAGCGCATGCCCAAATATTGGTTGCCCTGGCTTGTCGGGATGCCCGCCGAGACTTCGCTGGCGATCTGCTCGATGATCTTTGGCGGCGTGTTCGACCGCTTTCCCAAGCTTCGCGTTGCGTTCGCTCATGGCGGCGGCGCATTTCCATTTACCGTTGGCCGTGTCGAGCGCGCGTTTCACGTGCGACCGGACCTGATGGCTGGGGAGAACAACACAAATCCACGCGCTTATCTTGCTGGCGGCACCGCGCCTGCACGGTTCTACGTCGATTCACTCGTGCACGACGCCGACGCTTTGGCGCTCTTGCTCAAGGTCTTCGGTGCCCAACGCGTCGCCCTCGGGTCCGATTATCCTTTTCCCTTAGGTGAAACAAAAGCGGGAGAACTCATCGAATCGATGAACCTTTCCGCCAAAGAGAAAGCGCAATTGCTTTCCGGAACTGCGCGCCAATTTCTTGGACTCGACGAAGCGACGAAGCGTTAAAGGGTTGCAACGGAAAGTTCCGGGTCGCCTGTTTGTTCTGCAGTCCGCTTGAACGATTCAACCGTTCAACGGTGTGCTTTTACGCGCTACAGTTCGTGCCGGATCGCCCACAAATCGTGAAACACAGGCTTAAACAACGATTCCTTGAGAAACGGGACGCCGGGTGATCCTCCGGTGCCTTTCTTAGCTCCGATAGTTCGCTCAACAAGCTTGATGTGCCGGTAACGCCACTCCTGCAGTCCTTCGTCAAAATCGGTCATCAATTCGAAGAGAATCGAGCATTCAGGCGAACTCTTGTAGAGCTGCAGAATTTCCTCCTGCACGCGCTCGTCGGGTTCATTTGGTTTAGTGACGTCGCGATCCTTTAGGTCTGTGGGAATTTGTGCGCCGCGCAGAGCAAGGAAATCGTAAAAATGATCGACCACACTGCGTTCTCGGAGCAATTGTCGCAGCGCCTCATATCCCGGGAAATCCGGCTTCAGATATCTGACCGTCGATTCGCGCTTGTATCCGAGCGCAAATTCAATTTCTCGAAACTGCACGGATTGAAATCCCGATGCAGTTTCGAGGCGATCCCGAAAACTCGAGAACGAAGAAGGCGTCATCGTTTCAAGAATATCTATCTGGGCGACCAGGACCTTCATGATTGTGCGCACGCGTTTGAATGTGTGAATCGCGCCAAAAAGATCGCCTGCGGAAAAGTCTCTTTTTATTTTCTCGAACTCATGCAGCAACTGCTTGAACCACAGCTCGTACGTCTGATGAATGATGATGAAGAGCATCTCATCGTGCTCTGGCGGACTCGAGCGAGGTTTCTGAAGCGCAAGCAGCCTCTCCAAGTCAAGATAACTGGCGTACGTAAGCGAAGGCATAAGTGCATGCTCGCCGTAACGCTTTAACCTTTCAACGATTTAAAGCTTCGACGAGGCGAAGCCATACTGGATGACAAAAGCTGTTTCTCCGCAGAGTTCTTGGCGGCGCTTCCGGCGGAATTCCGGTCCGACGATTTAACGCTTCTACGAATCACCTGCGCTACGAAACGTAACGCAAATACTCGCGGTCCCACGCGGCGGGAATGCTCTCCCGTGTAGAGTACGGGCCTGGCTCGTACGCGCGCGAGGCAATGCCTTGCTGACTCAATTCGCACACGTGCCAGTCCTGCTTATTGGTCATGTCCCAGAACTCGATCGCGTCCTCGGGCTTGAAATCTTTTCGCTCGAACGCTGCCGGATGAAAAAACCAATCGCAAAATATTAAAGTCCTCTCCGGCGACAGCGGACGAAGCTGGTGCAACATCGCGTAGTCTGGGTGCAGGCTAAGCAGCATGTTGGGGAAAATGGAATAATAAAAAACGCGATGAAAGTCATCCTCGCCGAAAGCGCCCACCGACAACGCGCAAGATTTGCCGCTCATGGTCAGGCTGTTGCCTTTGGTGATCCGCATGAATCCTCCCAGAAAAGGTCCTTCAGTCAGATCGTTCTCCGCCGAGTCGTACGGCGATAACTTCGTGAGCGCCGGATGCACTCCCGGGCAGTGATAGCACTCCGAATAATTTTCGAACATCAGCTTCCAATTCGCCTGCACGTCGTAATTGATCGCTTTCGCCGAGCGCAGCATTGGCAAATTCCAATGCGAAAACTTCCCTTTCAGCGGTGCGAACCATTTCTCCAGCGGAGTAGGGGAATCCGCCAGATTTACGAAAATCAATCCCTCCCACAAACCGAGGTGCACCGGATGCAGTGAATAATCGGCTTTTTCAAACCCGGGGACATCATCCATGTGCGGCGCACCAACCAGTCGTCCGTCGAGTGCGTACGTCCATGCGTGATAAGGACACTGAATTGCGGAGGCATGGCCGCTTTGATCTTCCCGGAGCCTAGTCCCGCGATGACGGCAAACGTTGAAGAAGCCGCGGATCGTCGATCTTTTATCCCGGACGACGATCAAACTTTCGCCGGCGACTTCCGAAATAAAATAATCACCGGATCGTGCGATCTGGTTTTGATGCCCAACCAGCACCCATTGCTCGGCAAAAATCTTCTTTTGTTCCTCTGCAAAAACTTCGGGCGAGACAAAATAGCTTTGGGACAAGCTCTTAGCGCCGGCCGTAAATGTGTCAGTCATCTTGCGAGAAGATGGCGCCACGTTGGTCTGTATCGATGGCATTTGAGAATGCTCCACGCCGCCTGTGTTCGCGTCAATCCAGTAATCGCGCGCGCACCGCGCGCTATGCAAGTCCGGCTCGGACTCTCGGCGCCCTCGCCGGGACGAATTTTCTTCGCTCCGATGTAGTCTCGCTACTTGAGGACCACCTGATGAAACTCGTACCAATCATCAAGATTGTTGAGGTTCACCGCGTCCTTCGGAGCCGAAGCGTCATCCGCGATGTCGCATGCACCCAGAACGCTCTTGCGCGTCTCATCATCGTGAATGTAACGACGCACCGCGGCGTTATGCTTTTCAACCGCGTCTCGATTGAGTGACTTGGCGTTCTTCTTTACCCAGCTTTCGAATTCGGGATAAGTCGGCTTGTTTTGTTTGATGTAATCCTTTACCGCGTGCTCTTCGAGTCCGAGCGCGGCACAAGTCATGGCATCAAACCCTCTGCCGATGCCCGGATAACCAGGTGCGAGTTTGCCTTGCTCCTCAAGCGAAACTTTGAGCCAGAGACGTGGTAGATGAAGAACTCGAAGCGGTCCTGCAACGCCGGAGCTGATCATTGGAACGTATGTATCGGCCATAGTATGATTTTGTTAATCCCAGCTTAGGCGAATTGCAAGTTCATGCATCCTGCGAAGTGACGTCCTATTCGCTTTGGATATTCGGCTTTGGTAACGGCGACGAGATTTCTATCTGCGTAATTTTACCGTCGGGTTCGCGGCTGGCCTCGAGTTCTACTTCTTGCCTCGGATCAGTGCGCGTGCTGAGAAACAAGATTCTCGTGATCTTTCCGTTCACATTGATCTTGTTAAGACTTTGATTGAGATTGTTCGCTGCGTTTGCTGCCGCTTGCCAGTTGTCCGCTATTTTCTCTGGAGTAAGCGACG
>DASSFL010000099.1:0-5421 GCA_035694525.1 Candidatus Udaeobacter sp. | reverse complement strand
GGTTTAAAAATTCCTTCAAAGATTCCCTGCTTTCTCTCCAGCTCGTGCACGCGAAAGAGGGCTTGATCAGCCTGCGCAAAGCATAGACGGCGGTCATCACCTACCTAGTGCCGGACTTTTATTGCCGCAGCCTTCGCCGTGATCCACTTCGCGTACCAATCAAGACAGCGCTTGTAGCGGTCGATGAGGTAGCTCGGTTTCTTGAGGCTGTGGAACTGGCCGGGATAGATTACGAGTTCGGTGGGAACATTGAGGCTGCGCAGGGCTTGATACATCTGTTCGCTGTTGAGCAATGGGACGTTGAAATCGTTCCCGCCGCACAGAAATAGCGTTGGCGTCTTGATCCGGTCGGCGTGCAGAAATGGATAAGAAAGCTTCAGGTATGTGTCCGTATTTTTCCATGGCATACCAAGCTCCTGTTCGTAATCGATGATATATTCGTCGGTCCCGTAACCGGCGAGAATGTTCGAGGCCGATGCGCCACTGTAGGCGGCTTTGAAACGTGTGGTGCTGGCGATCAGATAGTTCGTGGAAATCCCGCCGTAACTCCAACCGCCCACGCCAAGACGATTGGGATCGACCAGGCCGCCCGCAACCGCGGCATCGACCGCCGCGAGATCGTCCGCGAGATCGACACTCCCCCAGGCGGCGAAGATGCCGAGGGCGAATTCTTCGCCACGACCAGTGGAGCCGCGCGGATTCGGCATGATGACGGCGTAACCGTTGGCGGCAAAAACTTGCATCTCAAACTCGAACTCATTCGCAAATTGCGATGCCGGACCGCCGTGCGGTCGCAATATCGCAGGCGGTTTCACCCCGGCGGCAAGATGGACAGGGTGAACGAAAAAGCCGTGCACTTCGGTGCCGTCTTTGCTTTTGAATTTTGTTTCCTCAACGCGCGCCAGTTTGAACTGCCTCAACCACGCATCGTTCTGTTTGGTTAGGTTGCGCAGATCGTTTTTCTGGGCTGCGAAGATTTCATAGGGGCGATCGGGTGTGCTCGAACGCACGATCACTTTTCCATTCTTGCTCACGTCATAAGCGGTGATGCTGCGCCGGCCGCCAACCACCGGTTCGGGCGCGCCGCCGGAAACTGGAACGCGCAGGAGGGTTTGCACACCGTCATCCTCCAACAAGACGAAGATCGATTTGCCATCGGCGGACCAACGCGGCTGAACAACGTTGCGATCCAAATTTTGCGTGAGCACTTTCGCTTCACCACCCGCCGCCGGAATAACTGCGAGAGTGTGCACGGCATATTCGACCTTCTTTGGATCGCCGCCGTGGATGTAAGCGATAGTTTTACCATCGGGACTCCAAGCCGGCGCGCTTTCCCAGTCAGGATCCGGGTCGGCTTCAGGAGAGGTGGTAATTTGCCGCTCCGCCGCGCCCGGTTTCGCGCCGACCACCCAGACGTCCCAATTGACAATGCGGTCGGGATCGTTCCCGCGCTTCGTCACGTATGCGATTTCCGTGCCGTCCGGAGACCAAGCCGGCAGGAATTCGTCGTGTTTGCCGGAGGTGAGAATGTCGATCTTGCGCGTGACTAGGTCGAGCAATTGCAAGTGCGACCAGCGATCAGTCAGATAGCCGTCAATATCCTGTTTGAAGTGAAAACGATTGATGACGAGGGGCGAGACAGTCTTCTTCTGTTTTTCCCTCTTCTCCGGCTCGCGCGGATCGGCATCACGCACGACGAGGACAATACGCTTTGAATCCGGCGACCAGGCGAAATCCTCGACGCCGCCTTTTGTGTCGGTAACCTTCTCGGCTTCACCACCGTTAATCGGCAGGATCCAGAGCTGATCGATCTCGTTCTCGTCTTCACGCCCCGAGAGGAACGCGATGAATTTGCCGTCCGGACTCCAACGCGGATGCGACTGGTCGTTGTTTCCGTGTGTGAGGGCGCGATTTTCCGAACCGTCCCATTTCGCCAGCCAAAGGTTGCCGGGCACCTTGTCCTTCTCCATGTCCGCCGTTTTCACGACATAGACGAGCAGATTCCCGTCCGGCGAAAGCTTTGGCTCGTCCACGTCGCGCAACCCGGCGTAATCCTCCGGTTTTAGATTGCGCGGTTGGGCGGCAGTCGCTGATGGCGAAGCCGGCGGACTTGCGGTAGAAATCGGCGAGGGACTGGCGGCGAACGTGATCGAGGCAGCAAAGAGCAGGAACGCGACGAGCGGTCTCGTTTTCATGCGGAAGGAGTCTAGTGGTGGGCGTGTCGCTCGCGCGAATTAATATTGGGGCTGAGACAGCTTACGTCGCCGGAGTGCGGAGCTCCTGCGACAAGCTCAGGGCAGCCTCTGCGACGCGGGATGGGTGATCGGGCTCGGAGGACCTCGCCCCTCCAATCAATGTCCCGGTGAAGTAACCCCGAGGCGGTCGCGCCCGCTCGAGGGCCAAAGCAACACTGCCGCGCCTAGCGAGTGGTAAAAGGTTCAATGGCTTCCGCTTTTTCCTCGAGTCGAGGCCCGATCATAATCGGCCTTTTGTTTCCAGCACCTTCATCGCCGCATTGTGACCAGGAACGCCGCTGACTCCGCCGCCGCGGTGGGCACTCGAGCCGCAGAGAAATACGTTCTCAAATTCCGTTTCACACCCCCACGTACCGACTTGTTCTCTTGTTTCGGCGAAGGGAAACGTCAATGCGTTCTGGAAGATATTACCGTGGTAGAGCCCGAGCGCTTCCTCAATGTCGACCGGACTTTTGCTCTCAATGCAAAGACTGTCATCGCGTGCGATAGCAAGGCAATCTTCGAGCGGCTCCGCCAACCAGCCATTTAGTTCTTCGACGAATTGTTGTTCCGTGCGCTGACGCATCGCCCCATTGTTGTCTGCAAACAAACTCCATGGCGTATCGAGACCGAAGACTGTCATGGTGTGGAATCCCTGCGCGCGCAGGTCTGGCGATAGAATGCTGTCGTCGGTGAGGGTGTGACAATAGATCTCCGAAGGAAGTTTGTCAGGCAGCCGTCCCTGCAAAGCTTGCCGGTAGCTAAGGTTCATTTCCTCGTAGCCTTCGTTGATACGAAACGTGCCGCAAAACGCTTCTGCTTCCGGGTGACTCTTCGTTTTTAGTTTTGGCAACCGGCGGAGGAGCATGTTGATTTTGAACACCGAGCCTTCATCCGTCGGGTCCGGCTGATACGGTTTGCCGAGGAATTTCGCCAGTACGTTCCTGCCGAAGTTTACGAGAAGGAAGCGCGCCTCGATTGCGTGCGTTTTTCCATCGCAGTCAAATTCAGCGCCTCGCTTTTTCCCGGTCACATTCAGCGAGTGAAGATGGACTCGCGTTAACATCTCCGCCCCGCTGTTTCGTGCGGCCTTCTCCAACTCGCGCACGACACCACCCATTCCACCAACGGGCACCTTCCATTCGCCGGTTTTGTTCCCTATCACATGGTAGAGGAAACAGCGGTTCTGCAGCAGCGTCTCATCGTAGGGATGAGTGAAGAGGCCAACCTTCGCGTCCGTGAAAACCAGACCGCGAAGGAAATCGTCTTGCAAATAACGTTCCACTACGCAACCGAGTGGTTCTTCAACCAAACTGCGCCAGGCCTCGCGGTGTGTATCGTCTGCGTCGAAGCAACGCCGGAAATCTTCTTTCGCCACGAGCGGCTCCAGCATTGTGTCCCAGACATTTTCGGCAAAGACACGAACCAAGCCGTAAAATTTCTTGAGCTGCTCCGCCTCCGCAAAACTTCCAGTAAGCTCGAAGATGGATTGACGACTCGCTTCCTCGGAGACGTTGCTCAAGAGCAAGCCGTCATGGAGACCATTTTTCAAATACGGCGTGAATGACCTGGTCGCGCGTCTGCGCAGCTCGAGTTTCAGGCCAAGATCACGAATAATTTTCTCCGGGAACAAGCTGACCAGGTAAGAGTAGCGCGACAGATATGCATCGTAGTCCGGGAAAACTTTTTGCGAAGTGGTGGCTCCGCCGATGTAGTCATTTTTCTCCAACACCAGGACACTCAAACCGGCCCGCGCGAGATAAGCCGCGGCCACGAGACCATTGTGCCCGGCACCGAGGACGACCACGTCGTATTTAGTTTTCATTGCAACTCTCGTGTAGTGGAAAGCTCATGGTGAAGCCGCCCTAAACTGCTCACACCCGCTCGAGGGCCAATGCAACGCCTTGGCCGACACCGACGCAAAGACTCACTAAGGCACGCGACTGTTGCTGTCTGCGCAAAGCATAAGCGGCAGTCATCGCCAAACGCGCACCGCTCGCGCCAAGCGGGTGCCCGAGCGCGATCGCGCCACCGTTACCGTTGACATGCTCGGCATCGTCGGCCAATCCGAGACTGCGCGTACACGCGAGCACCTGGGCGGCGAAAGCTTCATTGATTTCTATACGGTCGAAGTCGTCGAGGCGCAGGCCGATCTTGGCTAACAATTTGTGGATCGCTGGCACCGGTCCAATGCCCATGATCCGCGGAGCCACCCCGGCGGCGGCCATTCTGATGATGCGGGCCAAGGGCTGCAAGCCATGTTTGTTCAGCGCCGCAGCCGACGCCAGCAGCAGGGCGCAGGCGCCATCGTTTATGCCGGAAGCATTGCCTGCGGTGATGGTGCTGTCCGTGCCCAACAGTGGTTTTAGTTTGGCCAGTTGCCCAAGCGTGATCTTGGGGCGTGGATGTTCGTCCTCATCAACGGTGATGCTTTCACTGCCATTGCTGATTTGCACTGCAGTTATCTCTTCGGCCAGCCAACCTTCCGCTTGTGCGCGTGCAGTGCGTTGCTGACTGCGCAATGCATATGCGTCCTGGCAGTCGCGTATAATGCCGTGTTCGCGAGCGATGTTGTCCGCGGTTTGCGTCATCGAATCGACGCCGTACCGCGACTGCATCACCGGATTAATGCAACGCCATCCGAGCGTACTGTCCTCCAGTTTTTGCTCGCGAGTAAATGCAGCTTCAGCTTTAGGCACGACGAACGGCGCGCGAGACATACTTTCGACGCCCCCAGCAATCACAAACTCCGCGTCGCCACCGGCGATCGCGCGAGCGGCTTGACCAACTGCTTCCAGACCAGAAGCGCACAACCGATTCACCGTCACTGCCGGCACTGTTTCTGGCAGACCGGACAGCAACGTGGCCATGCGCGCAACATTGCGGTTGTCTTCGCCGGCCTGATTGGCGCAACCGAGCACGACTTCGTCCACCATGCCCCAGTCCACTGTAGGATAACGCGCCATCAACGCGGTGATTGGCGCCGCCGCCAGATCGTCGCAGCGCAATGCGGCCAGCCGACCGCCATATCGACCGAACGGTGTTCGAGTCGCTGCCGCAATGAAAACATCAGCCATTTGCGTTCTGAGAAATCGCCAATGGCTGCCAACCATTGCGTCTTATCGCTAGCTCGATCGTGTGACGCGTCTCTTGCAAAGCAGGCAACATTTTCTTCAGCGCCGCTGAT
>DASSFL010000098.1:0-1868 GCA_035694525.1 Candidatus Udaeobacter sp. | reverse complement strand
CGGCATCCTGGCCGACGAGATGGGTCTTGGTAAAACGGTGCAGACGCTCGCGTTTCTCCGCGCGCACCAGGGCCTGGGCCCGGCACTCGTCGTATGCCCGACATCGCTGATGACAAACTGGGAGAACGAAGCGCGGAAGTTTACTCCCGAACTTAAGACGCTCGTGCTCGAAGGCGCCGATCGCGCCACGCGTTTCAAATCGATCGCGGACGTCGACATGGTCATAACGAGCTACGCACTGCTGCGACGCGACATCGACACACTACGCGAAATCAACTTCTCAACGGCCGTGCTCGACGAAGCGCAGCACATCAAAAATCCGGAGACGCAAAACGCGCAGGCCGCGTTCGCCCTCCGTGCGAAGCATCGCTTCGTGCTGACCGGTACCCCGATGGAAAATTCGGTGCGCGATCTCTGGTCGATCATGAACTTCGCCCTGCCCGGTTATCTTGGAAATCGCAACGACTTCCGCGAACGCTACGAATTACCGATCGCGCGTGGCTCCGCGCCCGATGTGCAACGCCGGCTCTCGCGCCGGCTTCAGCCGTTCCTGCTTCGCCGAAGGAAACGCGACGTGGCGAAAGATCTGCCCGAGAAAATCGAACAGGTTGTGCCTTGCAGCCTAACGAGTCATCAACGCGCCGCCTATGACGCGCTACTGCGCGAGATCCAGCAGGGTCTCGGCAGTTCCGGCAAGAATGTGAACGCCGGTGCGCAAAGGATGAAGATGCTTACTGGTCTCCTCCGTTTGCGCCAGGTCTGTTGCGATCTGCGCCTCGTCGGCATCGATAAGGAAGGGACCTCCGCCAAGCTGGATCTCTTGGACGAGCTCCTCGAGGAAGCGATCGACGGCGAACACCGCGTTCTTGTCTTCAGCCAGTTCGTCTCGATGCTGCACCTCATTCGCGAATGCCTGGAGAAGCTAGAGATTCCATTCTGCTATCTCGACGGCTCGACCAAACAGCGTCAGGAAATCGTAGATCGCTTCCAGAGCGACTCCGCGATTCGAGTTTTCCTGATCAGCTTGAAAGCTGGCGGCGTCGGCCTGAATCTTTCCGCCGCCGACACCGTCATTCATTTCGATCCGTGGTGGAATCCAGCGGTCGAGGCGCAAGCCACCGACCGCGCCCATCGCATCGGGCAAACCCGCGTCGTCACCGCTTACAAGCTGATCACCCGCGACACGGTCGAAGAAAAAATCTTGCACCTGCAGGAAAAAAAACGCGCCGCGATCGACGCCGCCATCGACAGCGAGGAACCGCTCATGACCGGCCTCACCACCGAAGAACTCGAAGAGCTGCTCGCGTAGGCCAAAGGGATCAGTTGCGTCGCAGGAAACGTGAACAAGGTTGGACAAGATGAGCTCTTACACACTGGAGCCGATTGGCTTCATTCGATCGACAGTGAAAGGCCGTGAAGACGCGCCGCGGCAAGGATCGGAGGGTGCTCCCGACGCGTGGCTCGAGATCGAACCGCAATTCGCGGACGCATTGCTGGGAATGGAAGTGGGGCACGAATTGATTGTGATTACATGGTTGCACGAGGCGAATCGAGACGTGCTGAAAGGATATCCGCGCAACGATCCGCGCCGCCCGATTACCGGTGTGTTTTATACCCGATCGCCAGCGCGACCGAACCCGCTAGGACTTCACCCCGTAACAGTGCGTGAGATTGAAGGTACGCGGTTAAAGATCGGACCAATCGAGGTATTCGACGGCACGCCGATCGTCGATATCAAGTCAGCCTCTACGCGTGCTGATGGATGATCGGCGTGGTCATGTAATGCTGGCGTAGGCGCTAGAGGGGGCTAAGGATTGCAATATGAACATCGAGACACTGCATATCGGTATGAAGGTGCGCCATCCGCA
>DASSFL010000097.1:0-2569 GCA_035694525.1 Candidatus Udaeobacter sp. | reverse complement strand
ATTGGCATAGGTCTGCAAACTCCATAGACTCTGAGCCGCGGTTCTTGGCACATGTTGGAAGAAGCCAGGTCTATTCTCTTTACCACCTGGATACATAGCAAGTTCCTTGAGGAACTGAGCCTCTTTGAATAGTGCCTCACCACTTAGTTTGCCACCTTCTTTACTTCGAAGGTGTAATAGAGCGGCTACGAAACCTACTTCGGAGTTATACCTCGGTATGGTGTCGTAGAGTCGACGCATCATAGCATACCCTTGGTACAGTCTACTCTTTAACATCTCAAACGGAGTCCACAAACTTTTTCCAGTGGTTGCCCTCATCCGGTTTACCATTGGTAGATCCTGCACAATGTCCAGCTCTCGTGCAATCCATGAACCAAGGATACCGTCCCGACGTGCCCGTTCAACCGCTGCTTGGACTTCAGGGTCTCTATATTTACCACCAAACCTACTGTCGATTAGCATCTTGTTTGCCTGCACAATAGTCCTGTAGGAACCAGCAATCGACCCTCCACGTGAAGTTAGCATTGGAGCTAGACCACTTAACTGGTCCATTGCCTGTAACATCATACTAGACACGTTACCCCACAGATAGTATAGAAACCCAAGGTTCTGCATCTGTCGCCCCATTGGACTATCTTGGACCAAAACTTGTTTAACCTGCTTATTGATATACTCCTTCAGCATTGGTTCATTGTTGAAGGTAGGATCAGTGTTTAGTAGTTCGGTCTCGAGCCTCACAAAATTGTTGTAGGCTGCACGGCTGATTGCATTGATATACTGTTGGTGCGCAGCAAACATATCAAGCTCTTCACGTCCAGGAGCGAGGTCACGTCCAGTTGTCACCTTCAAAATGTCCCTAGAGTTTAGCTGATCACGTAACTCCGTGGCTAGGTCCATCGCAGTAGCTATACTCTCTGCACCTTCTGCACCAAACACATTGACAAGTTTCTCTTTCAGCCGTGCCTGACTTTCATCGAGTTGTTTGAACAGTGCTGGACTAACACCATAATCCCGTTCACCTGGGTTTGTTTGTCGAACTGGGTCAATCTTGTTAGCAAGCACGTACTTGTCTCGATCAGCGGCGTTCTTGAAATACCGAGACACAACTTTATCCGCTTTGTCCTTGAAGAACAGGCCATACTGTCCAGGTCTACGCTCCGACATAAAATACGGCATTCGAAGTGACAAGAAACGTTCAAGAGTTTGAATATGATCCCACGTCGCATTTGCCATATCGAACATACGTTCAAATGCCTGAGGACTTTTAACACTTTGACGAAATTGTGCCAACTTCGCCATCGCACCTTCAAAGTCAGTAGCCTGCATTCGAACCGCTTCAGTCAACAACTGGGCTACTTTTCTAGACGGTTCAGGTGGTAGGTCAGTATTCCGTGCAACAGCTACAGCCACGGCTGTCTCCATCTTGTGGACTGCAGCACTGACCATAACAGAACCAGTCACCTTAATCTGACCACGTGTTCCGTCAAGGACAGTCATCATCGCGGGTTTGTCAGCGTCCTTTATGCCATACTTGGCCATTAGACCATTCATAAACTCAGGAGTCAACCACCCACTTACCTTCTGTGGGTCCATTGCCATGATATCACCACCAGCCTTAGCTAGTTCAGCATCGAATATACGATCTCCATAGGAGTTTAGGTCCAGACTAATCTTGTCAAACGCTTGCCGCATAGAAGGACTGTAGATGAACTTGTGCACATCCTTCGTCCTAGCATCGTCGGTCGGTTTGCCTCCTTCAAAAGCACCTGCTAAAGCTGTGTGTAATTGCACCTTAAACCCGTTAAACATCGCTCTACCAGCCGCAAACATGTCCCAAGCAGATCGTGCCTGTGGATACTTGTCGGCGAATTGACCAAACTGGGTCAGCTGTTTGTCCCAGAAACCGAGCTTTTGAGGAAGTTTACCAGCAGGATCGGGTAGTTTGAGGAAACCGCGGATCATGTCTGGAATGCTACGACTCTTTAGAATGGTCCCAGGTAGACTAGGTCTTGCCTCTTGTGTCTGATATTCCTGAAACTGCTCCATCGACTGGGCCATTTCATTAAGTAGACCCCTATACATGTCGGGATACAAATTCCTTGTCCTGTAGAACTCAGCCTGATCGTTAGCGATGTCCAACGCCGAGCGTGCTAGAGGTTTGAACGCCTCTGCTGTATCACTAATAACTTTGTTCCACGCAACATCCTTTATCCCACGTCGTCGAGCTGAGTTTTCCACCAACATCTGAAGTCGGTCCAGTCCTTGCATCCGACGCAGAGTGCTTTTAATCAACAGTCTAGACATCTCGTCTGGCACGAACCGCATCTCATCGCGTAGGTAGGCTGACGGTTTAGGCACATTGGCAATCACATCTCCCACATGTCCCATAAATTCAGCAGCAAACTCCGCTGGATTCGTAACCGCTCTTTGATAAAACCCTGGATATACTCCATCTTGTGTAGTAACCGTACCAAGACCTTCCAGAAACGCCTTACGACCATTTTCGTCCAAAGAATTGAACACGTCAGTCACCTGCCTGTAAGCTCTTTGCACATCTGGTGCTTCTGCT
>DASSFL010000096.1:0-4756 GCA_035694525.1 Candidatus Udaeobacter sp. | reverse complement strand
CCGATATCGATCAAATTATCAGCCGCACGAATGATTTGTTCCTCGTGCTCGACCACGAGGAGCGTATTGCCTTTGTCGCGCAAGTTATGCATCACACGCACCAGCCGGCCAACGTCGCGCGGATGCAAGCCGATGCTCGGTTCGTCCATGACGAAGAGTGTGTTGACCAGCGATGCACCGAGACATGTGGTGAGGTTCACCCGTTGCACTTCGCCCCCGCTCAAAGTGCGCGTGGATCGATCGAGCGTGAGATAGCCAACCCCGACTTCGCAGAGATAATTGAGGCGCACACAGATTTCGTCGCTTAACATTCGCGTGGTCGAATCGTTCGACGGAATCTCGATCGCGGTCAGAAAATTGCGGGCATCCAGGATCGAAAGCGCCTGGAATTCGGGAAGCGTTAATTGTCGCCGCGTTTTGCGAGCACTGTCCGAGCGATCATCCAGCGCCACTACAATTTTATAATTTAGCGCTTCGGGTTGGTATCGTCCTCCGTTGCATTTCGGGCAGGTGATATACGCCCGATAGCGGCTGAGCAAAACGCGCACATGCATCTTGTAAGTCTTGCTCTCGAGCCAGCGGAAGAATCCTCGGACGCCATACCACCGGTCGTTTTCGTAATCCTCGTCTGTATAATCGCCTGCTCGTTTCTCGCCTTCGATCACGAAGTCCTGGTCGGCCTTCGGTAATTCTTCGAATGGAACATTGGTATCGATCTCTTTGCGGACGCAGGCTCGAAGCAAGTCTTTCTGCGATTCGCCGAATTCGGCGCCGCGAAAAACGCGCACCACGCCTTGTTTGATGCTCAGGCTGCGATTTGGAATGGCCTTATTTAGATCGATTGCGATGGTACGACCAAATCCGCGACATTCCGGGCACGCGCCGAGTGGACTGTTGAAACTGAACAGCCCGGGTGAAGGCGGGCGAATGTCGAGATCGCAGTGGGCACAATGCCAGCCGGTCGAGAAAGGTAGTTCGTGATTCGTTGGGCGTTGGGCGTTGGGCGTTGAGCGTTGGGTGTTTTCTGAAATCGGAACGACGTTGATTTTTCCTTTACCGAAGCGTAACGCGGTTTCGATGGCCTCCACCAGGCGGGCGCGGTTTTCTTCCGAGACTACGACGCGATCCTGAATAACCTGAACGCGGCCCCCCAGTCGTACCTTTTTTGGATCGCCATCGACGCGCACGATTTGATTCTCGATCCATACGCGGAGATAACCCTGTTGTTGAAGAAATTCGAAGAACTTGCGCGGCTCGGTTTTCAGTGGAACGGCGACCCAGAAAGTGACTAGAACGGTTGCGCCGTCATCCCCAGCGGAACGAAGTGAAGTCGAGGGACTCCGCGAACTTACCGACGGGTTTCGCACCGGGATTTCTCGACTTCGCTCGAAATGACGAAGGACTTGATTTGTAATCGATTGCGCGGTTTCGGGACGAATTTCGCGGCTGCAGCTCGGGCAGAATGCACGTGCGACGAGCGGCCAGAGCAATTTCAGATAATCGTTGATTTCTGTCATCGTGCCGACAGTCGAACGCGAGCTCTTGACCGGGTTCGCTTGCTCGATGGCGATCGCGGGAGGGATACCGCGGATGTCGTCCACGCGCGGCTTGTCCATGCGGTCGAGAAATTGCCGCATATATGGGCTGAACGTTTCGACGTAACGTCGCTGGCCTTCGGCGTAAATGGTCTCGAATGCCAGGCTCGATTTGCCACTGCCGCTGGGGCCTGTGACGACTGTCAATTTCCCCAGCGGAAGATCAACATCGATCCCTTTGAGATTGTTCTGGCGCGCCCCACGAACCTCAATGCGATCCTTCGCGATTGGCGCTCTGAGATGTTCTGTGCTCGCAACCTTCGAACCCACTGGAAATATTCGCTGCCAGTCAAGCGGTTCGCAAATTTTGTAGATAATTCGTGCGCGAAGCGCGATGTAGCGCCGCCAATCTAGCGCGCGCATTGGGCCGCCCACCGGGCGACGGCTTCAGCAGTTATTCCTTGAAGCGCTCGGCCAGCGCCTCGCATTGTTGTTGCAATTCCTCCGGGACAACGCCGCCGAGCGAGTCGAAAAAGGTCTTGTGCGCGGCAAGTTCTTTTTGCCATTCCTCGTGATCGATTCCGAGAAGCTCGGCCACGGATGTGTGATCGATGTCTAGACCATTAAGATCGAGATCATGCGGAGTGGGCAACCAGCCGACAGGCGATTTGACCGCCCCGCCATTTTGCTCGCAGCGATCGATGATCCATTTGAGTACACGCATGTTCTCGCCGAAGCCCGGCCACAGGAATTTTCCATTCGCGCCTTTGCGGAACCAATTCACGTTGAAGATGAGCGGCGGACTCGTGAGACGTTTTCCGATGCCGATCCAATGCCGGAAATAATCGCCGATATTGTATCCGCAGAAAGGCAGCATCGCCATCGGATCCCGGCGGACTTGTCCAACAGCGCCGGTCGCGGCTGCCGTTGTCTCGGAGGCCATGGTTGCCCCGAGATAAACGCCGTGAGTCCAATCGAATGCCTCATACACCAGCGGCACAGTGTCACGGCGTCGGCCGCCGAAAATGATGGCGCTGATCGGAACGCCTTCCCCTTTTTCCACATCCGGATCGAGAGCAGCATTATTGCGCATCGGCGTGGCAAACCTGCTGTTGGGATGCGCGGCTTTTTCTTTTAAGTCCGGCGTCCAATCGTTCCCGCGCCAGTCAATGGCATGCTTCGGAGGCGGACCGTCTTTTCCTTCCCACCAAACATCGCCGTCATCAGTGAGCGCGACGTTTGTGTAAAG
Source organism: Candidatus Udaeobacter sp. (assembly GCA_035694525.1). Classification (GTDB taxonomy): domain Bacteria; phylum Verrucomicrobiota; class Verrucomicrobiia; order Chthoniobacterales; family UBA10450; genus Udaeobacter. The sequence continues at coordinate 1,972 of DASSFL010000096.1, read as the reverse complement.
CGTATCGTGTTCGATCGATTTCATCGCATTCGGATTCGATTTATAACTTGTACCGGGAACTACGCCGAAATAACCGTTCTCGGGATTCACAGCGAACAAACGCCCGTCGCGAATTTCCATCCACGCGATGTCGTCGCCGACAGTAGTCACTTTCCAGCCATCGAAGTGCGCGGGCGGAATCAACATTGCGAAATTGGTTTTGCCGCATGCGCTGGGGAACGCTGCAGCCACGTAATGTTTTTTTCCTTCGGGCGATTCAACGCCGAGAATCAGCATGTGCTCCGCCATCCAGCCTTGCTTACGCGCGAGATAGGAGCCAATGCGCAGCGCGAAGCATTTCTTGCTTAGCAAAACGTTCCCGCCGTATCCAGAGCCGACCGAGATAATCGTGTTATCCTGGGGAAAATGACAGATAAACCGCCGATCGGGATCGACATCTAATAACGAATGCACGCCACGGTTCCATTCGGCCTTTGGATCGTTGCCAAGCCGGTTCAGCGCGATTTTGCCCATGCGCGTCATGATTCGCATGCTGAGCACGACGTATTTTGAATCGGTGATTTCGAACCCAACTTTGGTCAGGGGAGAATCGGGCGGGCCCATGATGTAAGGCACAACAAACATGGTGCGTCCGCGCATCGCGCCGTTCAGCAGTCCATATAGCTTCGAATACGTTTCCGCCGGTTCCGACCAGTTATTTGTGGGCCCGGCTTCTTCTTTGGTCGGCGTGCAAATGAATGTGACCTTCTCCACCCGGGCGACATCGTTCGGGTTCGAACGGTGCAAGTAGGACCGGGGAACTCTTTTCTCGTTCAGCTTGATCAGCACGTTCTGTTTTAACGATTCCGCGATCAGGAATTCATTCTCTCCCTCGGAACCGTCACACCAGAAAATGTTCTCGGGTTTTGTCAGCTTTCCGATTTCGTGTACCCAATCGAGCACGGCCTGGTTCGTCGGCTTCGTATCGCCGATTCCAATCGGCGGGAATATGGCGGGTGCGACATTTTTCATGAAACGAAGGTGTCCATTTAAGCACGAATGGACGGGTTCGCCACGTTGAATCATTGAACGGTTAAATTGTTTCACGCTTGCGTAAGAACAGTGCGCGGCATTAATTGAAAGTATGTTCGGGGTCACCACCTCCGATGATTATCGGCCTGTTGCGTGGATGGGCCGCTATCCGGTCGATATGACCACGATGCTGGTTGGGGTGCACGTCGCGGCCGCAATTCTCGCAGCTATTCTGGTCGCGATCGGGGCGGGGTCGATTTTAGCGTATTTGCAATTCGATAGTGCGGCAGTCTGGTCTGGCCAGGTGTGGCGCCTTTTCACGTACGCCTTTGTGCACGCGCCGTCGGGGCTGCTCTGGTTCGCAATCGAGATGTACATGTTGTTCGTGTTCGGACGCGAAGTCGAACGCTTTATCGGGCGGCGCGCCTATATTGGGCTCTATCTTATTTTGCTGGTTACGCCAGCGGCGCTGCTAACGGTTTGGGGCCTTTGGCAGCGCTCTGCTATCGCCGGTTCGCCCGCATTGCACTTTGGAATTTTTGTTGCCTTCGCCACCATCTATCCGCGGGCTGAATTGTTTCTACGGATCATGACCAAATGGGTTGTACTGATTCTTGCTGCAGTTTACACCTTTCAACTGCTCGCGTATCACGCCTGGAGCGAACTGATGGTCGTTTGGACAAGCATCGGCGCGGCGTTCCTTTTCATTGAAATGCATGGCGCCGGGCCGGAACTTCCCTGGTGGGACGCATTAAAAGCGCGCTTCGCTCCCAGGCCGAAATTCCATGTCGTCCCTAAAATGCATTCCAGCCGTTCAGCAGAACCGGATGACGTTTACACCTCGATCGATCCGATTCTCGATAAGATTTCCAAGTTCGGAATTGGTAGTTTGACGGCGAGCGAGCGCCGGCAACTTGATCGCGAACGCGAGCGGCTTCTAAAAAAATCCGAGTGATCGTTT
>DASSFL010000095.1:0-23279 GCA_035694525.1 Candidatus Udaeobacter sp. | reverse complement strand
GCATTACGGATACCCAGTTTCTCGATGTCCTGCGGACGATACGTGTCCACCGGATTCGGACCAGTCTCTTCCGCTGTGGGAATGTTTGAACCGGTCACGATCACGCGCTCCACCTCAGCCTGGGCTGCCGGCGACACCCCGGGAACGGCCGGAGCCGGCAACTGAGCGAATGCGCTCGATGCAAAAATTAGATGTAGTCCAACGCTCGCCGCGAAAGCGACGCGCACGAACCTGGTCAGCACTTTTTTTGTCATTAGTTTCTCCTTATGGTTTGGGTTGCTAGGTGCGGATCCCGCACATCAGGCGGTATAACTCGGGACGCAGTTTTCTCCCTAGGCCAAAGAAACGAGGCTTTGGGCAACTCCTTATTCCGGCCCTCGATTAAGTAGCGTACAGGTTCGCGTGACCGCGATTGCGCGATTCGGAAGCGGGCGTTAGACGTCAGACGCACGCCGCGTCAACCAGCTCACGTCTGCCTTCGGATTCGAACCCGAAGGCGATCAAAAAATTAGCCACGGGGCAAAGTGCACTGCCGTCGCCGCGCAGAATAGATCGCAGCGTGACGTCCTACCATTTCCTTAGCCCTGTTAATCACAATCGAATCAACTCACTTCGCTAGAGAGCTCAAGCGAATACCAAGACATGTCGGATGTTGATTTGGTAAGCTCCACAAGCTCGGTTATCGAGCCATTAGGAAATTTCTCTTTCACCAGAAACCGTGGAGCCTGTTTTGTGACGAACACCTCATAAGTTTCGGGACCGTTGCCCTTATCAATCCGGTATGAGACACGCACGGTCTCAAACGAGCCGGCTGGGACTGTGGTCGTCTGACTTTCACCGATTCGCACACTAACAAGCGAGTTTCCCGTTCCTGGATCATAAACATGAAATCGGAATTCCAGCCCCTGAACATATTTCTTGAGAGCCATAACAGTGGCCCAGTCTATGCGCTGATCTACAGTGTCATCAGCTACTGTCTCGTCGACTTCGCGCTTCTTGAACGGTTCTTTCCTGGAAGTTATGAACCCAGTCACTCGATTGCCCTGGTAAGAGAGGTCGAACGCGGTGCGTGCCGCGCTGCCCTGCCCAAAAGTGAGCTTTGCTGACACTGGAACAAACGTCGGCGAGGCGACGGCCTCCCAGGATTGGCTGAAACTCCCAATGACAAGGTTTGAAAAAATATAGCTTCCCGAGTCAGTGGAACTTCGAATCTGAATGCGGCTTCGGCCAACCTCCTTGCCGTCCACTAACGTTCGGAAAGAAAAGGATCCGGTTTGAAGCCTTCCGGCGTCAAGATCGGGCCGCGCGTCTTGTCCGCGGGCTATCGCCAAGGTTAGACATACGATGACGACGAAGCGCATTACGTTTTTTAGTCTGTTCATGAGGTCGACCTCCAGCAGGCAAGCGCGCCTCCTTGCCTTGGTTTCTATTTGACTGGTGAAACACAACGCCTCGCGCCGATTTCAGTTCAAAATTTTCAACATCGCCATACTTAATGCATTCGGGCCGCTCTTCACTGCATCGTCGCGCACCTGCTAGCCGCTATGTTTCGGTTTGCACGGATTATTCTAGTGCCGCCCGACCCATAACAGGGACCTAGACTAACGCGCTGTTAGTCATCCAAGCTACGCTAGCTGTTGCCGATCGGCGGTGCCTTGCCGCAGAAACGTTCTATGCTTGCGCGGACTGATCGCCGCCGGATTTTCCGCCGAGGCTTTGCAGGAGTGATGGCAGTAGAGCCGTCAACCCTTCCTGATGGTCCGCGGTGGGGTCCACCTTGCCGGCCGGCGTCAGTTTATCCACGATCTTTGGCAGGTATTCAGCAAGGAAGTTCGACGCCAGAGTCGGGTCCACTCCCATTCTTGCCGCGAGCGCACGAACCTGGTCGGAACCGAGCGCCTGTTGAATTTGATTGCTGGAAACCGGCTGGTTTTCACCCATCCCAACCCATGATGAGAAGGCGTCGCCCTGGCCACTCTGGGAAAATTTATTGGCAAGGCCCTGCAAGCCTCCGCTCTGTGCGAGGAGACCGCTGAGAATCCCTATAAGCGGGGCCGCTTCGCCAGAAGCGCCACTTTTTCCACTGACTGCGCTGAGTAACGAATCAAGTAATCCCATAATTTTAATGCTCCTTTTAGTTAGCGTTTGTTTTTCGAATAAAGATGAGACGCGCCAATGCGCCAAGGGAAAGTATCGGAGCAGACCAAACATAAACAAGTCAAATTCAGGAGCCAGCGCCCAGTCATTTAGTTGTCATCGGAAGACTCAATCTGCCCGTTGCCGCGAACTGCAAACTCCACTTGCTCAGTATCGTGAAGGCGGCCGTAATCCACTGTCAGCCGGCCGCCACCGAGCTCGGTATACATCTCGACGAAACGTTCGCCGAAACGGACGTCGCGCCAGCTGTAATCCTTTTGCGTTTGTACTGTGGCCGCAATGACCGGATCGATTCCAACTACTGAGACAATAAACAGGATCCGGCTGGATTCGAGCGACTCCGGAGTTGCGCCAAACAGCGGACTCGTTTCGTCGATCGTATGCCGCAAAGTCAGCGCCGCGGGAAAAACAGTCAACCGATCGAAGTGAAGCTTGAGAACATAAAAGTGGCGGAAGTCTCCGCCTTCTAGCAACGGTTCATCACGAGAAAACATGATTCGGAATTCGGCCTCCACCATGCTGTGGTGATTTTCATTACCGATCCGCACCATTAGTGTCGGCTTCCCGTTTAAGAGCGCAATGACCATTGAATTGCTGAACATGACGCGCGCGATCGGGCGCGAAAAGCGAACAAAGATCAGCCCAGTCATGACCGCCAGCAAAAAGAGCCCGCTCATAATTTCAATGGTCGTGACGATGTGGCCATAGAGCGTTTGCGGATACATGTGGCCATAGCCAACAGTGGCCAGCGTTTGCACGCTGAAAAAGAAGCAGTCAAAAAACCGGTGCCCGCCAGTGCTCCCGGCGATACTGTCTGGCTGGAAACTGTACAGGGCGGCGAAAAGAAGGTTTAGCCCGACGTAAAGACTGGCTACAAAGCCGGCGAACTGCGGCCAGCTCAAACCCAGCAGCCAGCGATAGACATCTCGCCACCTCCATGCGTCGGTATTGACCTTGACGAACTCGATTTGGCCTGCGTGGAGGGAAACGGGAATAGGTTTCCTTTTCATGTTCACTTAATCTGCACTCCTCGGCAATTGGTCAACAAATCCAGCTATGGCTTCGAGGATTCGTTGATCGAGATCTTCTTGCGCCTGGCCGCTTGCTTGAAGCTGGCGTTTCGGCACGCGCAAGGAATGGTCGCCTCCTTCAACGATATATAAAACGTTTTGCGTTTTCATTTCGGTACGCACGCGCTCAACGAGATCCAAGGGACAAAGCGGATCGCGCGTGCCTTGCACAAAGAGAATTGGTGTATTCAGAGCCCGCAAAACTTCATCGCGCAGTTTCGTGCGGTCTCCCATCGCGCACAGCGGGTATCCGAGGCAAATAAGGCCGTCCACTTTTTCTTCGAGCGAAACATGACATCCAACGCGACCACCCATGCTCTTGCCAATTAGGAGCGTTGAGTCGACCGGATGCCGTTTTCTCGCGTTGCTCAATGCTTCTCGATGCGCCGCGATAAGCTTTGGCAATGGATCGGGGCGTTTCCTACCTTCGCGCATGTAGGCGTAATCGAACGTCTCGACGTCGCCGATCTCAGACAAACGACGCTTCCAATTTTGCATCCACGGATGTGACGAAGGAGCCCCTGCTCCAGGGGCAAGTAAGATTAATGGTTTCATGCGCTCAATCGACGGTTCACAGACAACCGCTACGACAGCGCATCCTATTGCACCGTCACCAACGTTCCAACTGGGATCTCGGAGAAGAATTTGCGCGCAGCTTCCTCGGGCAATCGAATGCATCCGTGTGAAGCCGGATAATTCGGCACGACCCCGGCATGCATTCCGAAGTCGAGGCAACTCAATCGCATGAAATAGGGCATCTCCACGTGGTAGATGGTAGAACGATGGTTCCGTTCCTTGTTCGTTATCACAAATTCGCCGGTCTTCGTCGAGTAGCCTTGACGCCCCGTCGAACATTGCGTGCGATATACCGGCACGCCGTTCTTAACGAGAGCGACCCGTTGCAAGGCGAGAGAAATTTCGACGCGCAATTGGTCTGGAGACGGCCCTCCGCCAAGAAGAATTTGTGAGGAACGCCAGTGACCAGTCTCCGCGGCGATGTCCAGCGCGGACATTTTATCGCGCTTGGTGAGCTGGTTCCGGCTAGCGCCTGCCGCAAGCAGAGCGCGGAGATAATCTTCCCGGTCGAGGCCCGCTGCCAGCATCAGCACTGTAAGACCTTTATCTCCTTCAACGTAACTGCTGAACCCTTTCGACGGGAGCAGCGCCAAAAAATCCTTATCACAACGCGACGGCAAAACCGTGTTGGGATCAGTGCCACAAGACAAAAGCGTACCAAAAAGGGAGGAGTCGTTTCCAGCGATGGCATACGCGAGCAACGGCACATTCTTTCCTTCAGGTGTTGGCGGCGCGGAGTGCTTGCTGAGCAGCAACTGGATTTGGCCCTTGTCCCCGGTCATCAGCGCTCCTTGAAGAGCGCGCTGAGTGCTGCTTCGCCACTGAGGCATTGCGGGCAAACGTTGCACAACAGACCTGACGATTTCAGGATTACCGCCATCCAGCGCCAGGCCCAGCAAATCGCTGCCATCTTTGCAGCGGGTTTCCGCGTGAAGATTGGTGGAGCGGGCCAGCAATTCCCGAAAGATTTCTACGTTGCCGTGCATGGCGGCGGCCATTAGCGGCGTAAAACCGTTTTTATCAGCAAGCTCGACAAGGGCGCCGGCGCCCATTAGACGCTGTGCCGTTTTCCAATTCTGCTGCGATGTTGCGATCAGCAACGGTGTCCGGCCCTGGGCATCATGCCCGTTCGGATCGACGTGATCAATCAGGCACAATTCGATCAGCGAATCGCGCTGAATCGTGACAGCGCGAACAAGTTCGCTCGGCGAAATTGAAATGCGCGCGGGAGGTTCTGGTCCGAGCACTGTCGCCCAGAACAGTATCAAAAGTACGACGCCGATCCGAAAGACAAATCGCCTCTTGAACACGCGCATATGCAGGGTGGGGCCAGCTATTATACGGGCTGTGTCCAGCTCTGTAATAGGGGCTGGATCGAACTGCGAGCCTACCTTCGAGCAAGCCGGGATTGGACGTATCCAGTTGAACGTTGCATGTTCCGTGCTGTCCAACTTCCAACCCATGCGTTTGTCCATTTTAGCCCTGTGCGGTGCACTGAGTACATCGTTTGCCGCGCAACCTGAGGCTGTCCCCACGTCGACCGTTCCTGCCGCTGTGGCCGAGGCAGGCAAAGATGTCGTTCATCAGTTGAACAACGCTTTTGCAAAAGTGTTCGAAACCGTCGCGCCGAGCGTTGTCATTATTGAGGTTTCCAAGAAAAACGATATCGCCGAAAGTTCGCCGCTCGATGACTTGTTCTTCCAAGGTTCGCCCGATGAAAATAATCCACGACGAAACCCGGGCGCGCCACGACCGGTCCAAAGCGAAGGCTCCGGTTTTGTCGTTCGACCAGATGGCTACATTTTCACGAACTTTCATGTGGTTGAAGGCGCAGACAAAATAGACGTCAAATTGAGGGACGGCCGGAATTTCCCAGCGAGGATCGTGGGTACAGATGAGAAGACAGATATCGCAGTCATCAAGATCGATGCGAAAGATTTGCCAGTCGTCCAGCTGGGTGACAGCGATGGGGTGCGGGTGGGCCAGTTTGCATTCGCCATAGGGGCACCGTTCAAGCTCGATTACACTTTCACATACGGTGTGATCAGTGGCAAAGGCCGCAGCAAATTGCTTCAGACGGGCGCCTACTCCATTTCAGATTATCTGCAAACCGACGCATCGATTAATCCGGGCAACAGCGGAGGACCGCTCTGTGACATCGACGGCAAAGTGATCGGCATGAACACGCTGATTAACGGAATGAATCGCGGCCTGGGCTTCGCGATCCCCAGTAATATGGCCAAGGAAATTGGCTCCGAGCTGATCGCCGGTCACAAAATCATGCGTCCCTGGCTCGGTATCCGGATCGAGACACTCGGCGACGACCCGGACCTTCGTGATTTGTTTAAAGGTGCCGATAAGGGCGTGGTGGTGCGCACGATTGAAGCCGACGCGCCTGCTTCCAAGAGCGATTTGCGTCCGTTCGACGTCATCACGCATGTAGATGGAACACCGATCGAAACGGACTCACAGCTGCAGCATGAGATTTTGAAAAAGAAAATCGGCCAAAGTGTTCAGCTAAGTGTTTGGCGCAAAGGTCAGAGCATCAAAGTCCCCATTAAAACTGGCGAACTGCCCAACGAGATTGCGCGAGCATCAAATGCGTTGCCGACTCAACCGTCGCCGCCGACACCGGAAAGTGTCGGCAAATTTGGATTGCAGGTTCAGGAATTGACGAAAGACGTTGCCGAGCGGCTTCATCTCCCGGTCCAGCAAGGCGTGGTCGTAACCGATGTCGAGGACAACAGCATCGCTGCGGCCCAGGACATTCAGCGTGAAGACGTCATTACGGAGGTAGACGGCAAGCCGGTCACCAACGTGCAGTCGTTCCGCGAAGCGCTGAAGAAGGCCGATCCGAAACGGGGCGTCCTGCTCTATCTTGATCGCAAGGGCAGCAAAACCTTCGCAGTCTTAAAAGCCGGCGATTAGCTCTTCCGGCTGCCGATCACTAACAGCGCAATCCCGCCGATCAGACAAATCCCGCTAGCAATCGGCGGAAAAGCGATCCCATGGCTTTCCTTGTGGGTGATCTCGAGTGGGCCGAGTTGCGCGTCCTTCTTTTGCGTCGTCCACCCCAACCCGCCCCAAGCGAATCCGATGATGCCAATGACAATAAGGATGATGCCGATAATGACGGCCGGTTTCATTTGGGCGAGCTTACAGCGGTCGCCGGCCTTGGATCAAATTGATAATCAGCACCACGATCGCAATGACGAGCAGGATGTGAATGAACCCACCCATCGTGTAGGAGCTGACCAGTCCAAGAAGCCAGAGCACCAGCAAGATCACGAATATTGTCCACAGCATAACATTCCTTTCGGTTCGGTCACATGTTCCTTCGTGCGATGCGGTTCCGCTGCGCTTATGGAAAGCAAAATTTCTGCATGGATCGCCCACGTGTGGCGTGCTCAATGAATGACCACGGCTACAGTTTTTCCACTACGGCACGCAGGTTCCAGTCCGCGGCTTCAAGTTGTCGACGCGCAGCCTCGTAATCGCATTGTGCCAAATCGACGACGACCCGCACCGCGCGATCGCGCAGCTTGGCACTCGAGGTATGCAGATCAATCATCAGATTGCCGCGCACCTTCCCCAGCGCGACCATCGCGCCGGTGCTGATGATGTTGAGCGCAGCCTTCGTTGCCGTTCCAGCTTTCAATCTGGTCGATCCAGTCAAGATCTCGGGGCCGACGGCAAGTGCGATTACAAGATCGATTGTTGTAGCCGCTGCCGCCGGCTGCGGCCCACCGCGGTCAACCACCGCGGCTACAGCCGGGTTGCACGTCAGCAGAATTGTTTTTGCGACTAACGACTTTGCGTGGGCCAGGGCGCCGAGGACAAAAGGCGTCCGGCCACTGGCGGTGATCCCAATGACCACATCGCCATTTCTTATTCCCCTCTCCCGCAATGCTAACGTGCCCGCGCTCTCCTCGTCTTCCGCGCCTTCCACGCTGCGATAAAGGGCAGTCGTGCCGCCGGCAATTATTCCCTGCACAAGGTCGGGCGACGCGCCAAAAGTAGGCGGAATTTCGCTCGCATCGAGGACGCCAATGCGCCCGCTGCTGCCAGCGCCGACATAAAACAAGCGGCCACCATTCCGCAGCGATTCAGTCACCATTTCAATCGCTCTGGCAAGGTCCGCAGTTACTCCACCCAACGCATCCTCCACAAATTTTTCTTCCGCGACAAAAAGTTCGGTCAGTTGTAGCGCGTTCATCTTTTCCAGGTTCTCCGAGCGCGGATTGCGCTGTTCGGTAAGCGCGGCAGCCAAATCTTCGATTTCCTTCTCAGAGAGCTTTGGTTGAAAAGCAGCGCGATCACCTTTTTCCGCTGCAAGCCATGCGGCGCCGAATTCGGGAGGCCGCTCTGCAACGGTCACGCGGGCGTCGGGCAGATTCTTTTTGAGTTTGCGTCGAAACGCGTGCGTGTAGATCGAGTCGCGGTGAAAGAGGCCGCCCATCAGCACGACTTTGGGAGCAAGCAAATGAAGCCGGGAAGCGAGAGCCTCGGTGTATTCACAAAGGACACGCGCGCCTTCCTCTACGATCTCGTTCACGCACGCGTCACCCCCGGCTGCGGCTTCAAACACCACCGGGGCCAGCATTGCAATCTCCATTTTGTCCGCCGTTTGCGCCCAGCGAACAAGTTCATCTAGATTGTTCAGCGAAAGCGCGTGCAGGATTTTCGCAGTGAACTGCATCTCGCCACGGCGCAGATCGTATTCGCGTAAGATCAGGCGCAGCGCCTCAATGGAGAGAAAATACCCGCCGCCGGTGTCGCCCAGAATGTGCCCCCACCCACCCGCTCTCTCAATCCGATCACCTCGCCGGCCAGTCACCGAAGAGCCACTTCCGGCATTGACGACAATACCGTCTCCATGGTCGAGCGCCGCCGCGAGGCCGGAATCGCGATCGCTGCCCGTCACGATTTTAGCGTTTGGCCAAATGTCGCGGCAAATGAGCACGAGCGCTCGGCGATCTTCCTCAGTGCCGCAACCAGCAAGAAAAACTCCTGCGCGGTCGACCTGTTTTGGCAACTCGGCAAAAATTTCTCGCAAACGTTCTGGAGTTGTGAGGCGCAGATTAGACGGCGGCAGCTTTCCCTGATCGAGAATTCGGAATTCTGTGTCAGTGTCACCACCAGACGTCACCGCCTCCACCAACACCCAGGCGGTTTTTGTTCCGCCTCCTTCGACGCCGAGGATGCGCTCGCCGGATTTCACAGTTGTTTATGCTTAGCTGGTTTTCCGACAATTTGAAAGCCTCGTTGCTCTCTGACGCGGTCATCCTGAGCGAAGCGAAGGACCTCACCCATGGCGATGAGCACCGCCCGAACATTGGTTGTCCTAAGCTCCGAATGTGAGGTTCCTCGCTTCGCTCGGAATGACACGGTTGAGCGTCATTGCCGACATTCGGCGCAACTCGTATCGTTGAAAATGGCGATGGACGAAACGCAGGCGGCAAAGCGAATTGAGCAGCTGCGAGACGAAATCCGCAGGCACGACCGGCTCTACTACGAAGAAGCTGCGCCAATCATCAGCGACCGCGAATACGACCGCCTCTACAAGAAACTCGCCGATCTGGAGACGCAGTTTCCCGATCTGGCTACGCCCGATTCACCCACCCAGCGTGTCGGGGGAAAACCGCTGAAAGCGTTCGAGCAGGTGCCGCATCTCATCCCGATGCTCAGCCTCGACAACACCTATTCTGAAGAAGAAGTGAAGAATTTTTACGCCCGGATTCAGCGCCTGTTGCCGAACCAAAAAATTCCGGTGGTGATCGAGCCAAAAGTGGACGGTGTTGCGGTTTCGCTCATTTACGAAAACGGCAGACTGCGTCAGGCAGCCACGCGCGGGGATGGAACGGTAGGCGACGATATCACCCAAAATATCCGAACGATCCGTTCGGTCCCCGAGCGACTGCGCGGTGCTGCGCCGAAACTTTTGGAAGCGCGCGGCGAAGTCTACATGCACAAACGTGGCTTTGAAAAATTAAACGAAGAACGGCGAAAAGCCGGCCTGCTCCTATTCGCAAATCCGCGCAACGCCGCGGCCGGTTCCCTCAAGCAACTCGATCCGGCGATCGTGTCGAAGCGTCCCCTCGATGTTGTGTTGTACGGAACTGGGGCGACCGAGGGGGTTGACGTCGATGTTCACTCGGAAATTTTTCCGCTGCTCAAGAAGTTGGGCCTGCCAGCCACCGAACGCTGGTGGGTGGCCAAATCGGTCGAAGAAATTCTGGAGGCCATTCACGAGTTGGACGGGATCCGTCACAAATTCGCTTATCAAACCGATGGCGCGGTAGTGAAAGTGAATTCATTTGCGCAACGCGAGCGGCTCGGTTTCACTGCAAAATCACCAAGGTGGGCCATCGCTTACAAATACGAGGCCGAACGTGTGGAGACGCGCCTCAACGACATCGTGATTCAAGTCGGGCGCACCGGAATTCTCACGCCGGTGGCGATGCTGGAACCGGTGTTGGTGAGCGGAAGCACTGTTGGGCGCGCGACGTTGCATAACGAGGATGAAATCAAACGCAAAGACATCCGCATCGGCGACACAGTGGTGATTGAAAAGGCTGGCGAAGTCATCCCGGCCGTTGTTGAAGTTGTTAAATCGAAACGACCGCGCGACGCGAAGCCGTTTGATTTCGCCAAACACATTCATGGCAAGTGCCTTGTGTGTGGCGGCCCGATTCGCCGGGACCCGCAATTTGTAGCCTGGCGCTGCGAAAATCTTCAGTGCCCGGCGCAAACCACGCGGCGCGTCGAATTTTTTGCGGCTCGCAGTGCGCTCGATATCGAAAGCGTCGGCGGCATTGTAGCGGACAAGCTGGTCGAAAGTGGACTTGTACGCGAGCCACTCGATCTGTTTGAGTTGAAGACAGAACAGCTGGCCAAATTAAATCTCGGGAGCGACGAAGAGCCGCGCGTCTTCGGTGAGAAAAATGCGACGAAAGCGATCCGCGCGATCGAACGGGCCCGGACCCTGCCGCTTTCACGATGGCTCTTTGCTCTTGCCATTCCCGACGTGGGAAGAACGACGGCAATACAACTGGCCCATTTCCACGAGACGATTGAAGACGTCGCCAATTCGCCGCTGCTAAAAGAAGTTTTGCAGTACAACCAAAAGCGAGAAGAAAAGGAGGACGCAAAAGAAATTGCCGATCGGCTCATTCAAACCGGTTTCGCAAAGCCGTCCAAAAGCAAAGCTGAAAAAGGCCGCGGAATTACGACGGAAGTGGGCCCCGTAGTTGCAAAAAGTGTCCTGGATTTCTTCGCCTCGGCAGCCGGGAAAAAAACTCTGCGCCGGATAAAAGAACTCGGCATTCATCCCAACGCCGAAAAAGTCTCGGCAAAAAAAGCGGCAGAATTGCCACTGGCCGGAAAAACGTTTGTACTCACAGGGACGATGCCCTCGATGACGCGCGAAGAAGCGACAGAAAAAATCGAAGCGCTGGGGGGGCACGTTACGGGCAGTGTAAGCAAGAAAACCGATTACGTCCTCGCAGGCGCAGAACCAGGAAGCAAATTCGACAAGGCGAAAGAACTCGGCGTCCGCATCATCGATGAACCCGAGTTTCGAAAGATGCTGTGACCCAGCTGCCCGCCATTATCCGAGCGCGCAGGCGAAAGAATTTCTGCACTAGCCCACTTACGGAGTAGGCGGCACGTCGGAACCAAGCGAGAGCGGAATCGCCTGCTGATTCATTGCCGGCGTGCCAGGAGCGGCGAGTAACAGCCCGGTCCGGCTGGCGGGATGCATAGTTGCCTGCACACTGAAAGTCAGTTTTTGATTCCCACGCATTACAGTGATTGGCACAACGTCGCCGGCAGTGATGAAGAACGAGGCGTCAAGCACATCTTCTGGCTGAGTTACTTTCTTCCGGCCTACCTGCAACAGAATATCGCCGGCTTTGATTCCAGAACGCGCCGCCGGGGTGTCCTCCATGATTTGCGTCATTTCCGCGAGCGAACCTTCTACCGGCTGACGCGCCATGGATACATTGATGCCAACCCAGCCATGCCTGGCCTCGCCGAAACGCATGAAATCGCCCCGAATTTTCTCGGCTGCTTCAATCGGCACCCCGTAACACGCAGAGTTGTTCTCAAGACTGCTAACAACGATACCAACGACCTCACCTTTCATGTTCAAGAGAGGCGCGCCAGCTTCCCCGCGCTGCGACGGCAGATTAAGACGCATGTGAGTCGTAGAAAAATAACGGCCCAGATATTTTCGATCAAATCCCGCCACCATGCCAAAATTGGGCGTCTCCGGCAGATCCAAAGGAAAACCGATCGACACAACAGGTGTTGCTACTTCCAGTTGTTCAGATTTGCCAATCGGCAAGGCCGGAGTGGCCTCATCGATTTTTAACATCGCCGTGCCGCTGCGGATGTCTGCCAGCAGCTGACGCGCCGGGTATTTTTTGCCGCCGAATTCGATTGTGAAGTTTCCCGCTTCACCTCCCACCGTGTATGCGGTGTAAAGGGTCCCGGTGGGATCGATAAAAAATCCAGTGCCGCAAATCTCGCTGTGTTCATCGACGCCATGAATTTTGACCACCGCTTTGGCGGCGCGGGCGAAGACGTCTTTGATCTGATGGCTAACAGCTGTTGCCGACTCCGCCCGGGACAAGGCGCGCTCAAACATCTCCCTGGTCTTTTCGCTAGTCGTTTTGGCGGATTGCTCCTGTGCGAAGAGCGGACCGGCGCTTATGCAAAAAATCAGCGCGAATGCGGCTTTACGGGACATAAAGAGGCGCAGATTCTTAACTTGCGATACCCGGACGCGCAAGACGCGTCGCGTTCTACTGTGCCTAAAATCTGAAAGTCGGCTCATAACTCACGGGGACGCTATCGAGCACGTACCGGGGCGGGGCCGCGGCTCGGTGAGTCTGGGCGCTTCCATTAAAACTGCGAACCGGCTGCGTCCTGAAAATCTGCGTGGCCACCGGAGATGTAAGGCTCCATTCTCCCTCCGTACTCGCTGGCGCCGACAAAGCTGGCGGACTCTGGAGGGCAACGCGAGCCGTCTCAGGTTGCTGATAAATCTTCAATGAAATCACTGCGGCGCAGACCAGGACGGCCGCGACGGCAGCTGGATAGGAGGCAAGCGATCGAGCATCCAAACGGAGCATGAGACCGTGAGCGCGCTCAAGGCAGATGCGCCACAACGGCTGGCGGAGCATTTCATCGCGCTGCCGGCGATGAAATTCATGCAGGAAATTCTCGAAATAGCCGGGCGGCGGCTGTTCGTACCGCTTCAATCGAAGCAGTCTCGCGATTTCGTTATCGTCAAAGTCGTTCATTTTTCAGCGCGGATTAGGTAACAGGATTTTTCCGAAATTCGTCCAGATAATTCTGCAGTTGCCGATTCGCGTAGAAGAGCCTCGAACGTACCGTTCCTTCCGAGACGCGCAAGATTTTACTAATCTCTGCATGGGGCATCCCCTGGATGTGGAACATGGTAACCACGGCTCTGTGTTCATCAGACAATTTCATCATGGCCTCGTTCAATCTTCGCTGCAGCTCGGACAAGTCCGCTTCGCGCACCGGGCTGCTCGTGGCCGTGCTTTCCAGGAATTCCTTGTCGTTTTGAATACTTGCATCAACGTCATCCAGGCTCAGTTGAAAACGCCGGCCGCGTTTCTTGAGAAAATTAAGCGTCATGTTCACAGCAATGGAATGAATCCATGTGTAGAACGACGATTTGCCACGGAACCCGCGGATCGCGCGGTAGGCTTTGGCGAAAATGTCCTGCAAAAGATCGTTCGTGTCCTCGTGATTCGAGGTCATGTTGTAAACCAGGCCGTAAAGACGCGGGGTGTATTTGATCACCAGTTCATCGAAGGCGCTGGCATCGCCCGATTGCGTACGTTTTACCAACTCCTGATCTGGATCGACCCGCGGCTGGTCCATTGTCTCGCTCCTAGACTTAGCACGAGCCCCGAGACCAGACGACAACAAATCAGAAATCCGTCGAGCAGGTAATGCGAGAGCGGGATCCATTTCCACTAGTGCAGTCGATTACCGCCGATCGCGGATCGACATCAGCCAGAGCAAGTTTCCAAGCGCAGCGATGAACGCCGCCACGTACGTAAGCGCAGCCGCGTTGAGGACCTTGTTCACGCCCACAACTTCCTCCCCAGGCTGGACGATGCCCATCTGTTGCAAAATGATTTTTGCCCGTCGCGAGGCGTCGAATTCCACCGGCAGCGTGATCAATTGGAAGACCAGCAAGACCAGATAGCAATAGATGCCAAGCGTGATCAGACCGGTAATGTGAAAGAACAATCCACCCAGGATCACAAATGGCAGCATTTGCGATGCGACCATTGTCACCGGCACGATCGCCATGCGCGCTTTCAGGGGGGCGTACGCTTTCGCGTGCTGAATGGCGTGACCGGTCTCGTGCGCGGCAATGCCCAGCGCCGCTACTGAAGGCGTGTTGTAAACGCTGGTGGAGAGGTGCAGCTTCTTGTCTCTCGGGTCGTAATGGTCCCCGAGAAAATCGTTCGTCTCCACAACCTCGACATCTTGAATCTGGGCAGCCTGCAGAATTTCACGCGCGCATTCCGCGCCGGTGATGTTCGAGCTCGCCCGCACCTCGCCCCACTTACGGAACGCGCTGGTAACCCGAAACTGTGCCCAAATCCCGATGATCAACGGGACACCGATATAAATCAGCCAGTTAGATCCAAGACCGAAACCGTATGGAGAAAACATACTAAGTTCTAATCTAATGCATCGAAGTCGGTTGTCACTTTACTGGCTGGAACAAATTAGACGCGAAACTGCCCGCTTCGTTCATTTCCCGCGCGTCATTCCGAGCGAAGCGAGGAACCTCGCACAGGGTGATCGGATCACGCTCCGGCCTAAACACTGACAATCTTCATTGGCGGGATCCTTCGCTCCGCTCAGGATCACCACACACATGACGGTTGGTCAGATTTCTAACTGCTTTGGAAACCGCGACAGAATTCTGC
Organism: Candidatus Udaeobacter sp.; assembly: GCA_035694525.1. Classification (GTDB taxonomy): domain Bacteria; phylum Verrucomicrobiota; class Verrucomicrobiia; order Chthoniobacterales; family UBA10450; genus Udaeobacter. The sequence continues at coordinate 8,491 of DASSFL010000095.1, read as the reverse complement.
AACCGGTCTTGGTAACCAAAACCACATCCTCTATCCGCACTCCGCCCAATCCAGGGTAATACAGGCCGGGCTCGACCGTGAGGACCTGCCGATCTTTTAGAACAACTTTCTGCAAGCGTGGATGCTCGTGAATCTCCAATCCGAGACCGTGTCCGGTGCCGTGGAAGAAGCCGACCCGTCGGCCTTTGCGCACTTCAGTCGGAAAACCGTGTTTGGCGAAAAATTCCTGGATTGCCTTGTGAATCGTCATCCCGTCGACTCCTGCCTTGATTCTCTTCAAAGCGAGCGCCTGGCCAGCTTTCACGGTCTCCCAAAGCTTGCGCTGCGCCTCGCTTGCCCGTCCGCGCAAAACCGTTCGGGTCATGTCGCCAAAATATCCGGTCTTCGCATCACGAGGAAAAACATCGAGGATAATCAACGAGTCGGCGTAAAGCGGACCGTAGCCCCGCTCATGCGGATCACACGCCTGGTCGCCGCCCGCGACAATCGTCCCCGCAGGAATGCCGCCCGCGCGCAAGATCGTAGAATCAATTTCGGCCCGGAGGATTTCGGAAGTCAGCGTTTTGCCGTTCCAGCGCAATCGTTTTCCAGCACCCGGCTTGGACACTTTCAAAACTTCGATGGCGCGTTTGAGTCCTCTCTCCGTAATTCGCAAGGCTCGGCCCATCATTTCGACTTCCTTTTCCGATTTTACCTCGCGCTCCGGCCAGAAAAATCCGTTGGTCGCGCGGACACGGATCTTGTTAGCGGCGAGTTCATCCGCGTAACCGAGGGCAAAATTTGCAGGCACAACTACCGATCTTACGCCCCGTTTTTTTAGGAAATGTGCGAGAACCTTTTCATAGGGTGGCGCGCTTTTGGATTTTCCCTGCACTTCGCGCTCGAGCTCGCTGAACATGACGAATTCATCCGCGTCGGCTTGCTTTCGACCGCGATCGATTTCCAGATCGCTCAGGACAAGCGTGCGCCTGCCATTGCGTTCCAGAAAGATAAATGGATCGGGCGCCCAAAACTTCGTCGCGTAAAGCATGTCGGCGTCCGTGTCGCTGGTGGCGACGATGAGGCGGGCTGGTCTTGTTTTTGCTTTACTCATTCCATCTTGTTACGCCGTTTGGCGTTTTAGGGCAACCGCATCGGCTGCCAGACCATCAGATGACAGGCGGAATGCCCGCCCTATACATGAAATTTGCTTCTTCTTACCTCGAGTTCTCTTCGCAAAATCCAATGCAGCAGTCCAAGCAATCCGAGAGTGGATAGAATCAGGACGGAGGTATTGAAGAAAAACACACCGAATTTTATTCCAAAATAACGCTTCTGCGCGCCAAAGAACACGTTCGGTTTGTTCCCGCGGCGGTAGTCGTTTTGGTCCATCTCGGCGTTTGACATTAAGTCGGACACTTTCTGGTTCATATAGATTTGCTCGGCTGTGACGGGACCGTTCGCGTTCTTGAAAAGCGCGCGATCGAACGGCCTTTTACCATTCAGGATTTGATCGACCAGCCCGAGATAATGATCCAGGTCACCGACTGACTTTGCCTCCAGACCGGAAAGCAGAGCGAGCGTTTCTTTCAGGTCATCCAAACGTCTTGTTGCTTCAGGATCTTTCCGATGTTGCGCCACAAGCCGGTCGATCTCGCGCTGGACGCGGTCCTGTCGCCGCGTAAGCGGATTGAGCTTGGCCTGCGCGACAATCATCTCTTCGTACGACCAGCGCATGGCGATGAATTGACAGACAAACGGAACCTGCAGCTTGCTTTCCGTCTTTCTGTTTTTGTCTGCGCTCGGATGTTCGGAGAACCAATGCGAAAGGGAATAAAGCAGACCTAGGTTGCGATTCATGTCCTCGTATTTGATGAGCGCGCCACCCATGATGATTTGGGGAATTAAAACGAGCGGGACGATGTTTGCGGCTGTCTTCGGATCGGCCACCAGCGAAGAGATGAGCAGACCCAGTGCGACGCCGCCCATGGCAGTCATGAACATGATCGCAAGATCGAGCCAAAACATTCCGCGGATTTCCAGAAAGTAATTGCCGATCAGGACAAACAGAATGCACTGAACGAGAGCAAATACTCCTAGCGTGAGCGTCTTCGAGACGACGTAGTACGATAAACGGACGTTGACATTCCGCTCGCGCTGCAGCACGGGCCGGTCCCGGATGATGTCATCGGCGCTGTTGGTCAGACCGAGGAACATCGCCACGATCAAGCCCAGGAACAGGAACGTCGGAATGTGATAAGCGGAAGCAAAATCGTACGTCCCGTTCTCCGAATAGCGCAGGATGGTAGCAATCAACAGCGCCAGCACAGGCGAAACCCCGATTGTGATGACTAGGTTGGCGCGGTTGCGAAGTTTGCTTACGAAAGCGCGCCGCAACACCGTACGAAATTGCGTCCACTCATCGTGCCACCGAAATGGCAGCCGCCTTTTCTGTACCGGCGCCGCGGGCAAGGAAGATGGCGCTTCTTTGCGCAGGGAAACTTGTTTGACGTCCTGGATCAGGCGAAACGCTTCATACTTGTCGCGCCAGAATTCCGGCGAATAACGGCGCGCCGCGACGAGATGGCCCCGGCTGTTTTCTTCGTAAATGATATCGCCACTCAGATCGCGCAGCGGCGTCTCCAGCACATCGAAAATGAATTCCGGACGGGTTGTTCCACAAGATGGACAGGCGCCCAGTTCGGCTCCGAACTGATGCTGATGTTCTGCTTCGGCAAAATAGCGAAGCATGTCGGAAGGCGTCCCGAAAAACACGAGACGTCCGCCTTTGTCAAGAAGGATCGCCTTATGGAACATCTGAAAAATCTTCGAGCTCGGCTGATGAATCGTGACAATAACGATTTTGTTGTGCGCCATGCTGCGAATAATTTCCATGACGTGCTCGGAGTCCTTTGAGGAAAGGCCGGAAGTCGGCTCGTCGAACAGATAGATGTCCGACATGCCAATCATATCGAGTCCAATGTTGAGCCGTTTTCTCTCGCCGCCGCTCAGCGTTTTCTTCTCCGGGCTGCCGACAACTGCGTCGCGCCGTTCGCCGAGTCCGAGCTCGACCAATTTTGCCTCCAAACGCCGGGTGCGATCGCGCCGTGACAGGTGCGGCGCGCGAATGGCCGCGGCAAAAAGCAGGTTTTCGCCGATGGTGAGATGTTCGTCGAACGCGTCCTGCTGAGGCATGTAACTGACGTAGTGTTTCAGCGTATCGAGATCTTGATAGAGGGACTGCCCGTTGAGAAGGACCTCTCCGCTGGTGGGTTGGAGTTGGCCAGCCAGCACTCTCATGAGTGTGCTTTTTCCCGAACCGCTCGCGCCCATCACGCAAACAAGCTCACCACGCGCAATGCTAAAAGAGATTCCCTCGAGACCAATTCCGCCCTTCCCAAAGCGGTGCGTAATTTCGTTCGCCTCGAGTGTGCGAATGATATTGCGCTCTTCCTCGATGATTCGTTCCGAAAAGTTGCATCGCAGAAATTGGCCGATGTCGATTCGAATGGTGTCTCCGTCTTTGAGCGGCGCTGTGGTGCGCACCACAGTGTCACCGACCATGATCGGGCGATCCGCTTCGATCACTTCCAACTGACCGACCCGCCGATCGTAATCGCAGAAAATTTTCAGCAGCACGTCGCCGCTCGTGCCAGGGGAAAGCAGAATATCGTCAGCTTCAAGACGGCTCGGGTCATTCGAAACCAGATATTCCGATTTGGAAGCCTTCAGTTGGAACCGGCCACCCAGCGCCCGCGCTCGCCGGCGCAGATCGTTCAAATCCAGCTCGGTGTCGTTGCGGAACACGATCCTGTCTTCCAAAGCCGCGTCGACCTGGGTGCCTGCTTTTAACTTCACGCCGTTGAGTTCGGCATCCACATCACGCAGCGCCTTCACGCGAACCTTCAATCCGAAAGTGACCCGGAGGGCGCTCTCACGCGTTCGCGAGCGCTCCAATCCCACTTCGTCCGAGTCTCTATTTACACGAATGAAAATCTGTGGAAGTGAAACGTTCTTCTTTGCGTTGAAATATTGCGCCAGCTCCTGATAGCTGAGTACCTGATCTCCCACGAGGATGCGCTGGCCCGGGTAAATCCGGCAGAAACCTCCACGCACCAACGGCCTGCCGCGGACCGACACGTTTTGGTCGCTATAATTTTTTAGCAAAATGAGTTCGTGATAGCGAAAAGCCATCAAGCGATCGGCCTCGTTCAGATTCTTAAGCGTAACATCGGCTTTGCCATCTGGACCGAAGGAGAGCGACTCCAGCGGCGACGCACCGTGCTGATAGATTGACGGATCGGAATCTTCAGATGCATTGAGTTGATAAACGATGTCGATCGCCTGCGCAGCCATGCCCATCTGCGACATGAACGAATAGAACGCAACGACCTGCTCCTGCTTCAAACCGGCTTGCGAGATCAGGTCGTAAAGCTGAACTCCCAGCATGATCTTACGATCAGCGCTAAGCTGCGCGCCGAGCTTTTGAGCCATGGCAGCGAGATCTTGCTGCTCGTAAAGTGCCTGCCGGAATAACTGTCGCAGCTCGGAATAAACCGCCTCCGGATAATCGTAGCGCAGAAATCCGAGGCTTGAGTCGATCTCTTCCTCCAGCAGGACGCCATCTGCCTTGGTGAAACTCGCCAGTACCTGGATCAATACCGGCAGCATATTTGGCCCCTCCGACATGCTGCGAGGCTTGCGCAACGCCCGACGCATCCAGCGGCGCCCAGTCCGACGCACCCGATACGCAAGCGGGGTCACCCGCTGCACGGCGCGATCGATCCTATCTGCGACTGATGAGACAAGCTCTGTCATGTTGAATGTTCGGGGGCGAATTTTACCCGAAACGGGCGAACGACGCAATTCGGCTTCGCCTCGTTGAATTGTTGAACCGTTGATTCGTTAAAACATTTGCGGCGCCAAGAAGTCTAAGATGTAGGGAGTTTCGGTATAACGGTTTAACGAATCATATGGCTCCCGCCTGTTTTTGCATTGACAATTTGTTCATGGTAACCTTTTTAGGGCGGTAAAATCCCCCTTTTTTGTTTATGGCTCAATTCGATCGCAACTCACAGAGAGAGAATAGATCTCGAGGGAACGAACCCAATTTTAATTGGCGCGGCGTCATCCTCATCGTGATCGCCTTCAGCTTGATCGCGATGGCGATGCTCTTTTACCGCGGTGGGATGCAACCGGTCGAAGACGTGCCGTACAACCGGTTTCTCGAGCTGCTGGAGAACAAGCAGATCGTTAACGACAAAAACTCTCCGCTTCAGTTGGTGGTAGAGGACGGACGGCCGACTCAGACATTACGCGGCGCTTACGTCCGGCAGGGAGTCGGTTCGGCGCCGTCCCAGCAGGTTCCGTTTCGAACCACGATCTATTTAACTTTCACAAATAATTTGCAGGAAAAACTGGCCGCGGCCGGCATGCAGCCCGCGATCAAGACTGAATCGAACATGCTTGCCCAAACCTTGGTCGGTTTTCTGCCGATCGCCCTTTTCCTGCTGGTGCTTTACTTCCTGTTCCGACAGCAAATCCGCATGGCTGGGAAGGGCGCTCTCAATTTCGGCAAATCGAAAGCGCGAATGCTAGCCCGCGACAAAAACAAAATCACATTTCGCGATGTCGCCGGCGTCGAGGAAGCAAAAGATGAAGTGCAAGAACTTGTCGAGTTTTTGCGTGATCCGAAAAAATTTCAAAAACTCGGCGGCCGCATTCCAAAGGGCGTCCTAATGGTCGGGCCTCCGGGCACTGGCAAGACGCTTCTCGCCCGCGCGATTGCGGGAGAAGCGGATGTTCCGTTTTTTTCCATCAGCGGCTCGGATTTTGTTGAGATGTTTGTCGGCGTGGGCGCCTCGCGCGTGCGTGACATGTTCGACCAGGGCAAGAAGTCCGCGCCCTGCATCATCTTTATCGATGAAATCGACGCCGTGGGACGTCACCGCGGTCACGGCGTTGGAGGCGGTCACGACGAACGCGAGCAAACTTTAAATGCGTTGCTCGTCGAGATGGACGGCTTCGATACACAGGAAGGCGTGATCATCATCGCTGCCACGAACCGCCCCGATGTTCTGGATCCTGCCTTGCTGCGGCCGGGACGTTTCGATCGCCAGATCACGGTCAATTTGCCTGATGTGAAAGGACGCGAAGAAATTCTGCGCGTTCACGCCAAGAAAGTGAAACTCGCCGAAGGCGTCGATCTTGCAGTCGTCGCGCGCGGCACGCCGGGTTACTCCGGTGCCGAACTGGCGAATGTAATCAACGAAGCGGCGTTGCTCGCCGCGCGGCGCGGATTAAAGGGAATCACGCTCGCCGAACTCGAAGAAGCGCGCGACAAAGTTCGCTGGGGTAAAGAGCGCCGCAGCCTTGCGCTCAGCGAAAAAGAAAAGCAGAACACCGCTTACCACGAAGCCGGTCACGCGCTGTTGCTCGAACTTTTGCCGCACACCGAGCCGTTGCACAAGGTCACTATCATTCCGCGGGGACCATCACTTGGATCGACCATGTGGTTGCCGGAAGAAGACAAATACACCAATCGCAAAAACGAGCTGCTTGCTGGGCTTTCCGTGAGCATGGGCGGACGCGTGGCCGAGGAAATCATCTTCGGCGACATTACGAACGGCGCGCGCGGCGATATCAAAATGGCTACGGCAATCGCGCGCCGCATGGTTTGCGAATGGGGTATGAGCGAGAAAATGGGCATGGTAGAATACGGCGACCACGAAGATTACGTTTTCCTGGGGCGCGACATCTCTCGTGCGCGCGATTACAGCGAAGCGACTGCGGAACAAATCGATCAGGAAGTGCGAAAACTCCTTGATGACGCCTATCGCTTGGCGAAAGAGACGCTCACGGCAAATCGCGACAAGCTCGAGGTAATCGCAAAAGCCTTGCTTGAGTTCGAAACCTTGGACGGCTCGCAGATCAAAGAAATCGTCGACCACGGCCGCCTGATCAATCCGCCGCGAGGATCAGCGCCGCCGCCGGGCAAGACAATGCCTGCCGAAAAACCGCCCAAGCAAGTCGTAGCCGCACCCGACGTCACTCCGCCGCTTCCCGGAGCCCTCGGCGGCGCGCCGGCGTAAGACGGTTGAGTGTCTGTGGTTGAGAGTTGAGGGTTGAGAGAGCTACGCCTCCGATAATGACCTGCGCAGGCCGCTGAGCATCTTGCTCTGTTTTTCCGCTGCGGCGTAGAGCTCATTGTAATCGTTCTGCGCGATCATTTTTCGCCGAAGCGCGATGGTCGTTTGCGAGACAACTTCAAACAGAGATCCCGTCGCGATTTCTACAAACCGAGCGAAATCGATGCGCGATACGCGTGAACTTCCTTCTGCGATATTAGATGAAACAGAAACCGCTGCGCGCCGCATCTGATTGGTCAATCCGAAACGTTCCTCGCTCGGAAAATCGCCAGTCACCTCATACACCAGGTCAGCGAATTGAATCGCTTCCTCCCAGACATCTAGCTTTTCAAAGTTAAACATTCCGCTCTTATAAGCCCCTCAACTCTCAACATGATCCTCAATCCAGCGGACTCTTCACGCCGATGCCCGGCTTATTGAGCACGTGCGTGTAAATCATCGACGTAAAGACTTCGTCCACGTGGCCTTGCAAGAACCTGCGGCCCACCTGGGTTGCTAGGTTCGCTCCGTCTGGCGACGGATCTTATCGGATTTTTCCCAAGATAAGGCGCTAGCTGAGCTTTGAGAAATCTTCTCCCACCTCCACTCTTGAGATATTTCTCGCGGCCTAGTGTGTCGTCTTGGTCTAGATACCCCTCGTAATAGATCAACTTCCAAGGACCGCGGTAGGAAGTCGCAACCGAATCACCTTTGACGTGCTGTGCAAATCGTCTTTGCAAATTCGTCGAGTAGCCGATGTAAAGTCCGTGATCGCTTAGGGAGCGGAGTACAAACGTAGTGCATCAATGAACGTCACTCCTGGCGCGTAAGCGAAGCTTGTACGCGTTGCTCCCGCAATTTCGGTTTGTTCGCAGGCGCGGCCGTGGGGAAGCTCGGGGGGCATGTTCCTCGTTTTTCCAAGCGACCGATCCGAAGACAAGCGGATTAGGCCGGAAAAATCCGTAATTAAAGGCGGATTTTTCCGTCGAATTCTCGTTAGATGTCGACGAAGCTCAGTGTGATAAACATGTAAGCGCTAAAGGAGGTCGCTAATGGAAGAGCAAAACATTCGGATGGCCATTGATCAGCATTGGGCGGCGTCCGATGCCAACGATTTTGAAACGGAGCACCTCATCTATCGCGAGGACGCGGTGCTGGAATACCCGCAGTCAGGCGAGCGAACCCGCGGTCGATGCAACATACAAAACCAACGCGCCAGTCAGCCGAGCAAAAAACGGTTTGAGGTCCGACGAATTATTGGCAGCGGTGATCTTTGGGTCACCGAATTCATCCTGACATATGACGGCAAGCCGTCCTACACCGTGAGCATCATGGAGTTCAAGGGCGACAAGGTTGCGCGGGAAACACAGTACTTTGCGGATCCC
>DASSFL010000094.1:0-8317 GCA_035694525.1 Candidatus Udaeobacter sp. | reverse complement strand
AGGGGTTCGCATTTCCAGCCTCTGTCCACCATGTCGATTGCCATCGCATCGCTGATCCTCGGCAAGGCGGTATTGATCGCGGACATGCTACCTCCGATCAATCGCTATCCGCACAAACCGCTCGCCTATAATATCGTATGGAAGACGGCGATCTACTTGTTAGTGGCCACCATTATACACTATTTGGAGCGCCTCATTGATTTCTCCCGGCAGGCAGGCAGCATCGTCGCTGGCAGTGAGAAACAGCTGGCGGAAATGGTGTGGCCACATTTCTGGGCGGCGGAAATTGTTTTGTTCCTGTTGATCCTTGTGTACTGCACAGCGCGCGAGCTAGCGCGCGTCATCGGCAGAGAAAAAATGTTGCGGTTATTCTTTGGCCCGATGCCTGCACCGGAAGTGTAGTGGCCTCTTTCGAACTCGATGAAAATGCAATATCAAAAAAGCGGCTTTCAGAAAATTTGGGAAACCAATAAATAACAAAGTTAAGCGTAATGAAAACCAGACGCACACAAAACCTCATAACAGTTGCAGCCTGCATGGTCGTTTTCATGACGACCAACGCGCAGGCCGCCGACCCGTTGGCTTCGTGGAACGACGGCCCGGCGAAGCAAGCTATCGTAGAATTCGTCAAGACGACTACGACCCAAGGCAGCCCTGAGTTCGTGACGCCCGAGGCACGCATCGCCACATTCGATCAAGACGGGACTCTCTGGGTTGAGCATCCGATGTACACCCAAGTTGTGTATTGCCTCGAGCGCGTGCCGGCGCTCGTAAAGACGAGGCCGGAACTTAAGGATCAAGAACCCTTCAAGACTGTCCTTTCCGGGAACCGTGAAGCGATGGCGAAGCTGTCGCAGGACGACCTTATGAAGATTCTGGCCACCACATTGACTGGAATGAGCGTGGACGATTTCACTGCGGAAGCGAAGAAATGGATTGCCGAGGCGAAGGATCCACGCTGGAAACGTCCTTATACCGAGCTGACCTATCAGCCGATGCAGGAAGTGCTGCAGTATCTGCGCGCCAACGGTTACAAGACCTACATCGTTACAGGCGGCGGACAGGATTTCGTGCGCGCGTACGCCGAGCAGGTGTACGGAATTCCGCCGGAACAAGTCGTTGGCAGCGCGGGCGGAACGAAGTTCGGTTATGACAAAAGTGGCAAACCGTTCCTGACCAAAGAACCGAAGCTGCTTTTGAACGATAATAACGCTGGCAAGCCAGAGGGCATCCACCTGATGATCGGCCGGCGACCTTTCGTTGCCTTCGGCAACTCAACCGGCGACCGGCAGATGCTCGAATACACCCAGGCTGGCGACGGCGCGCGGCTCGCGATGCTCGTGTTGCACGACGATGCAGAACGAGAGTATGCCTACGGTCCCGCTCAAGGGTTGCCCGACACGAAAGTCGGCACATTCACGCAGGCGCTCTATGACGAGGCGAAGAAGAACAGCTGGACAGTCATCAGCATGAAGAACGATTGGAAGGTAATCTTTCCGGGCGAAAACAAATAAACGATCGAAAGAATACAATAATGAAATGAAACCGAAACCCTACTCGTCGCGAACCCTTCGAATTGGTAAGGTGAAAGTCGCCAAACACTACAGTTCTTCTTTTGGCATGAGTGAAGCGACGATTTTGTCGAAGCGCGGGTCGCCACGGAGCGGGTCCCAGAAGGGATGCAGCTTCAATTGCCCATAAGTTACTCTTGAGGGGAGTCGAGCGGCGATCGTTAGCTGTTCGAAAGCCAGATCCTTTTCACCCGTCCAGGCGGCGATGACTGCAAGATACTCAATCATGTGCACGCCATTGACCGCATCTTTCGCGACCGGCAGCAGCTCGACCGCCCTTTGTCCTTCCCGCAAAGCGTCCTCTTTTTGTCCCAATCCTGCATCGATGAGTCCGAGCACACATATTGCGGGACCGTAACCCGGCTGCGCTTGCACAAGTTGCGCCTGCTGCGCGCGGGCCGCGGTGAAGGCAGAGCGCGCCTTCGCTTCGTCTTTCGTCATGCGCGCAACCAAGCCCTCGCCGAAGGCGCGGTGGAATTGCACTGCGTCGCCGCCGAAGAAATTTTCGCCCAGCGCCGCCAAAGCATTGCCAGCCGCAGCAGCGTCGCGCTCGGCCAGCGCGCAGAGGAACCAGTTATCTGCGACATTCTGGATTGCGGCGGGGGTTTTTCCCCGGATGGAATCGATCGTTTGATGTAAAGGCCGCGTATCGGCTTTCCAATCCAATTCAAGTACGGCGCGGGCTACCTTTGTCTCGACGTCATCGGGCTTGATCTCTATCCCGCGATCCAGGATCGCGGCGGTGTCGGCATAGAGCCGCAGGTTCTGATAACTGAACGCAATCTGTTGAAGCGTTAAAAAATTGCGCGGGTCCAGCTCAAGCGCGCGCTCGAGGCTGTGCAATCCCTCTTCGTGTTTGCCTTGCCGACGCGCGATGTAGCCGGTCAGTTCAAGAACATGGGGGTTATTTGGTAAGGTTCGGCGAGCGATCTCGAGCTCTGCGAGAGCACCGCCATAATCGAGATAGCCGCGATAAAGATTTTCGGCGCGAGCCAGGTGCGCTTCTCCAGCATCCGGTCGCAGTCGAAACGCTGCCTCCACCGCCGCTTCCGCCAACGCCAGCCGCTCAGCAGTGTGATCTCCACCGATGAAATAGAGCTGGTCGTGCGTGTAGGCGAGCTGGCACTGCGCGAGAAAGAACGAAGGATCGCGCGCCAGCGCTCGGTTCAGCAACTGAACCGCTTCCAGCATGTGGTCTTTCGCCCGCGCATCGTAAGAAGGGGAAGCGAGAAGCGATTTTGCCCGGAGGTAAAGATCGTAGGCGGGCAAATCGGTGGTAGGTGGCTTTTCAATTGCGGCTTTCTCGGCCGGTGAGAGTTTCGCCTTCAGCTGGCCTGCGATTGCTCCAGCGATCTCGCTTTGAATGGCAAACACATCAGTCAAATTGCGATCGTAGTGTTCCGCCCATTGATGCGCGTCCGTGCGGGCGTCGATCAGTTGGGCGGTGACGCGCACGCTATTGGCAGCGCGCTGCACACTGCCTTCCAGTACATGGGCCACGCCAAGTTGTCGCCCGATCTCGCGCACGTTGTGTTTTGCAGCATCCTTATACTGCATGACACTGGTGCGGCTGATGACTTTGAGATCTGCAATCTTCGCGAGGTGGGTGAGAATTTCATCTTGTACTCCGTCCGCAAAAAACGCGTTCTCCTGATTTGCGCTCATGTTTGTAAAGGGGAGAACAGCAATGCTCTTTTCGGTAACGATCGGCGCGGCCGCTGGCGCTGATTTCGTCCTGTCAGAATCGGCCGATTTTGAGGCGGAGCGGTGTGAAAATACGAGAGCGCCAGCGACGATCGCCACGGCCACAACGACCAATGCGACCAACAGCGCTGGAGGCTTCGCCTTCGACCCAGAAAACCGAATGGAATTCGTCCTTTGTTTGCCGGACTCGAATTTCTCCGGCGGCTCGGGATTGCCAAGCTCCCCGGTATAGAGGTTAACGGCTTGGACGCGAACGCCGTGCTTTACTTCGCACTCGCCGAGGTCATGCAAGTGCGGCCGCCAGTGACCGTATTGCTGCAAATCTTCGGCGACGCGTTTCGATAGCAAGATGTGTCCGGCATCGCCGCAGTCCATCACCCGTTGCGCCATGTTGATGCCGGCGCCAGCCACATTCGCTCTCCCGTTCACATCGACTACGCCGCTGACCGGGCCGCTGTGTATGCCCATTCGTAAACGGAGTTCCGGATGTTTCTTGAGCGCCCGACTCATCTCGAGCGCGCACTCGACAGGTTCTTCCTGACTGTTACGAAAGACCAGCGCTATGCCGTCGCCGGTCGGGATTTTGATTAATCGACCGGCTGCTTCCGCGTTCTGGAATTCATCTGTGCCGCGAGCGACTTTATTTAGTGTCTCAAGCAAGGCCCGTTGCTCGTGAATCATTACCTTGGAGTACCCCGCTATGTCTACAAAGAGGACATGAGCGATCTCTAACTGGATTTCTTTCTTAACTTCGCCGGCCACTTTGGGGGCTTATTAGTTTCCCTTGGGTGCGAGCGAGGCGACAATCTGATCGAAGCGGGGGTCGCCGCGGAGTGGATCCCAGAAGGGGTGCAGTTTCAATTGCCCGTAATTCACCCTTGATGGAAGTCGGGCAGCAATCGCCAGTTGTTCGAAAGCCAGGTCCTTCTCACCGGTCCAGGCGGCGATGATTGCCAGATACTCGATCATGTGTACGCCATTGATCGCATCTTTCGCGACCGGCACCAGCTCGACTGCCCGCCGTCCTTCCCGCAAAGCTTCCTCTTTTCGTCCGAGCGCCGCGTCGACGAGGCCGAGCGCGCAGATCGCAGGGCCGTAATCCGTTTGTATTTGGACCGCCTGAGCTTGCTGATCGCGAGCGGCGGCGAAAGCAGCGCGTGCCTTGGCATCGTCATGGGTCATCCGCGCAACCAGACCTTCGCCGAAGCTGCGACTAAAATGAACCGCGTCCTGCACAAAGCTATTTTCCCCGAGAGCGACCAGTGCCCGTTCCGCCGCGCTCGCATCGCGTTCGCACAGCGCGAGGGTGACCCAATTATCAGCTATGTTCTCGGCGGCACTCCGATTCTCCGAGAGGATCGATTCGATCGTCGCATGCAGCGGTCGCGTGTCGGCTCGCCACTCGAGCTCCACAAAGGCGCGCGCCACCCTGGTATCGATGTCCTTCGGGAGGATAGCGAGAGCACGATCCAGGGTCGTGGCTTCTTCCGGATATCGGCGCACGAACTTGTAGCTGAAGGAAATCTGCTGAAGGAGATAGACGTTGCGCGGATCCAGCTCCAAAGTCTTCTGCAAATTGCGCACGCCTTCCTCGTGTCGCCCTTGCCGACGATCAATATAGCCGGTCAGCTCGGAGACGCGTGGATCATTCGGTGACGTCCGTTGCGCAATAGCGAGCTCGGCCAAAGCGCCATCGTAATCGAGGTAGCCTCGATAGAGATTTTCGGCGAGAGCCAGGTGTGCCTCGCCTGAATCAGGCGATAAGCGCAGCGCGTTCTGAACTGCGGTGTCGGCTAATGCCCGGCGCGCAGGAGTGTGGTCGTAACCTAGCAAGTAAAGATTGTCGTGTGCGTAAGCGAGCTGGCAGTAGGCGCGCAGGAACAACGGGTCGCGTGCCACGGCCTGATCGAGCAATCGGACAGCTTCCAGGAGGTTATCTTTGGTTCGTGTGCCCAGAGAAATCGAGGCGAGAAGTGACTTTGCCTGGGTATAAAGATCGTAAGCCGGCAAATCGGTCGTAGGCGGCTTTTCAATCGAGGCTTTTTCGGCCGGGGAGAGCTTCGCTTGCAGCTGGTCGGCGATTGACTTGGCGATCTCGCTCTGGATCGCAAAAACGTCCGCCAGATCACGATCATAGGTGTTCGCCCAGAGGTGCGCGTCGTTGCGAGCGTCGATCAACTGTGCAATCACCCGCACTTTTCCACCGGCGCGTTGCACGCTGCCTTCTAGCACATGCGCTACGCCCAGCTGCTTCCCGATCTCGCGCACATCGTGTGTTGCAGCATCTTTATACTGCATCACGCTGGTGCGGCTGATCACTTTGAGATCCGCAATTTTCGCGAGGTCGGTCAAAATCTCGTCCTGCACGCCATCGGCAAAAAACGCGTTTTCCTGGTTCGTGCTCATGTTGGTAAACGGAAGAACAGCGATGCTCTTTTCCGGCACGGCGGACGGTGTAGAAACTGCGGTCTTCGTGTCAGTCGCCCTGGCCAATCTCGCAGCAGGTCGCTGCGAAAAGATTGAAAACGTGGCCACGACCGCTATCGCTACGATGATGAGCGCAAACACCGGCTTCCAAAAGCGAGCGGTTCGCGGCGCACTTGCTGCAAAAATCGCGTCCTGCGATTTTGCCTTGCTTGGTTTACTGGATTTGAATCTCGCCGGGGGCTCGGGATTACCCAGCTCGTCGGTGTAGAGGTTGACTGCGTGGACGTGGACGCCGGGCTTTACTTCACATTCGCCGAGATCATGCAAGTGCGGCTGCCAGTGAGGGTATTGTTCGAGATCGTCGGCCGCACGTTTCGAAAGCAGAATGTGCCCGGCATCGCCGCAGTCCATCACGCGCTGCGCGATGTTGACACCGGCGCCCGCCACGTTCGCCATCTCGTTGACGTCAACGACCCCGCTGACGGGGCCGCTGTGTATGCCCATCCGCAGGTGAAGTTGCGGGTGTTTCTTGAGAGCCCGGCTTATCTGCAAGGCGCATTCGACCGGCGCCTCCGGACTGCTGTAAAAAACCAGCGCCATGCCGTCACCGGTTGGGATTCTAATCAACCGGCCAGCTGCTTCCTCGCTCTGGAATTCATCTGTGGCGCGGACAATTTGGTTGAGCACGTCGAGCAAGGCTCGTTGCTCGTTAATCAACAGCTTGGAGTACCCTACGACGTCCGCGCAAAGGACATGAGCGATCTCCAGTTGGATTTCTTTTTTAACTTCGGCAGCCATGTCTCTCTTCAGTTTAGAGTCTAGCATGGCCTGTGTCCCACAGGATATTGGCCTAAAGTCCTATAGCCGATTGCACTGTTGGCGTGGCATGATTAGATCGATTCGGCCTTATGAAATTTCCTAATACTTCTTTGCTTCAATGCGTGGCCGTAACGGCGGCGCTTTTTATTTCGCCATTTGAAATAGCGGCAGCGCAATCCACCGCAGGGTCCGGCCAATCGGACGGTTCGAGTTGGCCCCGCGAAAAGTACAGCAATGGGACCCGCCTCATTATTTATCAACCGCAGGTAGATGACTGGAAGAACTTCCAGGACCTGAGCTGGCGAATGGCTATTTCGATGACGCCGAAGACCGGCAAAGAAGTACTGGGCGTTGTTGAAATGAAAGGGCACACGGATATCGACAACATCGGGAAAGTTGCCATCATCACTAATCCCCAGGTCACAGGCACCTATTTTCCGTCCTTGGACAAGGCCACGGCTGAAAAGATGGAACAATTGTTCAAAACCTTTGTCCCATCGACCTTCTCAATCACTTTGCATTCCTTGATCGCGTCCACGCCGAAGAAGGAGGCACCGGCCGGCGCGCAGTTGAACAACGATCCGCCCAAGATTTTTGTAGGTTACCGGCCGTCGATCCTGTTAAGCGTGAATGGCGAGCCTGTCCTTTCGGAAGTTCCGAACACGAACCTGAAGTTCGTCGTTAACACGCAATGGCCATTGTTTTTCGACTCTGGAAATTCAACTTACTACCTCGCGGTTGGTCAGCAATGGCTGACGACCAATAGCCTTGGCGGTCAATGGTCGGCCACGAAGAAATTGCCCCCCGACATGTCCAAGGTGCCGCAGGATAAGCAGTGGACCGCGCTGAAAAAATTTATCCCGCCATCCGCCAAATCGGGAGGAGTTACGCCGGATGTTTTCTACAGCGACAAACCGGCCGAAGTGATTCTTTTCGATGGTCAGCCCGTTTATTCCCAAATTCCGGACACGCAGCTTCAATACGCGACGAACACAAACAGTGTCGTGTTCGTCTATACGCCCACGCAGCAATTTTACTATTTGACTGCGGGCCGGTGGTTTCGGACGACTGATTTGCAACAGGGCTCCTGGACTTACGCGACGCCAGACCTTCCTCCTGATTTCGCCAAAATTCCGCCAAGCAGTCCTGCTTCGGGGATCCTCGCTTCAGTTCCGGGAACTGAGGAAGCGAAAGACGCGGTTTTGCTGGCACAGGTGCCCACAACGATGACCGTCAACGCGAAGGCAGCGGCGTCCAAGGTTAAGGTCGATTACGCTGGTGATCCAAAGTTTGAGCCGATCAAGGGAACATCTATGGAGTATGCGACCAACACGGCCGACAAGGTGATCAAGGTCGGAGACGTCTATTACCTTTGCCTCCAGGGCGTGTGGTTCATGTCGCCTAGTCCGGCGGGGCCATGGACTACGTGCACGTCGGTTCCGCAGGAAATTTACTCGATTCCGCCCAGCTCGCCTGTTTACAACGTGACGTATGTTACTCAAACTGGGAATCCTGACGGCACGGTTACATCCAACTACGCAGCAGGATATTTGGGCACGTTCATCCTGGGCGCTGCAACGGGAGCGATCCTTGCCGATGGAAGCGGCTATTGGTGGCCGCCGTACTGTGGTGGGGGCTACTACTATCCCTACCCCGCGACGTACTGTGGCGCTTACTGGGGCTATGGTTATCATCCTTATGCGACGCCTTACTATGATTACAACACGGGAGCCTACGGCTGGAAAGGGACGGCTTACGGTCCTTACGGATCGGCGACGGCCGGCGCTCGTTACAAT
>DASSFL010000093.1:0-22984 GCA_035694525.1 Candidatus Udaeobacter sp. | reverse complement strand
GCGATCAATTCCTTGGTGTTCCACTCAGTCATGACCAATGCTTTGATTCTCGATACTAGATGAAATAAGGGCCCCACCGGGACGAGTATCCAGGGTCGAGCATCCAGCATCGGCTCTGCAAGCGTCACTCATAGGCGTTCTGTTCATGGATTAGCTTCTCGATTGACACAACGTCCTCGATTGAAGCGCGCCGCCGCTGATATTTTCGAACCAGGATTTCTTTCAATGTCAGCAAGTCCTCCGGCAACGGCTGATCATAGTAGGTCCAGTCAAGATCGCCGGCTATTTTGGCCTGGAACCGCCACGCACCGCCGAACTTCGTCGCGCGCACTTCGCGTTTTCTGCCATCTTGATTTCTATCCGTCCATATGTGTTGATTCGGCATCGGAGTGAAACCTTACATTAGCGGCCTTGAAAGACGTAATTAAATTGGCTGCATACTTTATTGCGACGATTGTCATCGGAGCGATCCTTGCGCCAATTCTTTTTTGGTCCGCTCAGTCGCTTGCAGCGCACGGTGTATTTTCTTTTCTGGCAAGGTACGATTTCGAGACATTCTTTCATCGAGCCCTTCTGATTGCCGCTGTACTTTTGCTCTGGCCGTTGCTACGATTAAGCCACGTGCGAAGCATGGCTGACCTGGGCCTTGCACCTAATTCGCGCTGGGACCGCGATCTCTTCGCCGGCGTTGCTATCTCAGTGGTTCCCCTACTCTTTTGCGGGGTTTTACTCATCGCACTTCACGTTTATGCGTTCCGGCACAGCATTGCCTGGCCGCGTTTTGGCAAGATGCTCCTGGCGTCAATAGCGGTTCCCTTCATTGAAGAGGCTTTTTTTCGCGGGATCGTTTTAGGCGTTTTACTCAAGACCGCCCGGAAGTACATAGCGATCTTTGCGGTTTCAGCGATCTTTGCAGTCGTCCATTTTTTAAAGGCTCCGGAACGGACGTCCGAGATAGTCACGTGGACCTCCGGCTTCAGTTCGATTGCCCACGCATTTGACGGAATTGGGGATCCGATGATGCTGGCCTCAGCGCTGGCGACATTATTTTTCATCGGCTGGATTCTCGCTGACGCGCGCGTGCTTACTTATTCGTTATGGCTGTCAATTGGCCTGCATGCCGGTTGGATCTTTGGCAGCGGCGCTTTTAGCCGGCTGGCACGTCAGCAAACGCTCGCCTTTCCCTGGATAGGAAAGAACATGCTCGTTGGAATTATCCCGCTTGGTATAGCTGTCCTCACCTGGATCATAATGCGCACCTGGTTGAAATATGATCGCGCTTCGCAAGTTTGAATTATTCGAAGCGGCCACATCGCTTCTTTACCCTCCGGTATGCGCTCTCTGCGGCGGCAAGACTCAAACTGGCGAATATCTCTGCGAGCAATGCGAATCAAAAGCCATGCGTATCGTTGCGCCATTTTGCCAGCAATGTTCCGAGCCCTTCGAAGGCGCTATTGCGACCGTGTTCACATGTGCCAACTGCGCACATCGCAAAATTTACTTTGATGCAGCGGTGGCTGCGTACCGCGGCCGCGGTATCGTTCGCGAGATCATTCACGATTTTAAGTACGGGCGTCAGGTTCACTTGCGACATCTCGTGGCACGCTGGCTCTGCGCAGCGTTTGACGATGAACGCCTTCGCGGGCGTCAATTCGACATAATCGTGCCAGTCCCATTGCATCCAACTCGCCAGCGGGAACGCGGGTTTAATCAAGCGGGCTTGCTAGCTGAATTGCTAAGCACGCGGATATCGATTCCGTGCAAGCGAATGCTAAAGCGCATTCGATACACAACTACACAAACCGCGCTCGACCGTGCGGAGCGAATGGAAAATTTGCATAATGCGTTTCGTTTACGAAAGAACGCGGACATGCGAGGCTTGCACGTGCTGTTAATCGATGATGTCCTTACAACCGGTTCTACGTTAAGTGAGTGCGCGCGTGTCTTGAAACGCGCCGGTGCTATCTCTGTTTACGCGGCCACGGCGGCGCGCGCATAAATTGCAATGGCCATTTTCAAAAAACCGGCGATCAAAGCAGAAGGCGGAAAGAAGAAGGAGATTCCCCGCGGCCTTTTTCAAAAATGTCCCGGCTGTTCGGAGGTTGTGCCGGAGATCGAGCTGGCGCAGAACCAGCGAGTCTGTCCTCGCTGTGAGTATCATTTTGCGCAACCGGCCAAGGAGCGAATTCAGAACCTGCTGGACCCTGATTCTTTTGTGGAAATGGACGCCGGCTTGAAATCAGTGGACATCTTGCGTTTCCAGGGAATGGCCAGCTACAAAGATCGGCTCAAGAGCTATCAGGAACGTACAGGTCTTCTCGATGCTGTAATCAGCGGACACGGAACTCTTGACGGCTACAAAGTTGCAGTCGCAGTGATGGATTTCGGCTTTCTCGCGGCGACAATGGGTTCGGTAGTTGGCGAGAGAATCACGCGCACAATTGAATATGGAACCGCCGAGTGTTGTGCAGTGATCATCGTTGCCGCTTCGGGCGGAGCTCGCATGTACGAAGGAATGTTGAGCTTAATGCAGATGGCCAAAACAAGCGGTGCGCTCGCTCGCCACGCGGAAGCCAAGGTTCCTTACATTTCGGTCCTGACAAATCCGACCACGGCCGGCGTCATGGCCAGTTTCGCGTCACTGGGTGACGTCATTATAGCTGAACCCAAAAGCATGATCGGCTTCGCCGGTCCGCGCGTAATCAGGGAAACCACGCACCAGGACTTGCCCGAACGATTTCAGACTGCCGAGTTTCTCGAGGAGCATGGTTTGATCGACATGATCGTTCACCGCAAGAAAATGCGCGAGCAGATCAGCCGCTTGCTCAATTATTTTACTGTCGCCCCGTGAACGTGGGAGGGGCCTTCGTGCCGCGACCACCTTTAACATATAAGGAAGCGCTTGGCTGGCTCTACGGGCTTCAGCGCTTCGGAATCAAGCTCGGCTTGGAAAACATCGAGCGTTTGCTCGACGAACTTTGTAGCGGCGTTTGTGCCAAACGCCCGGCGCTCGCCGCGGCGAGAGCCTCTACATTCAAGGTCATTCACGTCGCGGGAACGAATGGCAAAGGTTCTGTTTGCGCCATGATCGATTCGATCTGCCGGGCACAAGGATATCGCACCGGCCTGTTTACATCTCCTCACCTCGTCACATTTCGCGAACGCATTCGAGTGAGCGGCGACATGATTTCTGAGGACGCTGTTGCCCATGGCCTAACAATTATCCGCAATCTTGTCGCAAACTGGGATCCGCATCCGACATTTTTCGAGGTGGTGACCGCACTTGCTCTCAAGCACTTCTTGGATGCGAAGGCCGAGATCGTCATTCTGGAAACAGGTCTCGGCGGCCGGCTCGATGCCACGAACGCGATCCAATCAGATGTTTCGGTCATAACGCCAATCGATTTTGATCACGAAAAATGGCTGGGCAATACAATTCCTGAAATCGCCGCTGAAAAAGCTGGCATTATCAAGGCAAACGTTCCCGTTGTTTCTACCTCTCAGCGACCGGAAGCCGAAGAGGTGATTCGCGCGCGTGCAGCCAAGTGCGGAGCACCGATACAATTCGTGGCCGAGCTGTATGGCGAGACGCCAATCGCACTTGGCGGGTCGCATCAAAAGCAAAATGCGGCTCTGGCAATTGCCGCGCTTCGCGCAGCGAAGATCGATATCGACAGCTCAGCAATCGCACAAGGCCTTAGCAGTATCGAATGGCCAGCACGTTTCGAACGATGGGACAAACGCACAATCATCGATGGCGCGCACAACCCCGCTGCCGTGCGTGCGCTCGCTGAAACATGGCGAGAAATGTTCGGCGATCAGCGCGCCACGCTCATGCTGGCGGTCCTTTCTGACAAAGATTTGCGCGGTATCTGTGAAGCCCTCGCACCGATAGCTAGCTCAGTTCTCCTCCCGAAAATTCGAGGCGAACGCGCTGCTGCACCAGAAGAGTTGGCAAACGTCTTGGCCAACATTACTCCACCACTCCTCTACTCCATCGCTCCTTCAATCAATGAGGCGCTAACGCTTGCACGTGCGAAACCGAATCTGATCTTGATCACCGGTTCACTTCATTTCACCGGCGAAGTTATTGCCCATCTGCGCGGCGAGCCCGCAGCCTTCGAAGAGTGCGCACAATAGATCAGCGTCTCGCAGAGACGCGCTACAAGACCTGGGTCAAGTTGTAGGGCGTTTGTATCAAACGCCTTTATCAATCTCAATCCGCGGAAATAACGGCACCGGCTTGCCGACCACGTGCCCGTCCGGCAGTCCCCTCCACTCCGCGTCCGCGAGAGAAAACCGTTCTTCCTTTCCGCTCAACTCCATCTTCCAATTCAGTTGATCGAAAATTCCATGAGCTGATTTTGGTAACACCGGCGAAATCAAAACGGCAATGATCCGCAGAGATTCAGCGAGATGATAAAGAACCGCGTCCAGTAATTCTTCTTTCTGCCTGTCCTTCGCCAGATTCCAGGGTGCACTAATTTCTACAAGCGCATTGCACGCAAGGGCTCTTGCAAGCGGTGCGCTTAACGCATTCGATGGCCGAAAGTCAGCAAATTCATTCGTGTATAGCTTTTTCCCGGCTTGGAGTTCATCCGCAGACCAAGTTTGCAGATGAGACTTCACTTCACTCTCAGGAAGCTTTTTAAGATCGATTGACTTAATCGTGCCGTCTCGAAAGCGGTGGATCATATTCAGCGTTCGGTTCACGAGATTACCGAGTGCATTTGCGAGATCAGAATTGAAGTCTCTGACTAATAGTTTTTCGCTGAAATCCGCATCCTTCCCGGTTACGATCGCGTTCGTCAAGTAATACCGCAGCGCATCGGCGCCGTATTTATCGGCGAGCGCAAAGGGATCAACTATGTTCCCTGTGCTCTTACTCATCTTTGCTCCGCCGAGATTCCACCAGCCGTGCACCAGCAGTTGCGGCATTTGATCATCTTGGAATCCGATCGCGTGCAGCATGATCAACCAATAAATGCCGTGCGCCGGAACGAGGATATCCTTGCCGATGATCTGCAGTGTGTCCTTCGACCAACGATCACGGAATTCCGGCGGCTGCCTTTCGTAAGCGTCGATATTTGGATCGTAACCGGCGAAGCTGATGTAATTCGTTAGGGCGTCGAACCACACGTAATTGACAAAATCCTTGTCAAACGGCAGCTCGATCCCCCAGCTTAGGCGCGATTTCGGACGCGAAATACAGAGGTCGCCGCTAAGTTTTTCTACAGCATTTCGCAATTCGGTATGACGAAAATCCGGGATCACTGCGCCGTCCCGTTTCTTGAGATAATCGAGTAACCATTTTTTGTGATCGCCTAGTTTGAAATAATAATTTTCTTCCTCGCGAAACTCGACTTGTCCCCACTCGGGACCAAACTGGCCATCAGGCCCGCGTTCCTTATCGGTGAGAAATTGTTCCTGGCGAACTGAGTAGTAACCAGCTTGTTTATCCTTGTAAATCTGGCGTTCATCGAACAGGCGCTGCAAAATTCCTTGAACGACTTTCTTGTGGCGCTCGCTAGTTGTCTCGGCCCATTCGTCATACTTCACGTCGAGCTTTTTCCAGAGATCGACAAACTTCTGCGTGATCTCCTTGACGAATTCAGCCGGGGGAACGCCTGCTTTCGCAGCGGATTGCTGCACTTTCTGGCCGTGTTGATCGACGCCAGTTAGGAAAAAGACATTGTCACCCTTGAGCCGATGATAGCGCGCAATCACATCGGCCAGGACTTTCTCGTAAGCGTGTCCGATGTGCGGCGGCGAGTTCGTGTAATCGATCGCCGTGGTGATGAAAAATGTCTTCGGCATTTGTGGCACAAACTGCCGGACGAATCGTTGTAGGGCAAGCGCCTCGCTTGGCGGGCCGGGAGTACGGACCGTGGATTACGTGGATTGGCGTCGATGCTGCCGAAAGTCGTACCTGTTATGAAACTACGCCTCTAACCTTTTTGACTGGCGTTCGCGGTACTCGCGAGCGACGCTTCGCTATGAAGAATTATCTCAAAATCCTGTTTTCGATCCTGGCAGCCGCGATTTGCACAGTCGGTTTCGCGGCGGACAAGCCGAGCTGCCAGAAGACGGGTAAGAATTGCCCGATGAACGACAACAAGGCCTGCAATTGCGGTAAGAGTTGCACCTGTTAGCCACGTTGCAACGTGGTAGGCAACGCTGCGACTGCAGTTAGAGTGACTGTTTCTCCCGGCGCTCGCCTGTTCTTACGTTCCGCCCATTCATATAGGACCGGCAGCAAAACGAGGGTAAGAAACGTCGAGCTGATAATACCGCCGATAACCACCGTTGCGAGCGGTCGCTGGACCTCCGCGCCGGCGCTTGTTGAGAGCGCCATCGGAATAAAGCCGAAAGCTGCGACAGCTGCGGTCATGAGGACGGGACGCAAGCGCGTAAGAGATCCTTCGATCACAGCGGACCGAACATCGCGTCCTTCTTCCCGCAGCTGATTAAAGTAACTGATCATCACGACTCCATTGAGCACCGCAACTCCGCTCAATGCGATGAAACCCACCGCCGCGGAAATGCTAAATGGCATACCGCGCAGCCATAGCGCGGCGATTCCGCCGGTCACAGCTAACGGAACGCCAGAATAGACCAGCAGCGCTTGTCGGACACTACCGAAAGCGGTGAAAATTAGAACGAAGATAAACCCGAGTGCCGCGGGAACGACAATCGCAAGCCGGGCCTTTGCTTCACGAAGGTTCTCGAACTGGCCACCGAATTCGATCGTGTAGCCTTCTGGCAATTTGACGCGCTCGCGTACTTTTGCCTCAGCTTCACGCACCCAGCTTTCTATATCCCGCTCGCGCAGGCTAACCATCAAGGCAGCGCGCCGTTGTGCCGAGTCGCGCAAAATAGGCGAGACGGTTTTGACACGTTGAATATCGGCGAGGGCACCGAGTGGCAGGATGCCGGATGCCCCAACGCGGACCGGCAAGGCACGAATCGTCTCCAAATTTTCCCGATCGGTTTCCGCCAGCCGGACTACAATGTCAAAGCGGCGATTTTGCTCGACCATCGTTCCAACCGTCTGCCCACCTAAAGCGGCAGCAATAGTCTGGTTTATGTCGCCGGCATGAAGGTTGTATTTCGCCAACAGGTCGCGTTTGACCCTGATTTCCAGCATCGGGGCGCGTCCTGTAGTCTCATATTCAACTTCGCCTTCGCCCTCGCGAGTGCCTGGAATCTGTTCGAGCACTTCTTTCACTTCGGAGCCGAGTTGCTCCAGCACGTCGTAGTCGCTCCCGAAGATTTTGACGGCAATGTCTGCGCGAATGCCTTCGAGCATTTCGTTGAAGCGCATTTCAACTGGCTGCGCGACCATCACTCGAGCACCGGGATTTAACGCTTGGACTTCGGTGGTGATGATTTTCGCAAGGTCCTCCTTGCTGATGGGGCGATTGCCGACCTTTCGCCATTCACTTTGCGGTTTGTAGTAGATGTAAAAATCGCAATCGCTCGGCGGCATTGGATCGGTGGCGATCTCGGCGCTGCCGATTCGCGAGAACACGTGCGTAATCTCGGGGACACGCTTCCGGATTTCTTCCTCTGTCCTGCGTTGGTCTTCGACGCTTTGCTCGACGCTGATGCTGCCCGTCCGATAAACCATCATCGTGAACGTTCCTTCATCGAGCTTGGGAATGAAATCGGCACCGAGATTGCGGAAGACGAAGATTGCCAATGCGAACAACGCAGCCGCACCGAACACGACCACCCAGCGCAGTCGCAATGATTGGCGAAGGGTAGGCGCGTAAACCCTCTTGATCAGGCCGATAATCAAGTTGTCGCGTTCAGCGATGCGGCCTCCTAGCAGGAACGAGCACAGCGCCGGCATCAAAGTAAGCGCCAGCACCAATGATCCGCCCAGGGCGAGCATCACTGTCAGCGCCATCGGGTGAAACATTTTTCCTTCGATTCCTGACAGTGCCAAAATCGGCACATAAACAATCGCGATGATCAGCACACCAAAGAACATCGGTGTCCCGACTTGTTTGCTGGCGGTGATAACCGTGTGCAGTCGTTCTTCGGCGGTCAGGCGTCGGCCGAGCTGTTGCTGTTTCGCGCCAAGCTGCCGAAGCACATTTTCGACTATCACGACTGCGCCATCGATAATGAGCCCAAAATCGATGGCGCCCAGGCTCATCAGGTTCCCCGAAATTCCGAACCGCGTCATGCCTATGATCGCAAAAAGAAGTGCAAGTGGAATCGCAGCTGCGACGATGAACGCAGCACGCCAGTTTCCAAGTAGGAAAAGCAACACTGCGATGACGAGCAACGCGCCTTCGAACAAGTTCGTTGCCACGGTACGAATCGTGCGATGCACGAGGTTCTTTCTGTTGTATTCCTGGCTTATGACCACACCCGACGGCAGGCGCTTCTGAATCTCTATAATCTTTTCGGCAACACGCTCGGCAACCGCGTGGCTGTTCTCGCCCATCAGCATCATGGCCACGCCAAGTACCGCCTCTTGCCCGCTGTGCGTCGCCGCGCCTGTGCGAAAGGCGTGACCGATTTGAACTTCAGCAAAATCTTTCACCTGCAGCGGCATCACTGCGTCCGCGAATTTAACCGGCAGCTCCGCAATTTCCTGTGGCGAAGCAACTCGACCAACCGCACGAATCACCAATTGTTCCTTTCCAGCATTCACGATGCCGCCGCCCGCGTTCTCAACGTTTTCGCCGACAACTTTTGCAAGGTCGTTAACGGTTAATCCTGCATCGCGGAGCTTCGCGATATTCGGCTGCACGACGATTTGCTTAACGTAGCCTCCGTAAGCGTTGACCTCGGCCACACCCGCCACGGTTCGCAGCTGCGGTTTGATCACATATTCCTGTATCTCCCACAGCTGCATGAGCTGAGCCTCGCGCGTTCCGGGCGCGTTCGATGCGCCCGGTGCGTAATCGACCGTGTAGTAAAACACCTCGCCAAGCCCGGTCGTAATTGGAATGAGCTTCGGCGTAAGGCCGGGCGGTAACGAATCAGCTGCGCTTTGCAGTCGCTCTGTGACGAGTTGCCGTGCCCGATAAATGTCGCTCTTGTCAGTAAACTGAAGCGTAATTTGTGACAGGCCGAAGCGTGAGAGCGAGCGCATTTCCGTCACACCAGCCACGCCGCCAAGTGCCATCTCTAACGGCACCGTGACTAATTTTTCGACTTCATCTGGAGCGAGCGCGGGCACGGTCGTGTTTACTTGAACCTGCACTCCGGTGATGTCCGGAATTGCATCCATCGGCAGTTTCGTTGCCGACCAAAGCCCGCCCAGAAGGAGCGCAAGAGCGCCCATCAGCACGAGCGCTCGCTGGCGAACAGAGAACTCCAGAATTTTGTCGATCATCGCTCCTGCTCTTCTCTGTACAGCTTTTGGCCGGTCAAAATTTCCAGCGCCTGTGCGGCTTCGAGCGCATCTTTCTGTGCGTCGTCAAGTGCACTGATGGCTTCGAGATATTGCTTTTGAATCTCGACGTAAGTCGTTAGCGGAACCGCACCCAGGCGATAGTTGTGATCCGCCAACTCTGAGGCCTCGCGTAATTTCGCCATCGCGCCGGCCTTCCACATTTCAATCTCGGCTCGCTTCGCTTCCAGCGCGGCGGCGGTTTGCGTCACGCGTCTTTCCACTTCGCGCTCTGTGAGAGCCAATGATGCCTCAGCTTGTTGTTGACGCGCTTTACTACTCGCAATGTTCCCAACGTTGCGGTCCCACAATGGCAGCGGTAACGAAATGCCGAGCCCCGCTCGCTGTTCCCGGTCGACCGCCTTCTCCAGCGAATAGAACGGCCCCACGGCTATGGCCGGAAACCGCTCATTCTTCGACAAGGCGACCTTGAAGCCCTGCTGAGCGAGTTCGATCTGTCGAATGCGAATGTCGAACGCATTTGAGCGGGCCGCCTCGACCAGGCCCGGTACTGAGCGCGAGGTGAAAACGATTGGACTCGCGTCCACCGTTAGCGCTGCGTTGGCAGACCGCCCGCACAACTGATTCAACTCTGCTGCAAGCGTTTTCTCTGCTAATGTCGATTCACGTTCCTGGCGCTGAAAACTCAGCAAATTCGCGCTGATAATCTCCGCTTCCAATTGCGGAGCGATTCCCGCGAGTGGCCGCTGCTTCAACAAATCAATGAGCGCTTGGGTCCGCGAGGCGACTTCCTGCACCGCTTTCGTTCTCTTACGAGCGCTCGTCATTGCGTAAGCCAGCGAGCGAACACGGGCGGCCAGTGTCAGCCGAAACTGCTGGAGATGTAGTTCTGCAACCACGCGATCGTGATTCGCAATCGCCTTACGCAGCGCAATTCGACCGGGATATTCGAAGGTTTGGCTGAATGAGAGAGCCAGTATCGCGCCATCGCCGCTAGCTCCGCGTGAATTTTCTCGCGTATTCTTGTAGCCAAATTCGGTGCTTAATTCTGGGTTGCGAACGGTTCCGGCAGTTCGCACCGCTCCTTTCGCCACGGCGATCTCCGCAATAAAAAAGTTTAATTCTGGATTTCGCTGAAGCCCCTGTTTGACAAGCGCCTCCGGCGTTTCGGCAAGCGCGCTCGAGGAAACAAGCAGAATGGCACTCGCCGTAACGAATTTGGTTTGTGTGGAAATCAACATTGGTTGGAAAAAATGCGAGAGACCCACAACGCGTCTGCGTCGTGGTGACGAACAAACCTGAGCGAACAGGGTGCGCGGACACACCGCGCCTGCGCTCAGTGGTTAGGCGAGCTGAGGCGGATGATCGATCGCGGTGGGCAATCCATCCGGTGTGGATTGCTCACCGATCGAAAACAAAACAAACCCTCGGAAAGCGCCACTAATGTCCACCGCGACTGTGGAAGTTAATACAGTGCCGTTATGCACGGCGCATGAGCAATGTGAGCATGGCGTTTTCTCGTGGTGCGAATCCGACTGCGAACTCTCGCATACACAATGATCGCCTCGCAAATCAGCAATCGAATCGGCAACGACGTCACCTGCAAATGCACACAAGGCGATAAGGCCAGTGAGCGCAAACAGCCGCGGTGTGCCAGGGAAACGCATTGAGTTCATTTCTTAAAGTCCGTGATGGCAAGTGTCAAACCAAAGCACGTCAGTTTACAGGGGGGTGTTGCGAAGTCGTAATGCGTTGGCTATCACCGAAACTGAACTGAAGCTCATCGCGGCACCGGCGATCATCGGGCTCAGGAGCAAACCAAAGAACGGATAAAGCACGCCAGCGGCAATGGGTACGCCCAAGGCGTTGTAGATAAAGGCGAAAAACAAATTTTGACGGATATTTCGCATCACGGCGCGACTGACGTGGATTGCTTTGACGATTCCCATCAGGTCGCCTTTCACTAGGGTGATGCCGGCGCTCTCGATCGCCACGTCGGTGCCTGTCCCCATCGCAATTCCGACATCCGCCGCTGCAAGTGCTGGCGCGTCGTTGATCCCGTCCCCAGCCATGGCAACAATCGCGCCTTTGGATTTAAGATCTTTAACGATTTCGATCTTTTCATCCGGCATTACTTCAGCCTTGAACTCATCGATGCCCAGTTCGCGCGCAACAGATTCAGCTGTCCGCAGGTTGTCGCCTGTGCACATGATGATCTTCAGATCCATTGCCTGAAGTTCACGGACGGCCTCTTTGGTTGTCGGCTTGATTGGGTCCGCGATACCCAGAACGCCAGCGGCATCTCCATTTACCGCGAGCCAGACTGTGGTTTCTGCTTTTTCCTGTAAGCGACGAGCCTCTTTCGTCAGCTCCTCAGGGAATCTGACATTCGAATCGGTCAGGAATTTTTCTTTTCCAACGAGGATCGCTTTGCCCTCGACTTTTCCCGATACGCCGCCACCAGTGACGGACTGAAAATCGGTCACGTCGCGCAATTCAATTTTTTCCTGTTTTGCGCTTTCTACGATCGCCCGCGCAAGAGGATGCTCGCTCTGGGATTCCACCGATGCGGCAATCTGCAAAAGATCGCGTTCACTCACGATGTTTGCGACGATCCGGCTGACCACCTCCGGTTTACCGGCTGTTAACGTGCCTGTTTTGTCTGTGACCAAGTGCGTGACTTTTTCGGTGACCTCGATGGCCTGCGCGTTTTTTACCAGGATTCCGGCTTGGGCAGCACGTCCGACGCCGACCATGATCGACATCGGCGTGGCCAGTCCGAGCGCGCACGGGCAGGCAATCATTAGGACTGAGACGGCGTTCACCAGTGCATACGCCATCGCGGGCGGAGGTCCGACGATCGACCAAACAACAAAGGTAATGATCGCAACGCCGATCACTGCGGGAACAAAATAACCGGACACCGTGTCGGCGAGTTTTTGAATAGGGGCCCGGCTGCGCTGTGCGTCGGCCACCATCTGCACGATTTGCGCGAGTAGGGTCTCTGAACCGATACGCTCTGCGCGCATCAAAAATGAGCCGGTTTGATTCACCGTTGCGCCAATCACTGTCTCGCCGGCCTGTTTGGCCACCGGCATTGGTTCGCCAGTGATCATCGATTCGTCGACGTTACTTTTGCCATCGATGATCACACCGTCGATGGGCACTTTCTCGCCCGGGCGCACGCGCAGCACGTCGCCTTTCTGAATTTCGTTCACGGCGATTTCCTCTTCCTGGCCATCTCGAACTCGGTGCGCAGTTTTTGCCGCGAGACCGAGCAGCGCCTTGATCGCATGGCCGGTGCGGCTCCGCGCTTTCGCCTCGATCAGTTGCCCCAGCAGGATCAAGGTCGTAATCACCGCAGCTGTTTCAAAATAAAGATCGATTTCTCCGCGGCGCTGGAAAGACGCGGGGAAAATTCCTGGCAGGATTACCGCAACGGAGCTGTAGAAATAGGCGGCGCCAACACCCACGGCGATGAGGGTGAACATGTTGAGGCTGCGATTGACAATCGACTGCCAAGCGCGCGTGAAGAAAAAGCCGCCCGCCCAAAGGACCACTGGTGTTGTTAGGGCAAACTCAATCCATTTTTCGATTCGCTTTGGGACAATTGAATCAATCTCCAGGCGGGGAATGGCATGGCCCATTGCCAGGACTAAAACCGGAATGGTAAGAACCAGCGCGATCCAGAATTTTCGCGATAACGATCGCGTTTCCCCGTGCTCGTGTTCCTCTCCCCCGAGGGTCTTCGGCTCCAGCGTCATCCCGCATTTCGGGCATGCTCCCGGATGATCCTGCTCGATCTCCGGATGCATGGGACAGGTGTAGATCATTTGAGAAGTCTAAATCGGTTGGCCAGAGCGGCTACTCCAAGCGCTGTGTGCATAGAGTCGTTGTCGCCGCCTCGCTGTGTCGAGGCGTTCATTGCTTGCTTCACCAACACAGCGAGTCAGTTCCGTGGGCAAACGCTGCACCTGTGCGAGGTGACCCGTCGACCCTACGCCGCCTTCGCGGTTTCCATGTCTTCGGTGTATTTACCGTAGCGCGCTTTGCTATTACACCACGCCCTGTGATGGAACGCTTGTTGCGCCTTGGCCACATTAGCCTGATCGCCCTTCCAGGCTTTAAGCACGGGAGCTTGTAACGCGCGCCCATAAGAGAAGCTCAACTGCCAGGGCAAGTCATTGAATTGATTCATCGCATTGAGATGCTCCGTGGCTTGCTGATCGGTTTGTCCGCCCGAGAGAAACACAATACCGGGGACAGCGGCGGGAACCACGCGTTTCAAGCAGCTGACAGTAGCCTTCGCGACTTCCTGTACCGAAGCTTGTTGCGCACAATCTTTACCTGAAAGAACCATATTCGGTTTCAGCAGCATCCCTTCAAGCGAAACGCGGTGCTCGTACAAAGCGTGAAAGACGCTTTCCAGTGTTTGCTGTGTGACCTCGAAATAACGTTCAATCGTGTGCGTCCCATCCATAAGCACTTCCGGTTCGACGATCGGCACTAAATCTCCTTCCTGACAAAGCGCTGCGTATCGCGCCAAGGCTTCCGCGTTCGCGTCAATGCACGTGCGCGTGGGGATGTTGTCGCCAATCGCGATTACCGCCCGCCATTTTGCGAACCGTGCTCCCAATTGTCGATATTCAGCCAATCGCTCGCGCAAACCATCCAGGCCCTCAGTAATTTTCTCGCCCGGAAAATTCGCCATTGCTTTGGCGCCCTCATCTACCTTGATCCCGGGGATGATCCCCTGCTCTTCCAGCGCCTTTACGAAGGTGCGCCCGTCCCGAGCCTTCTGCCGGATCGTTTCGTCGAAAAGAATAACCCCGCTGATAAATTCGCCTGCGCCTTTCGTAGTAAATAAGATTTCACGGTATTCGCGCCGGTTTTCTTCCGTCGAAGGAACGCTGATGCTCTTCAATCGCTTCTCGATCGTCCCCGAGCTTTCATCGGCTGCCAGGATTCCCTTTCCCGGCGCAACCAGTTTTTTTGCTAAAGACTCTAAATTCTCAGTTTTCATGGTTCTCTCCTAATTAGCTGTGGAAGTTAATAACGATCATATTTTTAGGTTTTCAGAATCTTTGCAAAGGATTTCCTAAAGTCGACTGTTGCGGGTCTCTCGGGAGCAGATCGAGAATATCCTTTGGAAAGTCCTGACAGGTGATAAACTACAGGCGATGAAACTGCCAGCACGATTGTTCCTGGCCGCGCTCGCATTAAGCATCGGGGCTTTCACACCGATTGTGCCGGCTCGAATGTCCCTGGAGGATTCGCACGCCTCAGTTTGCTGTGCGACTATGAACACAGGTCGATGCCACAGTTGTCCGATGCCGATTGGCGAGACAAGTTCAACACTTGGGGGTTCGTGCTGCGCGACCCAATCGGCATGTTGCACACTTTATTTTGCGAGAGCGACAGCATTCTCTGCGAGTATGCTTTTAATTGGAACAGTTCGCGTTAGTGACGAACGCGTAACGACGCGCGCTGAGCGTCCGCCAGTCCCCCCGCCGCGGGGCGCGTTCTCCTAAGCAGCGGCTCGGCGCGAGTGAATCGTGGCCGAGTTCCTCAACGAAACTCAAAAGGAGGATTTGATGAAATATCTTCTTCTGATCGCTACTTTAGCGGCATTTATCGGCACGACGCCGGCAACGTCGTTGGCGGCTGATTGCTGCAAGGGCAACCCTAAATGTTGCCCTGGCAAGTGCTGTAAGAAGTAGTCGCTCAAACTAAAGTTAACGGGACCCTCGTCGGAGAAATCCGGCGAGGGTTTTCGTTGCACATATTCTGACCGAATCCAGCGCGTCCAAAGTAAAGTCGTATTGCGCAGTACTTTGAAATAGAAACGGGCCGCTAGTGCTCTGCAGCCCGACTTACGTCAGTGGTGAAGTGGATCAGTAGCCATAGAACCCGAAGCTGAAATTCACGGACGGCCAGTATCCGTAGCGGTAAGGATAATATCCCCAAGGATAGTATCCGTAATATGGATCATAGTACGAACCGGAGCGGTAACCGTAAGAACCGTAATACGGATAGCCGTAGCCCAAGCCGTAATAGCCTAGACTATAGCGGGAATATCCATAGTACGGATATCCGTAGTAACCTCCCCAGCTTCCCCAGCGATCGCCGCGAGTTTGGTAATACCCGCGCCCTGCATAACGCGCGCGGCCGCGCGCAGGCCCGACAAATTGGCGGCCACGCCCACCGCGAACACGAAAGGCGCCGTGTTTGCCCTTAACATGAGCGGCCTTGGCCTGTTTGACGCCGTGCCCGCCATGCCCACCGCGGTGGCCCCCATGTCCCCCGCCATGTCCTCCACGGGCATACATCGGTGGCGCCACTGCCAAAAAAGCTGCCACCACGAGCGTTCCAAAGGTTGAACGCAGTAGCTTCTTCATTTAACGCCTCCTTTTTTTAACTATTTCGTTAAACGAGGCGCCATTGGCTGTGCCTCGGCCTTTTTGGAAGAATAACTTCGCCAGCGGCCTGAATGGTTCGATATTCTTCAAGCTCATTCGCAGCAATAATTGTCGGTTGTCTATATGCCTAAACAGGTATATAGATTCGCATGACGCTCCATGATTTGAAGAATGCGCTCAAGGCGAATCCGACGCTGTTTCCGCGATTTGTATTGCCGGATGGCGATCACATCCCGGCGCACGCTCATGTGACTGAAGTTGGACATGTGGTCAGAAACTTCATCGATTGTGGCGGACAAACCGGAAAAGAAAAAAAAGTTGTACTGCAAACGCACATCGGCAATGACACCGATCATCGGCTTCGGGCAGATCGCTTTGCGAAAATACTGGAGCTGGGAAATCGCGTAATTCCGAGTGCAGACCTGGATGTAGATGTGGAATACGACTGCTGCGTCGTAGCGCAGTATCCAATTGCCGAAGCCAGACCGGATCGCGAGCACCTGAACCTAATCTTGCAACATGGCCGGACCCAATGTCGGGCGCGAGAGCGTCGCGAGAGCGAGACAGCTGCTGGTTGTTGTGCCGCGTCGGCGGCTTGTTGTTAAGCGATATGGACCTGATCCAAATTTACCAATGTCTTTGCGATCGCACGCGATTGCGCATTCTCCATCTTCTTACAAAATCACCGCTCTGCGTCTGTCATTTTCAGGACATTCTTGCTGAGCCACAGGTGAAAATCTCGAAACACCTAAGCTATCTTCGAAACCGCGGAATGGTTGTTGCAACGCGCGACCGAAATTGGATGGTCTATGCGTTGCCCAAGAAGCGCTCGCACGAGCTGGAAACAAACTTCAAGTGTCTACAAGACTGCGTACACTCGGACCCGATGTTTGCGCGCGATTTAAGGAAACTTACTCGGCTACGCGAAAACTGTTGCGAGCCGGCAGCCGTTTCCTCAACCAACGAAAGACGAATAACAAGATCATGAAAAACAAGGTCCTCTTCATTTGTGCGCAGAACAGTGCGCGCAGCCAAATCGCGGCAGCGTTGCTCAATGACGTGTGTGGTGATTACTTCGAAGCGCATAGCGCTGGGCTGGAACCTGGCGCGCTCAATCCTTTGGCTGTAGACGCGTTAGGAGAACTAGGAATCGACATTTCCAATAACAAAACGCAATCGGTCTTCGATGTTTGGACGTCGGCGCGTCACATATTCGCGTATGCGATTACAGTGTGCAGCGAGTCGGAAGCACAGGGATGCCCGATTTTTGCGGGTGTAACTAAGCGACTACATTGGTCGTTTGATGATCCTGCTAAATTCACCGGCACGTACGAAGAGCGGCTGGAGAGAACACGTCGCGTTCGCGATGAGATTCGTGCCGAGATCGATTCGTTCTGCGAAGAACATTGCGTTGCGAGCAAAGTGTGAAGAGCCTTGCGGCGGAATTCATCGGGACGTTCGCTCTCGTCTTCGCTGGGACAGGCGCGATTGTGATTGACCAAACGACTGGCGGTGCAGTCACGCATGTTGGCGTTGCGCTGACCTTTGGTCTGGTCGTGCTCGCAATGATTTACACGGTCGGTGACATTTCCGGTGCGCACCTGAATCCTGCTGTCAGTCTTGGATTTTTTGCAGCACGGCGCTTTCCACTTCGTCGAGCTGTGCCATATATCGCCAGTCAGTGCGGTGGAGCGTTGGTAGCTAGTGGCATATTGCGATTTCTCTTTCCGCAAAACGAGATGTTGGGCACGACAGTTCCCGCCGGATCAGCAATCCAGTCATTTGTCCTCGAGCTGATTTTGACTGCGATTTTGATGTTTGTGATCCTCGGAGTCTCGACTGGCGCGGCTGAGAAAGGCATCACGGCCGGGATCGTCGTTGGCGCTGTGATTGGGCTCGAAGCGATGTTTGCAGGTCCGATTTGTGGCGCGTCGATGAATCCGGCTCGATCGCTCGGACCAGCCGTGATATCGGGCCATTTCCAGTACCTGTGGATTTACCTTCTCGCTCCCGTGACCGGTGCTTGTATTGGCGTGTTGGGCTGCCGTTGTGTGCGGGAAGCCGGATGCTGCTCATATAGAGGCTCCCTTCCCAGCCAAGATGCGTGTACGGCAAGTTCAACGCTAAAGGCCAATTAGCTGAGTCAATCCTGAGGTTGGCGCGCCACGTCGCGCCGCCATCCGCGTGCCGCCGGGCCTATGCGTCTTGCGCCAGAGCTGCTTACGGGGTCCGCAGGAAACCGTGAGTCACATCGCTCGTGTCAATATAGTATCCGGTGATCGCATCGGCCGGATTGTTGGAAAGAGGGATAGTGCCTTGGCCAGGGCCTGTTCCTGCGCCCGGAACATCGAACGTGGTGATAGCGCCGTACCTATTACGTACGAAACCATGGTTGACGTCGCTCGCGTCCACGTACTCTCCCGTTACCGCCCCTGATGCGTTGATGCCTTGGGGTGAGGTGCCCTGAAACGGGCCTGCGCCCGCGCCCGGAATGTCGAACGTAGTGATCGTGCCGTCTGAGGCACGCACGAACCCATGATTTACATCACTCGAGTCAATGTAGTCTCCCTCAATCGTTCCGGCCTGGTTAATCCCGAGGGGTAGTGTGCCTTGCAATGGGCCTGTGCCAGCGCCCGGAACGTCGAACGTGGTGATCGTCCCGTCCGGCGTGCGCAGGAAGCCGTGATACACATCGTTTGAGTCAAGCGAAGCCCCCGCAATTGCCCCGGCTGGGTTGAGGCAATAGCCGGTAAAAACAAAGGTGCCCTGGGTGGGCCCTGTGCCGGCGTTCGGAGCATCAAACGTAGTGATGGTGCCGTCCGGAGCGCGCAGGAAGCCGTGAGCCACATCGCTCGCGTCAACGTAGCGCCCAGCGATGACCTCCGCTGGGTTAATGTTGCCAGCGAAGGTACCCTGGCCGGGACCTGTGCCCGCACCCGGAATGTTGAAGATAGTGATGACACCGTGCCGGCTGCGCAGGAAACCGTGAAACACGTTGCTCGCGTCGTTGTAGTAGCCCGCGCTCACGCCTGCCGGGTTGATGCTGAAAGGCCGAGTGCCCTGTCTTGGGCCTGTGCCCGCGCCCGGAGCGTCGAACGTGACGATTGCGCCGTCCCGCGTGCGCACGAAACCGTGAATCGCATTGCCCGCGTCAGCGTAGCGTCCCGAGATCGTCCCCGCTGGATTGATGGCAAACGTGATTGTGCCTTGGCCGGGACCTGTACCCCCGCCCGGAGCATCGAATGTAATAATCGTAGGCCGCGGGCAAACAAAGGGCATATTGCTGAAATTCGGGACGCCATCGTTCGTGCCGCCGGAGCCACTGGGAACAAGGATACCCAGCAGTAACATCGAAATCATTGCGGCAGTCAGCAGCCGCGCAAGGGTTGCTATTTTGTCTTTGAGTTCAGTTAGCAAAGTCATCTTCTTCCTTTCTTTTTGTTAGTTGGCTTTCCCTTTACAAACGGATTCTGGAGCGCGCGTTGCACGGAATCTGAATTTTTCTGGCGACTTGCTTTTCTTCTTGCGGTCTTGATAGAAACTGCTGACGTGAAGACGCTGGCAGAGAACGAGTGTCGCCAGAGTGATTTTTTTCCTTCGACTCAATGGAGCGTGGTTCTGGCGTCGGGCACAAGCGAAGCAGAACCGGAAGTTGCGCAAGCCGCGCTAA
Source organism: Candidatus Udaeobacter sp. (assembly GCA_035694525.1). Taxonomy (GTDB): domain Bacteria; phylum Verrucomicrobiota; class Verrucomicrobiia; order Chthoniobacterales; family UBA10450; genus Udaeobacter. The sequence goes on along the minus strand of DASSFL010000093.1, from coordinate 3,522 downwards.
CGGAGCTTTGCCAAATATATTGGGCGCCGCTTTACAGTTTCGTGCGCAGTCGCGGCCATACGGTACATGATGCGCAGGATCTCACGCAGAGCTTTTTCGCGTACCTGATCGAACACAAAATATACGCTCGCGTCGATCGGCAGAAGGGCAGGTTCCGTTCGTTCTTGCTTGCTTCCCTGAAAAATTTTCTTGCACACGCTTCCGAGCGCGAACGGACGCTCAAACGTGGCGGCGGACAAGATTTTCTTCCTCTGCATGAAGAACAGATCGAAAATGCGGAGTCGCTTTTCCAGACTCATAGTTCGACCAGTAGTGAAGATCGGCTCTTTGATCGCAGCTGGGCCGCTGCGTTGGTCACCGCTGGACTGGAACGGCTCGCGGCAGATTACAAAGGTGAATCCAAGGAGAAGCTCTTCAAGGAATTGAGGGCTTTTCTTGGCGGTGGCGCTGGCCCGCCACCGCCTTATGCCCAGCTTGCGGTTAATCTGGGGATGACTGAATCAACACTTCGCAGCCACGTCGCTCGCCTCCGAGCGCGTTATCGGGAAGTGTTGCACGCGGAGGTGCGCCGAACAGTGGAGACCGAAGCACAAGCACAGGAAGAGCTGCACGTGTTACTCCGTGTGTTAACGGAAAATTAAGAAACACGTGCCATGGCAACATCACCAGCATCAGCCACCACGGTTTGCTGGACATGCGGCGCGCCGTTGGACGCAAAGGGCGACTGTGTAGCTTGTTTCCTCAGGACCGCCTTGGACAAATCAGTCGTCGAAACCAAGCAGCTTCCCTCGTTAGTCTTCGGCGACTTCGAAGTAGAGCAACGCCCAGACGGCTTTTACTGGGAACTCGGTCGCGGTGGCATGGGAGTGACCTATCTAGCCAGGGACAAGGTTCTGCGTCGCAGAGTCGCTCTGAAAGTAATCGACACGCCAACGATCTGGACCCATCGGGACTCACAAAATGCGCGTGAACGTTTTTTGCGCGAAGCTCGGTCCGCGGCTGCACTGCGGCATCCGAATGTGGCTGCCGTTTATCAGTTTGGCGCTTCATCTGATGGGAGCCGCTGCTTTTACGCAATGGAGTTGGTCGAGGGCGAAACGTTAGAGACTCGTGTGCGAAGACACGGTCCGCTGAACCCAAAGCTGGTTGTGGAAATTGCGACTCAAATCGCGCAGGCGCTGATCGCTGCCGCGGCTCAAGGTTTGATCCATCGTGACCTCAAGCCTGGCAACATCATGCTTAAGAATCCGGAAGAGGGCGAGTACGCAGGCACGCCCCGCGGAGACGTCCGGAACGCGCAGCGCGCCGCCCCTACCGTAAAAATCATCGATTTCGGTTTGGCCAAGGCGGTCGCGGATGCCGGAGCAGAGATGGACATCACCCACGGTGAATTCGTCGGCACACCGAATTTCGCGAGCCCTGAGCAATTCGAAAGCGGTCCGGTCGATGTCCGTTCCGACATCTACTCGTTAGGCGCCACGCTCTGGTTTGCGCTCACCGGGAAAACGCCATTTGCCGGTCGGAACATTGAGGAAATTCGCCGCGCTCAAAAGTTGGCCGCACTTCCCACCGAACAACTAAAGGCAGCACATGTTCCGCCTCCTCTAAGGTCGCTGCTTAAATCGATGCTCGCACTGGAGCCGGCGGGACGGCCTGGCGTACACGATCTGGCAACGAGACTGCGGGGTTGCTCCGGGCAGGCAGGCAATATGCGCCGCATCCGCTTCGCCATCGCATCCACCGTTATCCTAATTCTCGGCGCGTCTGCATCCTTCATCTTTCATTCTATGCGTACGCATCCGGCCGCCGTCGAATCTGTTTCGAATCCGGCGGTGCTCGAGAAAAGTGTTGCCGTGCTGCCTTTCGACAATCAAAACCGTGATCCAGACATCGATTACCTATCTGACGGCATAACTGAAAGCATCATTCACAGCCTTTCGCAGCTGTCACAACTAAAGGTGATGGCGCGCAGCACGGTCTTTCAATACAAGGGCAAAGAGGTCGATCCGCGAAAGGTTGGACACGACCTCGGCGTGGGGGCCGTGGTACTGGGCAGACTGCTGCAGCAAGGCGACAACCTGACGATTCGAACAGAACTGGTGAATGTTTCAGATGGAACGGAAGTGTGGGGACAACAATACAATCGCAAGGTCGCCGACGTATTCGCGGTGCAGGAAGAGATTGCGAAACAGATCTCCGAGAAGTTGCGCTTGAAGTTGAGCGGCGCCGAGCGTCAGCAGCTTGCCAAGCGCCCAACGGAGAACCTTAAAGCTTTCCAGTATTACATGCAGGGACTTTCGTCTGCCCAACGTCGCACCCGCGAAGATCTGCTTGCCGCCATAAGCTACTACGACAGGGCAATAGAGGAAGATCGCAACTATGCGCTCGCCTACGCGGGCTTTGCTGACGCCTATGCGAATCTTGGCGCTTACGGCTACATTGCGCCCATTGACGGTACGCGCAAAACCGAAAAGGCGGCGCGCGAAGCCGTAGCGCTTGATGAGAACCTGGCCGAAGCTCACGCAGCACTAGCTCTAGCCAACATCGCATTCGCGCCATCCAATTTCCAATTGGGTGATCGAGAACTGCGCCGTGCCATCGAGCTCAGCCCGAGCTTGGCATTAGCCCATAGCTATTTGGGATTTTCGCTCGTGCGGCAGGGGCGTCTCGATGAAAGCCTAGAGGAAATGTTGAAAGCTCGCGAACTCGATCCGCTTTCACCAATTATCGCACGCCAAGCCGCTATGCCTTACCATCTCAAGCGAGATTATCCCAGAGCTCTCGAGTTGCTGCGCCAGGCCAATGAGCTAGGCCCATCTTTTACCACGACATGGGAGATAGGAGTGTACATCCAAAACAAGTTGTTCAACGAAACGCTGGCGGAATTGGAAAAGGCCAAACGAGAGAGGAAAAGTGACCCGATTTTGATTTACGATACGGGAATGATTTACGCGGCGCAAGGGAAGCGCGCAGAAGCCCTCCAGATCATCAAGGACTTGGAAGGGATATCAGGCGCGGGTTTGAGCGAGGCACATTTAATAGCCAAAATCTATGCCACCTTGCACGAGAAGGAGATGGCGCTTTCATGGCTGGAACGCGGCTTGGCAACGGGAGCGATCGGAGTTTTTTATAAAGACGACCCGGTGTGGGACACAATCCGCAGCGATCCGCGGTTCACCGACCTCGTGCGGCGTACGGGGATCCCGTTGTGAACCCGAAGAAATTCCTGATCGAGCTCAAGCGGCGCAACGTTTACAAGGTTGCGATCGCCTACGTTGTCGTGGCGTGATTGCTCATGTAGATCGCGAGTCAGTGCTCGTGGCTCAGGGACCGACTTTGAAGCGGGCGTAAATTAGCGGGTCAATTCTGATTTTGGCGCGCAGCTTCGCGCCGCCATGGCAATTTTCCTTCAATTTCCAATTGCAATGACAAACTCAGGAACGTGCGGATTAGAACGATTATTCCCAGGACAATCACATTTTGCAGAGTCGGCGCGACAACGACGGTCCGAATAATGTCGCC
>DASSFL010000092.1:0-1110 GCA_035694525.1 Candidatus Udaeobacter sp. | reverse complement strand
TCTAAATATCAAAATTCTCTCTGAAGCAGCGGACCAGGCACGTGGTTTATGCATGGACGCTGTAGAAGCTTCGAAATCTGGTCACCTTGGGCTTCCACTCGGCTGCGCCGAGATGGGCGCTGTGCTCTTTGGTTATGCGTTAAGATACAATCCGGACAAACCCCGCTGGATCAATCGCGATATCTTCGTCCTTTCGGCTGGGCACGGCAGCATGTTCTTGTACGCATGGCTGCACATGAGCGGCTACGACTTGCCGATGTCGGAAATCAAACGATTCCGGCAACTGCATTCCAAGACGCCGGGGCACCCTGAATTCGGCGAGACGCCCGGTGTGGAATGCACAACGGGACCGCTGGGGCAGGGAATCGGCAACTCGGTGGGCATTTCCGTGGCGACAAAAATGGCTGCTGCGCGTTTCAATACTGATGAGCACAAGATTTTCGATCAGCACGTGATCTGTTTGTGCGGCGACGGCGACATGCAGGAAGGCGTCGCTTCCGAGTCGTGCGCGCTCGCCGGTCACTGGGGCCTTGATAATTTGATCTACATCTACGACTCAAATGGCGTCACGCTCGACGCGGCCGCGAAGGAAACGCAGAGCGAAGATACCGGCAAACGCATGGAGGCATACGGCTTCGACGTTCAGGAAATCGACGGCCACGACATGCAACAGTTTCTCGACGCGTTGAACGTAGCAAAGAGGCGCAACAACGGGAAACCACAATTCATCATCGCGCACACGCTCATCGGCAAAGGGATCCCGGAAGTGGCGGGGACGTATAAAGCGCACGGGGAAGCCGGCGCAAAATACGTTGATGCGGCGCGCAAAGCGCTCGGATTGCCAGACGAACATTATTTCGTCTCGCAACAGGTGTACGACTATTTTGCCGAACACAAAAAGAAGCTCCTCGCCGACTACGACAAGTGGGAACAGACCTACAACGCATGGCGCACGAAAAATCCTGATAAAGCGAAAATGCTCGATGACGGACTGGAGCGCAAAGTCCCCGCCGATCTGTTCTCGAAAATTCCTGACTTTCCCAAGGATGCGAAGTTGGCGACGCGAAAAGCCGGAGGGGAAGTATTGCAGCCCATTGCGCAAGCGATGCC
>DASSFL010000091.1:0-1452 GCA_035694525.1 Candidatus Udaeobacter sp. | reverse complement strand
AGACTTACACCACCTGACGAATTTTCCGAAGCAGCTTTCCGCAAGATCGACGACGAGATTTGGGACCTGCGTCTTGCTGTTCTGGGAGAAGAACGCGCCAGGCAAACGACTCCTCAAAGCGTTCAACGCTCGCCTGTAGAGATGTTCTGATCCGCGGACCGCATTCCCGCACGTGGGGGCATGCATCTTGACCGATTCCGCGACTCCAGACTATTCTCCGCTTTCTGTGCGCGTCGAACTTACCATCCGCGGGATAATTATAGGTGTCGTCCTCACGTTGGTATTGACCGCGGCCAATGTGTATTGCGGTCTCAAGGCCGGTCTCACGTTTTCGACTTCAATTCCAGCTGCGGTGATTTCGATGGCGATCCTCCGGAGTTTCCGCGATGCGACCGTTCAGGAAAACAACATCGTGCAAACGGTAGCGTCCGCCGCTGGCACGCTGTCATCGATTATCTTCGTGCTGCCGGGTCTGATTATGATCGGCTGGTGGACCGGTTTTCCATTCTGGATCTCTTTCGCGATCTGCGCACTGGGTGGGATTCTGGGCGTGATGTACTCAATTCCGCTGCGTCGTGCGTTAGTGACTGGCTCGGACCTGCCGTACCCCGAGGGCGTTGCCTGCGCCGAAGTACTGAAGGTCGGCAGTGGAGGCGATGCTAAGAACGCTTCGGACATCGAACATGGACGCGCAGGTCTGTTGGCCGTGTTATGGGGATCGATCGTTGCGGCTGTGTTTGCAGTCATCGTTGCCACGCAAATGTTCGCCGCCGACGTCGCGCAGACCTTCCGAATCGGCCGCAAGGGGGCGGTGAGCGGGTTTGATTTCTCGTTGTCCTTCTTGCTGCTCGCGATCGGCCACTTGGTTGGTCTCTCAGTTGGTATTGCGATGCTCATGGGCGCAGTGATCGGCTGGGGCTGGGGCGTGCCGCATTACTCCGCTCTCGCGCAGGATGTAACGACGGCCGCCGGCGCGCTGGCACAAAGTACCTGGAGCCGCAAAGTGCGTTTCGTCGGCGCCGGTGCGATCGGCGTGTCGGCGATCTGGACATTGCTAAAACTGGTAAAGCCGGTTGCGAGTGGTCTCGCCAGCGCGATGGCTGCTTCGCGCGCACGTAAGGCTGGCAAGGCCGACACGCTGCCAATCACCGAGCGCGACATCCCAATCGGTATCGTTGGTCTCGTCACACTGGTGTGCATGCTGCCGATTGGCTGGATCCTCGCTTATTTCGGCAATGAGAGCGGCCTCGGCGCGCAGGTGGCCACGCTCACTATCGGCGGCGTGGCGTACGTCGTGTTGATGAGCTTCTTTGTCTCGGCAGTCTGCGGATACATGGCGGGTCTGATTGGTTCTTCCAACAGCCCGCTGTCGGGCATTGGAATTCTGGTGGTGATTGGCGCCGCGTTGCTGCTCGTGATCGGCGTGAAACCGTATGTGTCGCCGGATTCGGG
>DASSFL010000090.1:0-2611 GCA_035694525.1 Candidatus Udaeobacter sp. | reverse complement strand
GCGCAGTGCCTGCATCGGATCGACGCGCATGGCGCGTCGCGCCGGAATATAGCAGGCGCATAATGCGGTTGCTGCCAAGGTCACAGTTGCGATGAACATAGTCCTCAGATCAGTCGTGCCGACGCCGAAAAGAAGACTTTGCAAGAGACGAGAGCAGGCGAACACGCCGATTAAGCCGACCAGCACGCCGATGCCAACGAAGCGCATACCCTGGCCGATGATGAGACGCAGCACGTCGTAACGTTGCGCGCCGAGAGCCAGGCGAATTCCGATCTCCTGCGTCCGCTGCGTGACCGAGTAGCTCATGACTCCAAAAATTCCCGCCGCTGCCAGAAGGAGTGCAATGAGCGCGAACAAACCCACCAGCATCGCGTTCAAACGCGGCTGTGCGATGGATTGTGAGCGGTAATCGGCAAGCAAGCGCGGCCGGTAAACCGGCACCTCCTTGTCGATCTCGCCCACGGCACGACGCAGAGCGGTAGTTACCGAACCCGGGTCAACTTGCGTCCGCATGAAGATCGACAGCGATTGAATGGCGAATTGCGGATATGGAACATAAATCTGCGGCTTGGGCGAAATCTTAAGACTGACCAGGTGCATATTGCCGACCACTCCTACGATTTCACGAACTGGTGGTTTGCCAGGCTCGACCGAGCCGTCAGGAATGATTCGTTTGCCGATGGCATCTTCGCCGGGGAAAAACTGCTTCGCAAAAGCCTCCGTCACAATTGCTACCGCTGGCGCATTTCTGTCATCCCGCTCGGTGAACCAGCGACCTTTGAGCAAGGGGACTCCCATAGCTTTGAAATAATCAGCCGTCACGGTGTTAAATTGTGCCGTCGGCTGCTGACTTTTCGACACTGGATGAGCGTCGAAGTTGAAAGTGAAACCGATTTCACTGCCGCTGAGAGGAATCCACCACGCCGCGGCAACTGACTGCATTCCCGGCTCACTCGAAAGCCGTTCCAGTAGTTTTTTGTAAAAAGCGGCCGCTTGTTCCGGCTTGCCGTAATTTGTTTGGGGCAACGCCACGCGTGCCGTCATCACATTCGTTACATCGAACCCGCCAGGAACTCTTTGCAGACGAATAAAACTTTCGACCAGCAACCCCGCGCTCGCGAGCAGGACCAGCGCGAGGACGATCTCGACTACGACGAGCGCAGCGCGGGTGCGATGAGCGCTCGCGCTTTCGCTTGCGCCGCGCGGAGCTTCATTCAGCGACACCGCAAGGTTCGAACGCGATGCGCGCCACGCCGGAAACAAACCCGAAACGATTCCAACTCCAACACTGGCGATGGCCGTAACGACAAGAACCAGAGGATCCGGCGAAATTTCGTCAATGCGCGGAATACTCGGCAGAAATGCTTTCAGCGAATCAATGCCCCAGATTGCAATCACCAATCCGGCGAGACCGCCGAGCAGTCCGAGTAACGTACTTTCGGCAAGCAATTGTTTAATAATACGCCAGCGGCCGGCGCCGAGGGCGGCGCGGATGCTTAACTCTCGATTGCGCGAAAGCGACCGTGCCAGCAAAAGGTTCGCGACGTTGAGACAAGCGATAAGCAGCACGCAGCCGGCCATCGCGCATAACATCAGCAACGCCGAATGTGTGCTGCCAATCATTGCGCTGATCTGTGGAATGACTTTCGCGCCAGTGTGCAGCTTTGAGTCCGGATATTGTTGATGCCAGCTCGCGGTAATGCTGTCGACGTTCGCCTGCGCTTGCTGGATCGAGACGTTCGGTTTCAATCGCGCGATGCACTCGAAAAAGTCGTTGTCCCGCTGCTCTGTCATCGGCGGCGAGCCATCCTTCGATTCGCGCAAACTCGACATCGAGATCCAAAGTTCCGCCGAAACCGCAGCAATCGGAAAAGTAAACCGTGGGGGCATCACGCCGATTACCTCGAATTGCTGACCGTCGAGCGTAACGGTTTTGCCGACAACATTGCGATCCGCTCCAAACCGGCGTTGCCACAACGCATGGCTCAAAATGACCACATGATTTCCTGGATTATCTTCGTTAGGCAAAAACGTACGGCCAAGAGCCGGTGGAACTCCGAGCAATGGAAACAAATCGGCCGATACTGATTCGCCTTGAACATGCAGCGCTCCGTTTCCATCTGTGAGCGTGCTCACGCCTTGGTTTGTGTAAACCGCGATCCGTTCGAAAACCTTGTTTTGGTTACGCCAGTCAACATAATCGAGGTACGAGATCGAACTGATATCCGTTCCCGGATCGGCTTTTTCGCGGGTATCGTATTCGCCCATCGCGACAAGATTTTGCGGCTGATTGAACGGCAGCGGCCGCAATAACACTGCGTTGAGTACGCTGAACACCGCGGTGTTGGCACCAATCCCGAGTGCAAGCGTCAATACCACGACACAAGTAAACCCCGGCGATTTGCCGAGTTGGCGCAGCGCAAATTTTAAATCCGCGATCATTGCGCTCCCTTCACAAGCCAGCTTCGGAGTATTGACGAATTCATTCGGTGCGCAGGGCAATCATGGGATCAACCCGTGAGGCCCGTCGCGCGGGGACGAGGCAGGCAACCAATGACACCGCAGTCATGACGAGCGCAGTGCCGAAAAGAGTGGCGACATGGAGCGTCGG
>DASSFL010000089.1:0-5033 GCA_035694525.1 Candidatus Udaeobacter sp. | reverse complement strand
CCAAATCTGCGCGCGCTCGGGATCGCGGGATTTAAAATCCCGCAATGGGAGGTTCGTGGTGAACAAGTCACGCCCGGGAACGAATACGAGCGGCTTTCCGTTGCGACTTATACAACGCACGATCACAAACCGATCCGCGCTTTGTGGGAAGACGCTTTTGAGCACCAGACGGCGACATCGGAACAATCACGATTCGATTTGGCAAAAATCGCCGCCTTCGCTGGGTTCGATCCAGGAATCGAGCGAGTCGATTTTGAAAAAGACTTTTACCCTGCGATCATGGGAGCGCTTTTCGGAAGCGAGGCATGGCTTGCCATCGTCATGATCACCGATCTACTGGCACGCAAATACCGCTTCAACGTACCTGGGACTAAGGCAAACTTGAATTGGACACGGCGAATCCGGCGCTCGATTGCGCAGCTGATTTCAAGTCCCAAAGAGCAGAGGCGAATGCGGTTAGTCCATGAGCTATTGGTAAAAGCCGGACGCGTTTGAACGCGGCGTTGATCGCAGCCAGTTCTACTGCTGTAGCCGGGATCGGCGATCCCGGCCGCGGAGCGCGTATTCTTGAAACACTGGCATCAACGATGCCGGCTACAGGTTGATAGACCGTTCATGCTGACTTCTCGATCGGCGCGCCTACTCTGTTGCCCCATTCAGTCCAGGAACCGTCGTAGTTCCGCACGTTATTTAGTCCGAGCAGATAGGTAAGCACGAACCACGTGTGACTCGAACGCTCGCCGATTCGGCAATAAACAACTGTCTCCTTTTCGGGACTGACTCCGCATTGATCGAAATAGATTTTTGCTAGTTCCGAAGCCGGCTTGAACGTGCCGTCGTCCTTGGTGGCTGTTTTCCACGGCATGCTCTTCGCCCCGGGAATATGGCCGCCGCGCAGGACGCCCTCCTGCGGATACTCGGGCATGTGCGTAATCTCGCCTTTGTATTCGCCCGGTGAGCGCACATCGATCAGCGGCCTGCCGTTTTTACTTTGCGCCAATGCTTCATCGAAGAAAGCGCGAATTTCTTTGTCGAATCGTTTCTTCGGCACTGGATAATTTGTCTTTGCATATTTAGGGACGTCGCGCGTCATGGGACGGCCCTCCGCTTTCCATTTGTCGCGACCGCCATTCAGAATTTTCACTTTCTCGTGTCCAAAGAGTCGGAACGCCCAAAGTGCGTAGCAGGCCCACCAGTTGGCTTTATCACCATAGAAAATGCAGGTTGTATCCGGTGTGATGCCGTTTCGGCTGCAAAGCTCCGCAAATTTCTCAGGCGCGATATAGTCACGAATCACCGGGTCTTGCAGATCAGCGCGCCAATCGATGTGCACCGCGCCGGGAATATGTCCGGTATCGTAAAGAAGCACGTCTTCATTCGACTCCACGATCCTGATCCCATCGTCTTTGAGATGTTTCTCCAGCCACTCGGTCTCCACCAGCGCCTCAGGATGCGCGTATTGGGTAAGTTGTGTAACCATACGAAAGAAACTTCGGGCGCCGCCCACAACCCGGCAAGGGGTTTTACAATTTCATCGACGATGGAGCCTCACGGTCATGCCGAAAACTCTGGTCGGACCCGGGCAAGCAATTTCGGTCAATGAGAAACTACAGTCTTAATGCTTCTTTGCTTGCAAGAGCTTGATGGCGTCGCGCAACTCCGCCGCGCGCTCGTAGAGCTCTTTTGCAATCGCAGTTTCCATCTCGCGCCGCATGATCTCCAGCTTGGAAAGCGGGCGTTTCGCCTTCACTTCCTCGAGCCATTCGTCGAGAAATGCGATCTCGGAGCTCTTCGACACCAGCTCCGGAAAGTTTGACTGCTGCAAGAAATCAACGATCGCGTCGCGGCCACGCTCAATTTCAGCTATCGCCTCCGCAAATTTACCCTGGCCGAGAAAAATGGACGCCTTCGCACGAGTGTTCATCATGAGCACGTAAGGACGGAATTGTTGGAGGCTCCAGGAAAATTCCTCGCGGTCTGCATGCTGGGAGACAAAAGTGAAAAGATCCAGGTTGCGCTGTGTGTCGCGCACGACGCCTTCGAAGTCATTGATCTGAAAGAGGCTCAGATAGCGATGATAATATTGGATACCTTCCTGTTGGAGCTCTGCGCATTGTTCGGGCATGAGCTCGTAGGTTTCGCCTTTCGCCTCGGCGCGCGTAGCCCGCCTTTGATGATATTCCAGAAGCGACTCACAATTGTGCGGACGCCGGCCATCCGGCCGACCGGTCAATTCCATTTGCAACACGCCGAGATCGACCCGCAGCTGCAATTTCTCACGGCCATCGAGGCCCGCGATTTTGCGCACCTTGATATTGCCGTTCTCGTGCGGCCAATCCTTCAGGATCGTATTGAGGTCCAAACTCATCGTAACTAAACATCGGACACTTAAGGTTGCCTTGTCAATAATATCGCAACTGGTGGAGATCATGCGCTGCGATATGCGTCACGGGCGCGACCGCAGCGTGCCGCCCTGCCATCCGGTTTTGCACCCGACACGCCTGCCGCTACAATGTGAAAATGGAAGACGCGATCGAGTCGTTCATCCGTTTCCTCGCAATCGAGCGCGGTCTTTCTGAAAATTATCAGCTCTCTACCCAAAGATCGCTGAGTGAATTCGCGCGCTGGTGCGCCGCCAGAAAAAAAATTGAAGACCCGCGGGCGGTGACTTTGCCGGCAATCAGCGAATATCTTGCCGATCGTAAGCGCGCCGGCCTTTCCGCTTCTTCGATCAAACTCATCGTAGTCGCGTTGAAGATCTTTTTCCGGTTCCTGGTGGCTGGAGGCCAGGTTCAGCGCGATCCGGCTGAAGCGCTGGCGCTTCCGCGGATCGAGCGATACCTCCCCGAAACACTGAACGAATTACAAATCGAGCAGTTCCTGGAAATGATCGACACGAATGCCCTTCACGGGTTACGCGATCGGGCGATGATCGAACTGCTTTACTCAAGCGGTCTGCGTATTTCGGAGCTGGCAAACGTGCGTCTTGAGAATTTCAACTTCGAAGAGCGGGTTGTACGGGTGACCGGCAAAGGAAACAAGACGCGGCTTGTGCCGGTGGGCCGTAAGGCATGCGAAGCGCTGGCAGCGTATCTGTCCACTGAGCGGCCGAAACTGGTGAAGCGCCGCAGCAGCAGCGAAATTTTTCTTTCCGAACGCGGCACCAAACTAACAACAGTGCGCATCTGGCAGATCGTAAAAGAACATGCCCGACGCGCCGGACTCGAACAGCGCATTTACCCTCATCTTCTGCGACACAGCTTCGCGACGCATCTGCTGGGGAACGGCGCCGATCTGCGCATCATTCAGGAAATGCTCGGCCACGCCGACATTTCGACGACGCAAGTCTACACCCACGTCGATCAACAGCGATTAAAAGCTGTGCATCGCCAATTTCATCCCCGGGCATAGCAAGCGCGATATCGGATCGTCGATTCTGGATGCTGGATCACTTTGCGTTTGATCGGGTATCGAGCATCGAGTATCGGAGCATCCGCGCTTGAGAGGCGTTGTTTATGAGACGAATTCTGTTGCTGATCATTGCGGCCGCCGTTGCCGCATACGCTGGTTGGTACTACTGGAATTTTTCCCAAAAGGTTTCGAGCGCTCCTGTGGCCGAGCTTCTCCCCCGGGACACAATCTTTCTGGCCCAAATGCCGGACTTTAATCGGACACGCGAAGAGTGGCGTCAGTCGGATATTTATCGTCTGTACAGCGAGCCGGCGGTGAAGGATTTTTTGCGCAAGCCCCTGGACAACATGCCGACCTCGAAAGCTCTTGGGACTCTGCAGGAGATGGAACAGCTGGACCCGAAGAACGCTTTCTTCGCCTTGACGTCCATCAGCGATAGCGCGCCAAGTGTTGTGGGGGGTTTTCGTTTTCGCGGGACGCAGGAGGACGCTGAAAGGGTCATGGGCAAATGGCACGCGATGCTTTTGGAACAACGTCCGGGCACCAAGGGTGAGAAACTTCAGTATCAGGGCCACGAAATCGATGTGGTCAGGGCGACTCCTTTTACTCTGGCAACAACGTATGATCGCCCATGGTTCTTCGCGGCGACAAACGTGACGGAATTAAAGACCCTGCTCGATCGCGTCGACCATCGTGCGAAAGGTTCAGGGGAAACGCTTGATAAGGACGAAGCGTACCGGACAGCCACATTGCACCGGCCATCGAACTACGCAGCGTTTTTCTATCTCCAACCCAAAGCATTTTCCGAGCGACTTGCCGCGTTGCGTGCTGCAGTTCAATCAAGCCCCACTCCCGGCGAGACCACCATGCTTGAAAAAATGCGGTGTATTGCAGGTTCGTCGCGATTCGAGAACGGAAAAATACGCGACGTACTTTTTCTCGGAATGCCAAAGCTGGAGACTGATGGTACGCTCAACCGCTCCTCGCTGACGCTTGGAACAAAGGAGACATTTTTCTATCTGGCGATGCTGCTCAACCTCGGGGAAAAGATGGAAACACTAAACCAGGCCGCCACACTGGGCGGCGCGGTGCAGAAAGTCTTTCAGGACTTGGCCACCAGCGGGATCGCACCCGATGATTGGAAGGCTGCGTTTGGCCTCGAGCTAGGAGCGCTGGCAGACTGGCCATCCAGCGCCCACTGGCCATCTTTACTTCTGACTCTGCCAGTGCTGGACGTGGTCAAAGCCGGCAAGATCATCGAGGCGTTCACACGCGACGATGAAGAGGCAATCTGGACACAAACGGAGAAGGACGGCGTCCGTTATTTCTCCAAACAGTCGGCCGCCACACTTGTCGCAATCACTCCAACGATCGCCTTGTCTGACCGGATTCTTATCGCCGGTCTGAATCCCGTGTCAGTAGAGGAGGCCGTGAAACGCAGCACGAGTAGCCCGTCGGAGCTTGCCAATTCGCAAACGTATAGGGCTGCCGAGCGATTGCTGCCAGCGCCGACGAATTTTTTCTCATACGTGGATACTGCGCTACTTTATTCGCGCCTTGATGCTTCGCTTCGTCCGATGTTGCTGATGGCGGCGGCGTTCATGCCGGCGATAGCTCGTTCT
>DASSFL010000088.1:0-1661 GCA_035694525.1 Candidatus Udaeobacter sp. | reverse complement strand
GACTTCATCAAGCGGATTTCGGGTTCCGGCTCGGGGGATGAAAACAGCGATGAGGATATTCTCGTTCGCGCGCAAAAGACCTGCGATGGGGTGACTCACTCTTCCAACGACGACACCATCGTCCTCTGGGAAGTCTACGAGCGGGAGAGCAAGAAAAAGACGACCGTCCATACGATCTCCCCGCTTCTCCCTAGCGAGGATGTCCGCGAGCCTTTCGATCTGCCTTACGACATCAAGAAGCATCCCTTCGTTGACTTCCCCTTCGAGAAGATGGGGAAAAGCTACTACAGCGCCCGCGGAGTGGCTGAACTCGGTGCCTCCTTCCAAAGCTACCTTGCCAAGACTTGGAACGGGAAGAGCGATGCCATGGATTTGTGGAATAACCCTCCACTTTCCGCACAGAAGGATGTTCCAATCACCCAGAACATACGGGTGCAGCCGGGGACGATAATCCCGTTCCCGGTTGCCCCGATTTCGCTGGCCGCGCCGCCAATCGACTGGGACCAGGAGATGAGCAACACCCGCACCCTCGCCGAACAGGTCTTCGCCGTCCCGGATTTCGCCATGGGAGAGAAAGGATTCGACCCGAAAAAGAAACCCGACCGGACAGCGACGGAGACCCAATACATCGCGACGATAACCAATATGGTCCTCGACGCCCGCAGCCAGACCTGGCGCCGCTCGCTCTTCAAGCTCTACCGGCTCAGTTGGGAGATCCTCAAAGAGAAGGACAACGACCCCGCCTACCTGCGCAGTTCCTCCTTTGCCGAGTTACCCGATGGGGTTCAGGAAAAGGTGAGATCGTTGCGCCCCTCGGGTTCCGCCGGCCAGTGGAACCGCACCGCCCGGCTCCAGAACGCCATTCGCCGCAAAATGATGTTCCAGGGCAGTCCGTTCGTGAAACAAAACGAGCTGGACAAGATGTGTCTGGAGTTGGACGAGGCGGGCCTGGTCGAGCGGATGTATCAGGACCCGGGGATCGAGCAGGAGCAGCAAACGAGCGCGCAGATGATGGAGATCCCCGCGCTCCTTGAGGGGATGCCGGTGGCGACCAACGAGAAGGACGATCCTTTCCTCCACGCCGGGGTCATCCTTCAGTTTCTCACTAACGCTGCCACCAAGCAGCAGCAGGTCTCTCCGGAGGCCCACCAGTCGATGATCGCGCATCTCAACGCCCACGTCGAAAAGGCCCGGGCCGCGAACCCCAAGCAGATCAACAAGATGCTGGCGGATTTTCAGAAGATCAACGACCACATCAACCAGCAGCAGGCTGCCATGGCCGTTGCCCAGGGGATGCGGCCCGAGCTTACCCCCGCCGGGGGAATGTAAGCGTGGAGAGCTTCTTCCGCTTTCTGCGCACGCTAAGGTTTTTGCTTAGGTTCTACCAATGGGCGCATGTCCCTGATTGGGAAAAGGTGGACGCGGAAAACCTGGAGCGATTCATGCAAAGTGCTGCCGGAAAGAAGCTTGCACTCCGCTTGCGAAATGCTTCCTTACGACACAACGCCAGTGCAGTCCAAGACACTAACATCCACCGCTGCGGCATTGCCGCCGGATACATGCTCTGTCTTAGCGACCTTAGCGCGTTGGCCATCTACGGCGAGTCCGAGCCGAAATCGGACACCCTACAAACCGAGGACCTCGATCAGGAGGGAGAGACC
>DASSFL010000087.1:0-8876 GCA_035694525.1 Candidatus Udaeobacter sp. | reverse complement strand
CACACGCCTCGCCCTAGCGAACACGCAGCGGGTTGAATTAGGACAAGCTTGTTGACTGCGTTGACGGGAAACTCTCTGAGCGTTCATATCGTTAGTGTCTTCTTAAAGGGCTTTAACTTTTCACCTGATCCGGGGCCGACCCTCGCCCAAGCCGAAAGCACAGTCCGGACACTGAGTTATTTCCCTGAAACTCGATCGCAACCGAGTCGCGACCCGCGCCTCGTCGGCGAGTAACAGAGTTGTTACTTTCTCTTCGGGTGACCCTCCCCGCGACGGTCTCTGCAGATTTGCGTTCGCGTGTCGAATCTGAAGCTGATGATGTCACGGTGCCTGTGTCGGCAGATGGCGACGAACCGCCGGGTGTTGCCACATTCGACGCGCACTCGCTCGAAAAGGTCCGACAAAAAAAAGGTGCCGCTTGTTAAGCAGACGCGGAGATCGTTTGCATCTGCTTACGGGGGCGACAATCGTAGTGTGCAAGGCGTCGAAGGGCCTACGAACATCGCGACGGAACTACGGTTATTGGTTCGGCTTTTATGAGTTCCAAATAGAAATGATTGCCAATGCTTCGAATGGTTTTGCTGCTTTTCAATGTGGCACCCCTGAAAATCTCTTACTGATTCCGTTGCTCGTCGAGTGTGTTCGAGGCGCGCTCGACGAAATGGCTCACGTAATTTTTCATAAGCCGCGCTGTCCGCCGCACAGGCAATTCGCTGTTTGTCGAGGTACCTATTTAGAAAAAAACTTCCGTCTTCTTCTTCGTAATGCTTGCTTCCGCCAGTCAGGACAACCTCGTCGGTTCGCAAAACATCAAGGGCTTCAGCAAGCTCATTGTCATCCAATTTGCTCCTCCTCCTTCTCGCAGCACTCTTCTGACATTTTTTCAGTTCAGAGAAGTAACCAAAATGATGTCGTACGCCTCCCGTGTTGAAACTACCGACGGCTGTCTCGAGTTACAATGAACTGGCGGAAGGGGTGGGATTCGAACCCACGGTTCTACCACAGCCTCCTGTACGGGCGAATCTACCTATGAAAATGGACATGGGAGAACATTCTTGAACATTAGCGGATGTTATGCTTTCTAATTATGCATTATGCCAAGCATTCACAAACAACCAGGCAGGCCGTTCTGGTTCTGCGCATTCTCGATCTTTAACCCCGAAACGAACAAGAGCAGACGTGTCTTTCGTTCGACGAAAACTCGCGACAAAAAGCAGGCGCTCGAAATCTGCCGGGCGTGGCACAAAGCCGCGCTCAAGGCACGTAACGGCAAGCTGAGCGTGGACGCCGCACGCGAAGTAATCGCCCAAGGCGTTAGCGACGTTTTCACTGCGGCTAATGTCGAATCGCTGCCTAGTGCCTCCATTAAAGCTTGGTGCGAAACTTGGCTGCAGGCTAAAGCGATCGAGGCAGGGGAATCGACGCACACGCGTTACAAGCCCATCGTTGAACGCTTCACGGAATTTGTTGGCGAAGCAAAAAGCAAGCGTGACATTTCCACTTTGCAGGCGAGCGACATCGCGCGATTCCGCGATAAAGAGGGGAGAGAACGCTCCCCCGCAACGGCGAATCTCAGCCTGAAAGTATTGCGTGTCTGTTTCGGTGAAGCTGTGCGGCAAGGTTTGCTGACAGTGAATCCAGCGCAGCGCGTGAAGCTACTAAAAATTAGAGCGGAATCGAAGCGCCGACCGTTCACGCTGGCCGAAATCAAGCGCATTTTGAAAGCGTGTCATGGCGATCAGGAATGGCGCGGGCTTGTGCTTTTTGGGCTGTATCTCGGCCAACGGCTCGGCGATCTGGCAAAACTCACATGGCGAGCCGTTGATCTAAATGCGGCTGAGATTGCATTCACAGCTAAAAAAACAGGGCGACGCATTGTTCTACCGCTCATGCAACCGCTCAGCGATTACCTGGCATCATTGCCAGCGAGTGATAACCCGAACGCTTTCATCTTTCCGCGTGCGGCGAGTGCCAAGCGCACAGGCAGCTTGTCGAATCAGTTTCGAGAGATTTTGGCCGATGCTGGCCTTGTTGAGCCCCCCACGCACAGGGCGACCGGCAAGGGGCGTTCGCGAGCGCGCGAAGCGAGCGAGATTTCGTTCCACAGTTTGCGTCACAGTGCGGTGACGATGCTAAAAGCAGCCGGCGTTTCAGACTTTATCGCGCGCGAAATCGTAGGGCACGAGAGCGCCGCGGTTTCGCGCCAATACACGCATCTCACAACGGAGGACAAGCGTACCGCTATGCAACGGTTGCCAGACGTGACAAACATCTAAAAACGGATTCCGGCGCTGATTTGCGGCTTTTCCCGCGAATGATAATCTGAAAATGGCATGTCCCTGACGGCGTGCAGTCGAGCACTGCGGGGCGAGCCATTCGAGACTCGTTGGGCCGGCGCATAGTTTCTCGACAAGTCCTCGGCAAAAAACAACGCGAGGCCAACCTTCTCGGCCTTTGGGTACGGCAACGGCAGTACCGCAGTCGACAGTCACTTTTAAATCGCCTTGCTCATGTCGGGACAATGACGGAAAAGGGCGGTTGTCTGCCAAGAACGATCCGTCGCTTCCGCCTACGGATGCAAGCGCGAGTCCTGGAGGCAGATGTCATGGCGGCGCGTCTCTTAGCGCTGTTTTGGACTGAATCCAATTCATTGGTGAAATGTGAGAGCACGAAATTTTGGGCTTGACATTTGGGATCACCGTTTGGCTTCCTAGAAAAAACCCCGATTTTACGTCGGGCGCAGCCTGTACCCTACGTAAGGTCCAACCTAACCTAACAAAAGGAGAAACCATGATCAGAACCGGACATTCTAAGTTCGGATTCCTGCGCATGACTATCGCAGCCTGCGTTGGAATCCCTCTCATTATCGCGTCGAACGCATTTGCCCAGAACCTCCAGCCGCTGTCGACGGACATTGGTGCTGCCCCGACGCCGCCGGCGGCGGAAGCCCAGCGTGTCATCGTAACGGGTTCAAATATTCCGACGGCAGAAGCAGTCGGACCGAACCCTGTTGATATCTACAACCGCGATAACATCGACAAATCAGGTGAATTCACCACAGAGCGATTTCTCCTGAGTCTCCCCATCGCCAACGCGAACATAATTCCGACTTCGAATAATGAAAACGGCTCCAACACCGCTGTGGGCGCTGCGACGATTGCGCTACGCGGTTTCGATGCCAGAGCGACTCTCATCCTGCTGGATGGGCGACGGGTCGCTGTTTATCCGACGGGCAACAACCCCGGCCTGGTGAATGTGATGTTTGTCGATTTGAATTCGATTCCCCAAGCCGCCATTGAGAGCATTGAAATTCTGAAAGACGGCGCGTCCACCACCTATGGCGCGGATGCGGTAGCGGGTGTCGTGAACCTCAAGATGCGTCACAATTACGATGGCGCGGAGG
The DNA here is from genome assembly GCA_035694525.1 of Candidatus Udaeobacter sp. Taxonomy (GTDB): domain Bacteria; phylum Verrucomicrobiota; class Verrucomicrobiia; order Chthoniobacterales; family UBA10450; genus Udaeobacter. The sequence continues at coordinate 5,473 of DASSFL010000087.1, read as the reverse complement.
CGAGGATCCAATACGGCAATACCCTCGATAAAGACTCCGGCGAACTCGACGCATCGGCCATCTTCGGTGTTGGCAACAAAGATACCAATATTACTGGCGTCTTGAATTACTATCATCGCAATTCCATCTTCAACCGCGATCGCGGTTTCTCGCTCACCCCGCCGTTCCTAAGCTCGAACAATAGTCCTTATAATCTTCAGCTCAGCAGCGATGTGGCGGGGGCCGCTGGTGGCAAGAATTTAAATCCTGGTGGCACGGAATTCGCATCTGCGCCGGATTTTACGAACGGATTGGCTCCTGCAAACAGGTATCTCTACGATGCAAATAACCGTGTCAGGGCGGCCGGCGGTCTGCGTCCCGGCTTTAATTTCAATCTGTTCTCGTCCTCGCTCCCTGAATCGGAGCGTTATGGGGTATGGTTAAGTGGTGACCACAAGGTCTTCGGCGATCAGATGGTCGTCTATGCGGACGGCTTTTATCAGAGGGTGAACACGCACAATGAATTGGCGGCTCCCGCGACTGGATCGTTCGAAACAAAGGGTCAGACGATATTGGCTATTCCGCCGCATTCGCCGATTGCGCCAGGCTCGGAACCACCTAACACACCCACTCACGCGGAGACCGGTGTCCCGGCTGACGCATTCAATCCTTTTAACCCGTTCGAGCAAATTATCTCCGGCGGCACGCGCGCGCGACTCGCTGAATTTGGGAACCGTTTGTTCGATAACGAAACTAACGCGTGGCTAAGCACCATCGGCATCAAGGGAGACAAGCTGTTTGACGGGAGCTGGGGATACGACGCCGGGTTCCGTTACAGTCAGCTTGACAATACCCAGACTGGGACGCAGGTGTCGGCCTCGCGATTCAACCGGATCTTGAACCAGGCCGATCCGATCTTTGACCCTGCATCTCCGCAATTCATCGGCACGACCGTCGCGTTTAATCCGTTTGGTGATTTTCGCTCTCCAGTCCAGTCCAATTCGGCCACAGTCGAGTTCGCCAGAGCGCACCCCAAGGACGAGGACACCTCAAAGTTGGCCACGTTAGATGCCACCATCTACACAACCGATCTCTTTCACCTGCCGGCTGGCGGTGTTGGCTTAGCTGTCGGTGGTCAATGGCGGCGGGAGCAACTGAAGGAGAATCCCGATATACTCAATTTGGAGGGAGACATCGTCGGCAACTCCCCAGTTCCAGGCGCTCAGGGCAGCCGAAATTCTTATGCGATTTACGCAGAGACCAGAATTCCTATCTTCAGCCCCGTGACGAGTACCCACTACACAGGCGACGGCAAAAATCCAAAAAATCCGCAAATCGTGAGCGAGACCCATGCAGCAATTCCCGGCTTTTATTCCCTGGAGTTTACCGCTGGGGGGCGATTTGAAGAGTTTCTGAACAACAATAGCAATGTCTTGGTGCCAAAGGTTGGCATGCGCTGGCAACCGTTTGACGAGCAGCTGACCCTGCGCGCCACTTGGGGCGAAGGCTTTCGTGAACCGTCACTTGAGGAACTGTTTGGGTCCCCAGTCTCAACTCTGGAGGTTACTCACGATCCGCTCAAAGGTGGCCTGCTCGAATCTGAAACGAACACCCTTATAACTAGCAATCCGAATCTTCAACCTGAAGATTCGCGCTCGTTCAGTGGCGGCTTTGTTTACTCGCCAAAATACGTGCCTGGGCTGAATCTCTCGGTTGACTTTTGGGACATCGAGCGCACCGGAGTTGTGACCGCTCCGTTGGCTCAACAAGTGCTGGATGGCACCGCTCCAGGCATTGTCGAGCGCGATGCTGGCGGATTCATCACCCGTATCACACTTGCAAATCAAAACCTCGGTTCTCAAGAGGCTCGCGGGTTTGACTTCGGCCTTTACTACCAGAGGCCAACGCAGTGGGGAACCTTCACTTCGCAGACTCAAGTAACCTACCTGGATGAATTCCTCTTCCCGCAGTTCATCTTCGCGGAGTTCGGACCAACACCAGGCAACCTGGCCGGCAGAACCACGGACCCAGGTCTCTCGAATGAAGGTTGGTATAAATGGAAAGGCCAATCCAGCCTCGAGTGGACATGGAAAGGCTGGGATCTCGTTACCATCGTGCGCTTCATCGACGGATTCAACGAATTTACGCCAAACCTTCACCAGCACTGGGTTCACCAGACCTGGACCTTCGACGGTCTGCTTTCCTATGACTTCACCACCCTGCTTCCAGTCGAAGAACAGCCCGTGCCCGGCTATTCCAAAAGCCCAAAAGAGGTCGTCACCGGCAAGGACGGTGCGCCTCTGGAAAAGGCTGTGGCTCAGACCAGCAACTACGGTCGTACCGTTTTGGACCATCTGATGCGAGGCACAATCATTACTATCGGATGCAATAACATTTTCGGTCAGGACCCGCCGAAGGCATTCGGGGAAGGCGGAAATGGAGTCGGTTATCCCGGTTTTACTTACGATGCCACTGGCCGGTTCGTTTACGCGCGCCTAACGAAGAAATTCTAACACTGAGTCGTTGGTTAGGTCTGCGGAGAGGTAGTGGCAACAGCCATTGCCTCTCTTGCTTTTCTGGAAGGGACCATCGTCATCGTTTCGATAATTTGCGTGCCGCGCCTTCGCAGGTAGGTTCGTTTGTGAAGACGCTGATATCTTCCAGCGCTACAATTCTCATCGCGGCCAGTATGTTTGCCGGAACAGTGCTTGCCGATCCCACGACTAACCAGACCTCCGAACGGAAGCAAAAAGTTGAACAGCGGGCGATTTTCGTCACCGGTTCGCTTATCCCACAGCGTGTTAAACTGCAGCCGATCGGCACGACTACCGTCTCGCCGATTCGAATTATTGACCGCCATGAAATCGACTGGACCGGGCGGCAGACGACACCGGGCGCTTTGATCAACGACCCGTCGGTGCGCATAATCGGTCATTAATTTCCGGTCACCGAGGCGCACATTCGCTGGCTCCGGCAAATGAGCTTTGCGATGCTGAAACTGTCGCTTCCTTGTCTTGAATAGTCTCTAAATAAGCTTGCGCAAAATTCGAAACGGAATCACGATTACAGCGTGAGAATAGGAAACAGGTTTAGTCGCGTTTGCGGTTCGTCGGTTCGATGCGCAAGTGTCGTGCTCACGCTTGTATTCTGCGCATCGGCATTTGGCGCTGATCCGAGCAAGAAAGTAGTGCGCCCGGCACAACCACAGCGGGTCATGAAGACCACAAAAAAAATGTGCTACAGGTTCACTACAACATCCGGTATTCCTATGCCTTGTGACAGGGTGGGGTCGATTCCGACCACCGCCAGCCCGATCACTATCTACAAAAACGGTGATCGAATAAAATAAGTTCGGCACGACTGACTTCGCTCGAAAGAGCGCACTGCGACATTGCGCGCGTCGTATCCTTCTTTCGACGTGGAAGAGAGGAACGGCACTGCCGCCCCACTTCTCATCCGCGCGGACGGTCAATCCGTGGCTCCACGGCTTTCATGTCACGTCTTTCGTATCGGCAGTTCGAATCCCAGGGTGCCGTCTTCGCTTGTAAGAGCACCGATCGGACGGCAAAGCATAGCTCATTCGCATAACAGATACTCGTTTCGGCACAGGTCTCTCGCCTATACACGTACTGTTACGACGGACGAACAGCGCGCAGCGATGCAAAGGCTGCCGGACGTGACTAGTGGCTACTTGCCAATTGTTCGCTCGCCTGGCCTTGAGCCGCCCCCCCGGGGGCTCGATTCCCGTTTCATTCCCTTGGTTCACTTATCACAAGGACTTTAAACAACAAGGTTGGATCTAGCCGGAAATCAGCGGACTTGTTATGTGAAAGTGTTATGCAATTGGCATCTCGCCCTTATTCCACGAGTGAAACGGAAGGGGTGGGATTCGAACCCACGGTGAGTTTCCCCACGCTCGATTTCGAGTCGAGTGCCTTAAACCGGACTCAGCCACCCTTCCAGTCGCTCGATATTGTCGATCGTATTTTAGGATGCGCAATTTTCGGGTCCGCCGCGTGTTTGCAAAGGCGAAGCCGCACGCGAGCGTTCAATGGCCCGATCGCTGTTGTGGGACCGACGAGTGCTATATCATATCGAGGCTCTGGCGAAGGCGGCGGGCGATCACGGCGAATCGGCCACCTCGGGACCGAAAAATGTCACAATTTTAGGCTTGCAATGCCTGAACGGAGAGCTGCATATTGTATGTCCCAAGGACAGCCAACGCTATTACTTGTTGTTCACCAGGATTCACAACTTGTTTGCGCCGCTGTTCACAAGTATTCGCACATTATTGAAAACTTCAACCCCTCCCTCATCGACATGATTCAACTAAAACCCGGAATTCCGCCCGCCTCGCTTAAAGGACCACGTGAACCGGCTGTGCGCCGAAGAAACAAGGCCGACAAAAAGAAAAAGACCGGCCTGCGTCTTGAGCGCGTCTTCAGCGATGCCGCTGTTGCCCCATTTGATCAGGTTGAATGGGAACGGCGCACCGCCGAAATCACCGATGACAGTGGCAAAGTCATCTTTAAGCAGGAGGACATCGAAGTCCCGAAAAGCTGGAGCGCGCTGGCGACCAAAATAGCTGTCTCGAAATATTTTTACGGCGACATTGCGAACGGCACCGATCCATATAAGGGCGGACGAGAGACTTCGGTGCGACAACTGATTCACCGCGTCACGCGCACGATTGCCGACTGGGGACTGGCGGACGGCTACTTCGCGGATGCGGAAGCCGCGGAAGTTTTTTACGATGAATTGACCTGGCTGTGCTTGAACCAGTACGGCGCGTTCAACTCGCCGGTCTGGTTCAACGTCGGCTTGTATCATCAATATGGCGTGGGCAAGGGCGCCGGGGCCGGCAATTATTTCTACAACCGCGAGACGGGCAAGGCGGAACGGGCCGCGTCGCAGTACGAGTATCCGCAGGGAAGCGCATGTTTCATCCAGAGTGTCGAGGACACGATGGAAGACATCATGCGACTGGCGACCAGCGAGGCGATGCTGTTTAAGTATGGCAGCGGGACTGGCACCGACCTCTCTTCGCTCAGGTCAACGAGAGAAAAATTGAGCGGAGGCGGCAAACCGAGCGGACCGCTCTCTTTCCTGAAAGTTTACGACCAGGTTGCGAATGTGGTGAAAAGCGGTGGCAAAACTCGGCGCGCGGCGAAAATGAACACGCTTAAGGATTGGCACCCGGACATCGAAGAGTTCATCGACGCGAAACAGAAGGAAGAAAAGAAGGCGTGGGCGCTGATCGAGCAAGGCTACGACGGTAGTTACAACGGCGATGCATACGGTTCGGTCATGTATCAAAACGAGAATGTGAGCGTCCGGGTAAGCGATGAATTCATGGAAGCCGCCCTGGAAGGCCGGGAGTGGTGGACGCATCGCGTAACGGACGGCAAACCCTGCGAATGCAAAGATGCGCGTAATCTGCTGCACAAGATTGCCGAGGGAACATACATCTGTGGCGATCCGGGCATGCAGTTCG
>DASSFL010000086.1:0-1096 GCA_035694525.1 Candidatus Udaeobacter sp. | reverse complement strand
GTGTCGATCCCCTCCTGTGCAACCTTGTAGATTTCCGAGCCGGCACCGCCGGTAATGATCCCGATTGTTCCAGTTTTCTTCGGACCGAACATGAAGGCCTTTACGGGACCACTCAGTGCTTTTTGCAATTTGCGCTCGAGTTGATCACGCGGCAACGAAACACTCGCCTTCACGCCGATCAATTGACCTTTTTCTTCGAAGAACGGTTGATTTGATGCAAGTCCGAGCGCTGCTGCGAGCTGTGCGTTGTTGCCAACCTGGGGATGCAAATCGAGCGGCAGATGCGCGCTGTAAAGCGCGATGTTGTCTTCAAAGGCACGTTCAAGTTGCCTGCGCAAAACCCCGGTTACTGGTTGCAGCCCTGGCCAGAACAGCCCGTGATGCACGATCAAGAGGTCAACATCCTGTTTTGCCGCAGCTTCCAAGACTCGCGTAGAAGCGTCAACGCTCGCTGCGATCTTAGTCACAGATCCCGCGTTTTCGATCTGCAAGCCATTGAGTGCGTTGTCCCAATCGCCTATTTCCCGAATGCGCAGAAAATCATTTGTATAGCTAACGATCTCAGAGAGCGACGTCATGATTAGCCTTCGTATTGCACAGCAAAGATCGCCAACCGTCCGTCGATGCCGCGGACTTCCTGTGGCGACAGTTCCTCGAAACTGAACGAATCACCTGAACGATCTCGCACTGCCGCTGTCACCAGGAGCGGTCTTCCGGTCGTCTTCGTCAGGCCCTGCATGCGCGAAGCGATATTCACGGTGTTCCCAATGGCAGTGAACTCGAGTCTTTGGGGCGAGCCGATGCTGCCCACGATCGCCGGCCCCGAGTGGATTCCAATCCCGATTTGGATCGGCGCGCGACCTTTTCCCGCAAGATCGTCATTCAGCTGTCTTACCGCGGACAGAATTTCCCGGCCGGCTGCAACTGCGTCGCCGGCGTGATTGCAGCCGGAGTCGCCGACGCCGAAAATCGCCATGAATCCGTCGCCCAAATATTTGTTTACCATCCCACGATGTTTTTCCTCGACGACGCGGACGGTTACCCGGAAAAAATCGTTCATTACTTCGACTACGTCGCTCGGTGTAGACACGCTCGT
>DASSFL010000085.1:0-1229 GCA_035694525.1 Candidatus Udaeobacter sp. | reverse complement strand
GCAGCCCCGCCGTACGATATGAAACGTAAGTAATTGGTCTGATCATTTCTCATTTTTCATTTCTCATTTGTCATTTTCGTCAACTCAATTGCCGTAAACTCTCGGGAGCCAAATGGCGGATTCAAGTTTGAAGTGCAACTTTGAGATTGGCGTTTAAAGGGCAAGCTGCGATAGCGTTAGCGCGCTTTATTAACCGCCAAGTCAAAGAAGCACCTAATGAGCTATGCGCAGCTGACCCAAACACAAAGATACCAGATCTATAGAATGAAGAAAGTCGGCTACAGCCAATCTGAGATTGCGGCTGAAATAGGCTGTCATAAGAGCACCGTCTCGCGCGAGTTAAAACGCAATGCTGGGGCGAAGGGGTATCGACCAATACAGGCTCATGAAACAGCGCTCAGTCGCCGTTGCCTGGGCCATCGGGCTCACATCAAGCAAGTGACCTGGGAGCGGATCGAACTCCTGATCCAGCAGCAATGGAGTCCGGAGCAGATCCATGATCGCCTGCTAGCTGAAAAGCAACAGACCGTTAGCCACGAATGGATCTATCAATACATTTATGCCGACAAGCAAGCCGGTGGTACGCTGTATCGACACCTACGCAGTCAAAAGAAACAACGCAAACGGTACGGCGGTCACTCGCGGCGGGCCCAAATTCCCAACCGCACCAGCATTGACAGGCGGCCCAAGATTGTCGCTCACAAGAAGCGTATCGGTGACTGGGAAATCGATACGATTGTGGGTGCCCGTCATCGCGGTGGCTTAATTAGCTGCGTGGAACGCAAAAGCAAACTTACGCTGCTGTGCAAAATCGACACCAAAGGAGCGCTGGAAGTAAAGCGCAAGTTGGTTGACTTGTTAGCGCCCTGGGCCGAACAGGTGCTCACCTGCACCGTGGATAACGGCAAAGAGTTTTGTGAACACCGAGCGATCGCGGCTTTATTGAACACGCGCATTTACTTTGCGCACCCCTATGCTAGTTGGGAGCGGGGCTTAAACGAAAATACCAATGGCCTGGTGCGACAATACTTTCCTAAAAAAACTGACTTCTCCAAAGTTACCGATGCGGAGGTAATGCGCGTTGCGGCCAGACTCAATAACCGGCCGCGTAAAACGCTTGGCTTTCGCACGCCGAACGAAGTATTTTTCAAACGACGTCTACCGTTCTTTAAAGCTTGAAGCCCTAACGACTCGCCACCGGGCTATGGAAATTGCCGCACTGTGGAAGC
>DASSFL010000084.1:0-11518 GCA_035694525.1 Candidatus Udaeobacter sp. | reverse complement strand
GATTTTATATGACATATATTGTCTGATGTTGTAATGAGGTAAAATGAGATCTCCTCACAGGGCCCACAGGGGCCTGTCCGCCTTTATCTTTCGGTTTCTCCCGCCCGCTGGCCCTCGCCCTTGACGTTGCGCTTTCGGCTGATAGCGTCCGCCCGATGAATATTTTCCGCGACGCCTTGATCTCGATGCTTGGCCTTTGCCTGATTTTCACTTGTGTCGCGCCGGTTCGTGCGGCCCGCGAGGAAATGTCGGGTAACATCGAGCAGATCATGACGTCAGGTGAATTCAAGGCGGCCGGTTTGAACAAGCTTTCACCGGAGGAATTACAAAAACTGAACGCCTGGCTGCAAGGCTACAGAGAAGTCACCGAAAAAACCGCCACGAAGAAAGCTACGGAGGTCGCATCGCGCACCAAGATGGATATGATCGTAAGCCGTGTAGACGGCTCTTTCAACGGATTGACTGGCCGGACTGTGATTCGTTTGGAGGATGGTACGGTATGGAAACAGGCAAACGCCGAGGATCGATACCGTCCGAGGGTTACTGATCGTCCTGCGGCTGTGGTCATTCACGGCATCTTTGGCTACAAAATGCAGGTTGAAGGGAGCCAGGAATTCTACGTCGATCCCGTCCGGCCTCGGTAGGACGGGTGCCCCGTTGCCGCGGATTTTGTCGCATGCGCTCTGTTGTGACCTTCCTTCATGGTTAGAATAAGACTTGTGTCGGTACAAAATACGCTGAGCTAGTCTCTTAACCAGATTATTGCGGTGTATTTGTGAAAAGTTTTTACGCCGATCCAGCCGTTAAAAATGCCGCTCTGATCTTGATCTAGGAGCCTATCCCTCTATTCCAGCGGAAGTTCGATGTGCTCTTCGGGTTCTCGCGGAACAAGACCGTTCTTCGCGATGATTCGTGAGCAAGTATTCCACCGCAGGATGGGGTCATCATACCCAGGCGGTCTAATCGATTCGGCTTTTTCGAACCAGGTCATCGCCTCACGCAAAAGATCGTAAGCCTGAAACCGGCAATCCGGCGTGTTCTGACGCAGTTTCGCCTTCGCGCGGCGTTCCGCCACGATTCCGGAATAATACGCGTGATCGTACGCTGATTTCATCCGCGACAGCAACTCCTTGGTTTGCGTATCACTGACGCCGTAACCTTTCTCGAAACGATCGGTCAACGCGAGGAGGAGCGTAATCAGTGCCTGCTGATTTTCGGGATCAACATGGAGAATATCGAGGCAGATGCTCTCTGCTTCGCCGGGTTCGTTGAGTAAACGGTAGCGTTCGGCTTTTTCGAGCGCCGCAGGAATTGCGTCTTTGTGGAGAGATTTTAGTTCGCTCATGCTTTCGCAAAAGTTAAAAGCGTTAAAAGGGTTAAGAAGTTAGATAGTTAAAAACGGTTGCCATTAAACATTCTTCACCCTTTAACTTTGTAACCTTTCAACTTTTTAACTTCCTCTTCAACCATCTCCAGAACCAACCGAACGGGTCATAAAAGTCGTCCACTACGCGCTCCTTCAGGGGAATGATCCCGTTATCGGTGATTTGAATGCTTTCAGGGCAAACGTTTGTGCAGCATTTAGTGATGTTGCAATAGCCGATCCCCTGCTCGTTTCGCAATTCCTCGGTACGATCCTCGGTATCAAGGGGATGCATCTCCAGCGCAGCGACGTGAATCAAAAACCGAGGCCCTATGAATCTCTCGTGCATCTGGTGATCGCGCAGCACGTGGCAGACATCCTGGCAAAGAAAACATTCGATGCATTTGCGGAATTCCTGCACACGATCGATGTCCTCCTGCTGCATCCGCCATGTGCCGTCGGGCGCATCGGGAGGTCGCGGCTTAAACGGTTTGATTTTTTTCTTTACGCGAAAGTTCCAGGAGACGTCTGTGACCAGGTCTTTCAAAACTGGAAAAGCTTTCATCGGCTCGACTGTCACCGGTTTCTCCAGTGGAAGCTCGCTGAGTCGCGTCATACACATCAGCTTTGGCGTTCCATTGACTTCCGCAGAGCAGGAGCCGCACTTGCCGGCCTTACAATTCCAACGGCACGCCAGGTCCGACGCCTGTGTTCGCTGAATATCATGAATCGCGTCGAGCACGACCATGCCCTCGGCGACTTCCGTGGTGTAATCACGAAATTCGCCGCCTTTGGTATTGCCTCGCCAGATTTTGAAGGTGGCTGTCGCCATGACGTTGAAAGGTTAAAAGGGTAAGCCGTTAAAAAGTATCGCCGAGTTCATCAACGAGCCCTTCATCATCCGACTTCCGAACGGCAAGTGAAGCTCCAGATTTACGGCTACGAAGAAAACGAATGTAACGGTTTATCAGGCACTGCACCTCTTTTGCCTGTTTCTTCAGCTCGACTATTTCAGCTACCGACAGGTAATCCTCGTCCTGACAAATATTCAGATCGTCTAGCAATTCTACGAGAGATCCGCGCGACTGAACCTGGAACTTAATTTCGTCGAGGTAATGATAGCGCCCGTGACCCTCAGCGATATTGTTGGTCGACGAAACAGCAGCCCGCCGGATCTGGCGACCAAGTTCATACTTTTCAAAATCCGGGAGTTTCCGCGCAGCTTCATACATTCGTTTTCGAAATTCTCGAGCCTTTTTGTAAACCTCGAGGTCCTCAAATGTTCGAAATGTGGTGTCCTGATGTTCTGGCACCCTTTTCAACTTTTTAACCTTTCAACTCTTTTCACTTCTTCGACTCTCAAGGATTCTGTTCGATTACCTGCTTCAAATAATCCGGCATTTCCGGCAGCGGCTCCAAACGAACCTGCATTGAGCCGTCCTCGGCTTTCGAAATCATTGTGTTCACTTTGGCAAACTGCTCGTCCTTGTCGGGATAATCATCCCGGAACTGTGCGCCGCGACTTTCCTTTCTTTCCAGCGCCGCGCGCGTGATCGCTTCCGAAACTGCGAGCAGATTCTTCAAATCAAGTGCGGTGTGCCAACCCGGATTGTATTCCCGATTACCGCTGACCGCCGCGTTTTCAGCCCGCTTTTTGAAATCATCGATCTTCCCCAGGGCCTCGCGCATTTCGCTCTCGTTGCGCACGATGCCAACCAAATCTTGCATGGTGTCCTGCAAGTCTTTTTGCACCTGATAAGGACTTTCGTTGCTGCTGCGCTCGAATGGAGCGAGCGCGTCACGCGCGGCGCTTTCGATTTGTTCCGCCTGGGGCGGACCGATTTTCCCTAACGAATTCTCTTTTGAGAATTTTGCGGCGAATTCGCCGGCGCGTTTCCCGAAAACCAAAAGATCGGAGAGCGAATTGCCACCCAGGCGGTTTGCGCCGTTAATTCCAGCGGCGCATTCGCCTGCGGCGAACAAGCCGGGCACGCGCGACATTTGCGTATCGGGCTCAACGTGCACGCCGCCCATGATATAATGCGTTGTCGGGCCCACCTCCATGGGTTGCTCTGTGATGTCAATGTCTGCCAGTTGCTTAAACTGGTGATACATGCTCGGCAGTTTGCGTTTAATGTGTTCGGCCGCGTTCGGCAGCTTTTGTTTGATCCAGGAAATGTCGAGATAAACGCCGCCATGCGGGCTTCCCCTGCCCTCCTTGATCTCACGCACGATGCAACGCGAGACATGATCGCGGGTTAGGAGCTCCGGCGGACGTCGCGCGTCTTTGGCGCCCTGACAATAACGCCAGCCTTCTTCTTCGTTGTCCGCGGTTTGCGCGCGATAATTTTCCGGGATCGCGTCGAACATAAAGCGGCGACCTTCCTTATTCGTCATGATCCCGCCTTCGCCCCGCACACCTTCGGTCACCAAAATTCCCATCACACTCGGCGGCCAGACCATCCCGGTGGGATGAAATTGTATAAACTCCATGTCGATCAGATCTGCGCCCGCGTCATAAGCGAGTGTGTGACCGTCGCCAGTGTATTCCCAACTGTTGCTGGTTATTTTATAGGCTCGCCCAATTCCGCCAGTGGCCAGCACCACTGCTTTTGCACGGAAAATTTTGAAGCGTCCACGTTCGCGTTCGTAACCAAACGCCCCGACAACGCGGTCGCCGTTTTTAAGAAGCGAAAGAATCGTGTGCTCCATGTAAACATCGATGCCCCGATGCACGCCGTGATCCTGCAGGGTGCGAATCATTTCCAAGCCTGTGCGATCGCCCACATGTGCGAGGCGTGGATATTTGTGCCCGCCAAAGTGTCTCTGCAAAATGCGTCCGTCTTTCGTGCGGTCGAATACGGCGCCCCACGCTTCAAGCTCTCGTACGCGATCGGGCGCTTCTTTTGCGTGCAACTCCGCCATTCGCCACTGATTCACGTATTGCCCGCCGCGCATGGTGTCGGCGAAATGCACTTTCCAGTTATCCCGCTCATCAACGTTCGCGAGCGCAGCGGCAATCCCGCCTTCCGCCATAACGGTGTGCGCTTTACCTAACAAAGATTTGCAAACCAGTCCGACGCGCACTCCGGCAGCGGAAGCTTCAATCGCCGCGCGCAGACCCGCGCCTCCAGCTCCGATCACCAGGACATCGTGTTCGAACGTTTCGTAATCGGGCATGGGAAGAGATTAAAAGAGTTAAAAGGGTTACACGTTAAAAAGGCAGACCGTTTTAACTTTTTAACATTTTCACGAATCCCTTGCGGCTATAAGAGCCGCCAATCATGCCAGACACCCATCGCGCACAGGCGCACGTAAAGATCGGCAAAGCCCACCCAGAACAAACTGAGCCACGCCCAGAGCATGTGACGTTGGTTGAAACAAGTCACGCAAGCGTAAGTGCGATAGCACGCTGGCGATTTGGAAAATTGATCCAGAAACCCGCCGGCCAAATGCCGGAGCGAATGACAACCAACCGTATAACCGCTGAGCAAGACAAGATTGATTGCAAGGACGATTGTGCCGATACCGATCCCAAACCCATCTGGAAACCAGAGCGCCTTCCAAACATCGTAGGCAAGAACCAGAAGGAACAGCAACGCGAGGTAAAGAAAGTAGCGATGAACGTTTTGCATGATTAGCGGAAACGAACGCTCGCCCCAATAGCTTTTGCGTGGCTCGCCTACGGTGCATGCAGGCGGATCAGCCCAGAACGCTTTGTAGTAGGCGCCGCGATAATAGTAACATGTGAGCCGGAATCCGCCCGGAGCCCAAAGAACGAGTAACGCAGGAGAAAAGATTAAGCAGGCCGGCCACCAATCTGGCTTCGGCCCGAACCAGCTGTGAGGCGAATCACCAAGAATTTCAGGCGAGTAAAAGGGCGAGATGTAATTGCCAAAAAAATAATTCTGTCCCTGAAAGGCAGCCCACGTGGAATAAACGATGAAAATCGACAACCCGATAAACACAAGCAGCGGCTGGGTCCACCAGACATCAGCGCGCATGGTCTCGCCGAATGACCTTCGTTCCAGCGTTGTTGCCCCATTCATTTGCTGTCTGCTCCTGCTACGGGCAGCTGCGCCTTTTTCCATGCTTCCCAGCTACCAGGAACATTCCAAAGATCGGTGAACCCTTGCGGCTTCAAAATGCTGGTGGCGATGCTCGCGCGATAGCCACTGCCGCAGTAAATGGCCGTCGGTTTGTTGCGGTCGAGTTCAGCCATTCGTTTGGCAAGTTCCGGCACAAAAATGTGCTGCGCGCCGGGAACATGTCCCTTCTTCCATTCGCCGGGTGAACGCACATCGATAATTTGCAGCGACGCCTTCCGCTCATTCAGCTCGTGCACGCTCATCTGGCCAATTCTTTCCAGCGGAAATCCCGTCGCGTCCCATGCTTTCATTCCACCGATCAGGTATCCGGCGAATTTTGTATAACCAGTACGCACGAACAGCCGCACGATTCGTTCAAGATCATCATCGTTCTCCATTACAAGAAGAATTGGTTTTTCCGGATCGAGCATCCAGCCCGCCCATATCGAGAGAATTGGCGTGCCGCCGATGTTGAGCGCGCCGGAAATGTGACCGCCACCAAACGCAAGCATCGTGCGTACGTCGACCAGGACACCGGTCTTTTTATCGATTGCTTCCTTGAATGCCTTGGGTGGAAGACCTGGAACGCGTGGGAGGTTTCCAAGCACTTTTGGCCCGTCCGCGTTCACTCTTTTCATGAGCGGATAATAACGCGGGACCGGTGGTGCACTGTTGATCGCGTAATCAGTGAAACTTTTTGCGTCGGTGAATTGCAAAAATTTATTAAACTTCCGCTCGTAACCGATCGTGCTGCTCAATCTCGCTCCGATGTCTGCCCCGCAGGGCGAACCGGCGCCGTGATTGGGATAGATCATCACGTGATCGGGCAGCTTCAAATAGAAGTCGTGCAAAGTATGGAATTGTTGTTCCGCGAGCTGCTTCGTGTGTTTCTCGCCTAACAAGTCAGGGCGACCAGCCGATGAAACGAAAAGCGAATCGCCGGTGAGCACCGCCCACGGCTCGTCCGGATGGTCTGTTTCGGCCAGCAAATAAGACATGTGCTCCGGCGTATGCCCCGGAGTATGCCGCGCTGTCACAAGCACTTCGCCAAACGTGAAACGATCGCCATCTTTTATTTTCTCGGGCGCAAAGCCGTACTCGGCGCCGCCTTCTCCACTGGAATAAATCTTCGCCGATTCAAGACGCGCGCAAAGCTCGCGCGAACCACTGACCAAATCGGCATGGATATGCGTTTCGAAGATATGCGTGATCGCGAGCCCGGCTTCGCGGGCCATCTCAACATAAATCTCAACGTCAGCTCTCGGATCGAAAATCGCTCCGACTCCTTCGTCGTCGTCACCAAGCAGGTACGAAAGTTCGGCGATTCCCTCGGTTTGAATGGTTTTAAAAATGAGCGACATCGGGATGATTTAACGCGAAGGGACCGCGAACTTCAACAACATCGGCAAGTGGGATAGCGCACGCAGAAATGCCTGGAGCACAGGCCGGCAGCCTGTGCTCCCCAGAGAAAATCACCGCACTTCAACCGTAATGGGCAACAAATGATTAATCATGTAGGTGCCTCGGTCGGGGTCGCGGTGCACCGGTTGGGTCTGGCCAAGTGAGTCAGTTGCGCGAGCAACGAGCGTTTGCTTTCCCGGCGCCCTGGGCGTTTTCCAATTGAATTCCCAAAATCGCCAGGCGTTTGGTTTCGCTTCATCAAGTAAAGTCGCCTCTTTCCAAGTTGATCCTCCATCGGTACTCACTTCCACTCGTACGATCTCGTTACCCGCTGTCCAGGCAGCGCCGCGAACGCCAACATTAGAATTTGTCGGAACGGCCTCGCCCTGAGCCGGCCTTGCGATTTCCGCTTTGATTTGCAGCTCGGAGAGCGGAGTAAGTTCGCCAATGTCACCTCGCCTTTTCCAGTACGCGTAATCCAAGGTTTGATAGTAACCGGTGAACGGCTCGCTGCTGACGATAATGCGCTGCAACCATTTGATCGACGCCATCGCGTACCAGCCTGGCACAATCGCGCGCACTGGAAATCCATGTTGTGGCGGGAGGTCCGCGTCATTCATTCTGAATGCGAGCAACACGTCACGCTTCGCCTTTTCAAGCGGAACACTCCGGGAAAACGTCAGCTGGCCAGGAGGGCTTTTCGGGTCATCGAGCATGCCGTGGTCTGCTCCTTCGAGAATGATCTCACGCGCGTTTGACCTGACAACCGCCCGGTCGAGCAAGACCGATAATGGGATCCCAGTCCACTCGGCAGTGCCGACAGCACCCAATCCCCATTGAACTCCTTTTACCTTCGGTTCGAGAAGATTCCGATTGTTCCCAGCGCACTCCAGTGTCACCGGAATCGTGACTGACTCTAATTGGACAAGCTCCTCATAATTGATGGCGAATGGCTTTTCCACTTCGCCCTCTACATGTAGCCACCAGGCATCCCGGTCGATCTTCGGAATTGGGAAATGCGTTCGGACATAGAATGATTCGACAGGCGTGATGAAGCTCTCAACCGTCTCAAACGGCATCTCCAGGTTAAGCGGTTCTTCGCTTCGAACGATCCTGCCGTCGCGCAATTTGATGTCGCTTTCTGGCATGGAGTCTTAAACCGCAGCCCTAGTCACGCCGTTGAGGCTGCATCGGGATCTCGATATCACTCGCGGCAGCGAATTCGATGGCTTTGGAGTAGCCAGCGTCGGCATGACGAAGAACACCCATGCCCGGGTCGCTAGTAAGGACGCGCTCAACGCGGCGTTTAGAATTATCAGTCCCGTCCGCGACGACGACCATTCCAGCGTGCTGCGAGAAGCCGATGCCAACGCCTCCGCCGTTGTGGATCGAGACCCACGATGCCCCCGCGGCAGTGTTAATCAGCGCATTAAGCAGCGGCCAATCTGCGATCGCATCGCTGCCGTCGACCATTCCTTCGGTTTCGCGGTTGGGTGATGCAACCGAGCCGGCGTCGAGATGATCGCGCCCGATGACGATCGGCGCTTTGATTTCGTCGCGCTTTACCAGGTCGTTCATGGCTACGCCGAACTCAGCTCGTTCGCCGTATCCGAGCCAGCAGATCCGTGACGGTAACCCTTGAAACTGAATTCGCTCACGTGCGAGCTTCATCCAGCGAGCGAGCGTTTGGTTTTTTGGAAATAATTCGAGGGCGAGTTTGTCGGTGCGGGCAATATCGTTGGCATCGCCGCTCAACGCGACCCAGCGAAACGGACCGCGTCCTTCGCAAAATAGCGGACGAATGTATTCGAGAACAAATCCGGGAATGTCGAACGCGTTTTTTGCCCCTGCTTTTTTTGCCTGCGCGCGAATATTATTTCCGTAATCGAACGTCACCGCGCCTTTCTTTTGGAGGGCAAGCATGGCTTCTACATGCACAGCCATCGACTGCATTGCGCGCTCTATGTATTCGTCTGGATTCTTTTTACGCAGTGTAAGAGCGTCTTCGAGCGACATCCCGTTGGGGACATAACCATTCAACGCATCGTGCGCGCTGGTTTGATCGGTGAGAACGTCGGGAACAACTCCGCGCCTAACGAATTCCGGCAGGACATCGGCGCAATTGCCAACAAGTCCCACCGAGAGTGATTGTCGATCTTTCCGTGCCTGATCGATCAGCTTAAGCGCCTCATCGAGCGAGTGTGCGATCTTGTCGCAGTAACCGCTCTTCAGTCTTTTCTCGATCCGGGCCGGATCCACTTCCACTCCGAGGAACACCGCTCCGTTCATGGTCGCAGCTAAAGGTTGCGCGCCACCCATCCCGCCGAGGCCGCCGGTCAGGACGAATTTTCCATCAAGCGACCCACCAAAATGCTTGCGTGCAGCTGCCGCGAAAGTTTCGAATGTTCCCTGCACGATTCCCTGGCTACCTATGTAAATCCAGGAGCCCGCCGTCATTTGTCCGTACATCGTCAGGCCAAGACGTTCGAGACGATTGAACTCTGTATAATTGTTCCATTGACCGACCAGATTTGAATTGGCGATGAGAACGCGTGGCGCTTCGTCGTGTGTCTTGAACTTGCCCACTGGTTTCCCGGATTGTACGAGGAGCGTCTCGTCGTTTTCGAGCTCGCGCAGCGACCGAACAATTGCATCGAAAGCTTCCCAGCTCCTGGCGGCGCGCCCAGTTCCGCCATAAACAACGAGCCGGTCGGGATCCTCCGCCACGTTCGGATCGAGGTTATTCATCAACATCCGCATCGCGCCTTCCTGGTGCCAGCCTTTGCAGATTCGCTCGCTGCCCTGCGGTGCGTGGATAATTCTTTTCCCACTCATAACTCTTCGCCTTCGCTATCAAAATCACCGACGCGAATTGCTTCCGCAACACGCGCGATATCATTCGCAAGTGGCCGGTCCTTTGTTAGTGGCGGTGAGAATTTGCGGACGGTGGCAAAGGCGCGCTCGACACCGGCGCCGCTTTTCAACGGGCGACGATGTTCCAGGCCTTCGGCGGCAGCGAGCAGTTCGATGGCCAATAGGTTTTCGGCAAGATCAACAATTGATCGCAGTTTCAACGCGCTCGTCATTCCCATGGAAACGTGGTCTTCTTTTCCGCCCGAGGTTGTGATGTTGTCAACGCTGGCAGGATGCGCGAGCACGCGCGCTTCGTTGACCAGGGCCGCCGCTGCGACATGCACAGTCATGAAGCCGGATTCGAGACCCGGTTGTCGCGCCAGGAATGCGGGCAGTCCTTCGTTCTTGTCCGGATTAACCAGCCGGTCAATTCGCCGTTCGCTCATGCTCATCAGATCGACAATTGCAATCGCAGCGTAATCGAACGCAAAAGCGAGCGGCGCGCCGTGAAAATTCCCGCCCGAAATCACATCTTCGCTTTCAGAGAAGACGAGTGGATTATCAGTCGCCGACGCAGATTCAACCAGCAGCACATCTTCGCAGTGCGACAACGCACCGCGCACAGCGCCGTGTACCTGCGGCATGCAGCGCAAACTGTAAGCGTCCTGGACACGCGGATCGTCCTTTAGGTGCGACTGACGAATTTCACTTCCTTCGAGAAGGGCTACCAAATGTTTTGCGGCGGCTCTTTGTCCAGCGTGCGGCCGGGCGTCCTGCAAACGAGCATCAAACGCAGCGGGCGTGCCTGTGAGCGCCTCAAGACTCATGGCACCTGAAATATCCGCGAGACGCGAAAGCCGTTTCGCGCGAAGAAGTGCAAGCCCACCTACTGCGTGCATGGCCTGAGTGCCGTTTAATAACGCAAGCCCCTCTTTTGCTCCCAGGTGTGCGGGCCCTAATTTTGCGAGACGCAATGCTTCACTGCTTTCCATTCGTTTGCCATCGAGAAACGCTTCGCCTTCTCCGATAATCGTGAGTGCGAGATGCGCGAGCGGCGCGAGATCGCCGCTGGCGCCGACTGATCCTTTTTCGGGAACGACCGGATGTACGCGGCGATTAAGCATCTCGCCAAGCATCTGAACGATCTCAAGCCTGATGCCGCTGAAGCCGAGCGTCAGCACGTTTGCGCGCAGCAACATCATCGCGCGGACCTCTGGCTCCGACAGCGGCTGACCAATTCCACAGGCGTGGCTGCGAACAAGGTTGAGCTGGAGCTCGTTCAAGGCGTCGCGCGGAATGCGAACGTCGGAGAGTTTACCAAACCCCGTCGTAACTCCATAAACGACGGCATCACGGGCTATGATTTCTTCGACAACTTTGCGCGACGCCAGGATGCGCGGCTGCGCGACACGGGAAATCTGGACTGCTTCGCGACCGATCGCCACCGCAGCGAGTTGAGAAAGAGAAATGCTCTCACCCTTGAGTTCCATTCAGGCAGCTTAGTTGGAAAACGATGAGATGGGAAGGAGTTGCCCATTGGTCGCATGTGTCCCGGGGTTTGCCTGGGACATATGGGGATTCGGAAAAAAAAGGCCAGGTCGGGACACGACCTGGCCTCTTGGGCGAATCCGCCCACAATAAACAACCAGCCGCTGTTAATTATTTTTTGGCCGTCGGAGGTGGCGGCGCTTCCCTCGTTTGCGCACAAGCCCCGAGTCCCAAAGCGCTGGCCATTACGACCGCGATCATGATCACTTTCAAAAATTTCAATCTATATCGCCTCCTTTCGCAGCAGGTTGCTCCGGTCTGTTTA
>DASSFL010000083.1:0-1182 GCA_035694525.1 Candidatus Udaeobacter sp. | reverse complement strand
TTCCATACCTTGACCAATAGCGTTCTTCATCGCGTCAAGACGTGCTTGGTCTGCATCGTCGCCGACAATCCTCTTAAATTCGTCCAACTCAAGGTTTTTGTAGTTCAGAAGCAGCTTTTGACCTAAAGGAGAGTACAACATTTCCCACAACACCGTCGCGATTGTTTTTAACCGACTAGCAGCACCGGCATTAACAGTCCGTGCTTCGGCGGCGCTTCTTCTACCGGAGCTGAACTGACCTAAAGCGTTATCATTTATACCAGTTGTTATCTGTATGAACTCCCAAATCTTTTCGATGTCTGCAATGTGGTTGGTGGTTACGTCTTGAAGCTGGAGTTGCTTGATCCATGTATCCACTCCACTTTTGGCAACTCCAGTCTTCAAGCGAATAACTGGCTTTCGTTCTTGCAGGTCTTTCATTTCGATACCTGCCGGATCGACCACTAGTTTATCCCCAATCACCTTTCTGACGTTGTCCACACGACTGTTCATGAACCAAGTTGCGTGACTTTGCAACTGGTCACACATATCCGTTAAAGATTCGTTGACCACTCGAACCTGATCTGGGCTATACTCTCCCAGATCATAAGTGAATTGATTGTGCGGATAGTTAATTGGTTCCGCCTTTAGGATAAATGTGTCATTGGCATACCAAACAACAAACAAAGTCGGATAATCGTCAGTGCCCAACGGGTTTTTTCCATTTGCGTCGGTAAAGTCCTTGGGTGTTATCCAAACCTGTATCTCCGTCACGACACACATACCAGAACCCTTCTCACCGCCAGCAGCAGTTTTCAGATTGTCGCCAAGACTCATGTTGGCATAGTTCAACCTGCGCGTCTGCATCGCCTCAAGACCAAGTGGCTGAACCTTCTCCACATTGACGACCATACCGTCCTTCTGCATCTTCTTCAACCGGACGATACTAAACTCGTCTTCGCTGGCGCAGAACTCACCTTCTTGAAATTGACTAAGTGGCAATCTGACGTCGGGGTAGAAATGGTATGGTGACACAGCCCGCACTTTATTTCCCTGACGTGTGAAGCGTGTTTCCGGTGTCGGCAGGGTCGTAGGTGCTGGAACTGTGCCACCAAAAAGCGTTGGTTGTTCCTCTGCAGGTGGTGCTGCAGCGGCTACTTGTTCAATAGACTCTTCTTCCCACAGATGCTTGATTACACAAAA
>DASSFL010000082.1:0-19317 GCA_035694525.1 Candidatus Udaeobacter sp. | reverse complement strand
AAAGATAGAAATATTGTGCCCTACGAGCGGGCGATGAATTGGGAGGAAAAGGTTTTCCTCAACCATCTCTTCGAGGAAGACATCGCAAAGCTCGAGCAGCTGTTGGGCTGGGATTGCGCAAAGTGGAAGTTGTAAGATTCGCTACTATAGGGCAACCGCTCTGGTTGCCAACGCTGGCAGGCGATGCGCCTGCCCTACAATTTCTGAATCTGCTTAAACCGTGGACGTTGACTTGGATCTGCAGCTAACAACGCTTTCCAACGGAAAATGCGCGCGCCTTGCGACTCAAAGAAAGCGCGCAATTCAGCCGTGAAAAATGAGGATCCATCCTGCCGCCGATTAAATTCCAGCAAGAGGCGCCCCTCGGATTTGAGAAATCGTGTTCGGATATCCTTGATAAAAAATTCCCAATCGGCGGGTGTCCATTCGAGCCATTCTCCGTTCTCCGTGCGCGCGAGACGGTGAAAACAGACGCGGTGTCCGGTCACGAGATCGAATTTTCTTCCGAGATCGGGCAAGGGCGTATGCGGTTCGATACGCCCGAGCACCCGGCGGACCTTGAAGAAGTCAGTTGTTCCGCGAAAGAACGGCTCCTCATCTGTATCAAACCCCAGCCCATCGTGACCAAATAAGCGGCAGAGATAGAGAAAGTAACCGGCGCCGCAGCCCAGATCGAGAATCTGCAGTGGCGGAGAACGATCGAGCCAAAGGTCTTGCGCGCGTTTAACATTTACCCCGATCCAGTATGCAGCGTCTTCGTAAGCATTGATCTTACGCGCATTAGGCCGGTACGGATAACGTTCTCGCAGGTTTTCAAGTTCAGTCCGGTCAATGCCAGCCAGAATTCGACGCGAATTCACCGGATGCGTCCAGCGCCGAGCGTTTTCCCAGAGGCTTTCTGCTGCATCATGGGAAAAAAGCTTTTGGAATTTGCGCGAGAGTCGCACCTCGAAACGATGCCGCTAACTACTCGATAGACAAGTCGCTGACCCAGCCTCAGGGACTGATATCGAGTTTGATCAGGCCCGTAGAACCTTTGTAGGTCATGAATCCGCTTGACCAGCCGTTGTCTGGATAAAAGTATTGCTGATACCGCCATAGCATTTCTAGTTTCGCACCGGACGGCTTTTTCCAGAGCAACCGATAATAAACATGGCGTTTCCAGGACGGGGAGTGGCCCGTCATGAAATTGAAATCGAATGGCGTCGGCCAGCTGAGAATGCTCCGGCGAATCTCGACGAAAGCTTCGTCGCCTGCTGACGGTACGACAGCAAGAGGTTCTGCCTCTGATCGCACCGGGCCGAAGGCAAAGACTTTTCCACCGTTTGCCAATCCAAGTTGATTATTTTTCGTGGTGCCGATACTCGGGGCGGGATCGTTCCTGTCGTTTAGACTTAGCCCAAGATCGTTAACGCGAAGAATGCCGCCAGTTCCGCTGCCTTCATAGGCGAGGGAATTAATTCGTGCTGAGGTCATTTCAATCGTCACGAAACGATCCAGGAAAAGTGAAATCTGGCGTCCCCCAAAAATCCAGGTTGCCAATGTGGCAACAACAAATGCGATGAGAATTGCAAGCGTGATCAGGATTTTGCGCATCTTGGTGTCTTATTGTAGCCACGGGGCTATGCACCGTTTCGGGCAAAACAAGGCAGATTAAACGGCCCACAGGGCCGTGGCTACGGCTATCCCTTTTTCTGCTGAATGTAATCGTTCACTTGTTCTTCCAGAATTTCGAGCGGCAACGCGCCATTCTTGAGCACCGCATCATGAAACTCGCGCTGATCAAATTTTTCTCCCAGTTCTTTCTGTGCGCGGGCGCGCAATTCTTGAAGCTTTAACATGCCTATTTTGTAGGCGCACGCCTGACCAGGTGCGACGATGTAACGTTCGATTTCAGATTTCACTTCTTTCTCGCCCATACCGGTTTTCTCGCGCATGTAGGCGATCGCCTGTTCGCGGGTCCAGTGCTTCGCATGAATACCCGTATCGACAACCAATCGCACCGCGCGGAAAAGTTCATCACGAAGGCGTCCCAGATCTCCAAACGGATCGTTGTCGTACCAGCCGACCTGTTTTGCCAGCCATTCGCAGTAAAGCGCCCAGCCCTCCGAGTACGCGGTGAACGGCAGCACTTTGCGAAATTGTGGAACGCCCTTGAGTTCCTCAGCGGTGGAGAGTTGCCAATGATGTCCTGGCACACCCTCATGATATGCGAGTGTCGGCATGCTCCACTTGGGCACTTCATTCATGTCGCGCAGGTTCGCGAAGAAAATCCCCGGCCGGCTTCCGTCCATGGCGGGGATGTCGTAGTAAGCTCCCGGGGCAGTTGTTTCCTTGAACTCGGGAACGCGGCGCACTTCAATCTTCGCGCGCGGAGTAGTGAAAAAAAGTTCTTTCGACGAACGCTCTGTCGCCTGCTTGATCAACTCCGTATACCTTGCCAAAGCATCCGCACGCCCCGTGTCATCGTTCGAATAAAGAAAACGCGGATCTTTCGCGAGCTTGTCCATCGCTTCTCCGATGGGCTGACCTGCAAAGCCGTTTGCATCGAGGATTGTGCGCATCTCACCTTCGATGCGAGCGACTTCGCGCAGGCCAAGCTCGTGCACCTCATCCGGCTTGAGCGTGGTGGTCGTGTTTTCATGCAACTTGTAGGCGTAGAAGGCATCGCCGTCCGGCAATTTCCAGACGCCATCGTCTGTTGTCGTTTTCGGCAAAATTTCACGAAAATAATCGATTAGTTTTTGATAGGCTGGATAGACTTTGTTGGTTATTGCCGATTCCACACGCGCTTGAAAATCGGTGCGGTCAGTCTCGCTTAACTTGTCGATCTTGGCAGAGCGGTCCTTGAATGAAGTCGCCAGAATATTTTCCGAAGCAGGTTTGCCGATGAATTCGGTCATTTCCTTAAGCACTTCTTCGACCACGAAACGCGGTGGCAAAACCTGTTTTTGTTCGCGGATCTTCAGGCCTTCGAGAACTTGATCGAACTTCTTCGGCAGCGCATCGAGGCGCATCACGTAGTAATCGCAATCCTTCTTGCCGAGGAGCCGGTGGGTATTCGCCATGAATGACGGAAACTGGTTTTGCACTCCGAACAGCTGATTGACGGGATAATCATGCCACTGCCATTTCTCGCCTTCGGCTTGTACTTGCAAAAACCAATCCAACACGCGCGTGGAAAGCTTTTGCGAAGACGATTGGCGATCGACCGGGTACTCGCGAAGCTGGGTCAGATCGCGCTTCCACCTGTCGAATTCGCGCTGTTGATGCGCAGGCGATTCGTCGTCGAGTTTCCCATTATGACCGGTTAAGCCAATTTGCTCGACCAGACCAAGTGTTGAGAGGATCTCCGGATGATCAAAGAGAATTTCGGCGAAGACTTTTTCGTAAAACAGATTCAGGCTCCATGGCCGAAACCAAATGAGATTAATTAAGAATATTGCGATCGCGATTACGGCGACCGCAGTAATCGCGCCAAGCCATTTGAGAATGCGCTTAAACATCTTTTATATATCAGTGTGGAAGACGCAGGTGATGATATGATGCGTAATACACCCCGATTGGATTCAACGTCGAGTTACGAGAGCATAATCTCGGGAGTTCACAGTGGTTTACGGATGTCAGGCCGGTCAAACAGGGTTTTGAGCTATTTGGGTTAACCCGATGACTTATTCTCGGGAAATCCACTATTCCGTTTTCGCAAATCGTTCCAAGGCGCTTTGATGGCGAGTGCCGGGTCCAGCAGGATCTCTTCCACCATAGTGTTCATCTCGCGAACAGCACGCCGAAGCCGTCGACTGACAGCCGAGCCTGGCGGGCATATTTCGAAGTCGTTAGGCTTAAACTCTCGGCCAACTTCGGCGGCAAAAACCTCCGCCCAAGATCCGCCCCAAGCCTTTTGTGCAAACGCATCGTTGTCCGGTCGCCATTCGGTTTCGATGTGCCGAGCCAACGCGGTTGTCAATCCACAGTACCCACTATCCGCCCAGCTTTTTTTGTCGAGATACGCAGTCAGTTTTTTTCCACATCGCGAGGCCTGCGCCCATGTAAGTCGTCGGCCTTCGCTACCCAGCAAGCGCAAAACATCACGGGCGACGCTGATAGAAAAGGGTCCCGCTCCTTGGTTGCGCCGGACATTCGTATCCTGGAACGGCAAGGGGTCGATTTCGATGGCTCTAAGAAACTCGGGTACCACACCGCGAGTAATCGTCTCTTGGGTGAACGGTTTGGCAATTAGTTTCAAATTGAAAGCGTCCGCCAATGCGATCAAGTGAGAGTATCGGAAACTTGGGTGCCGAATTTCTGCCTGAACGAAGGTCTCGAATGATTCGCTTCGGTGAAGGGCCATCGTCACCTCAGTATAGCGAGAATTCATTAACTGAGATTGGTTGCGGGGAAAGAAGACAAGCTTCGGTTCGAGATTGAGTTCTTCCATTCGACCGAAGAATTGCCTGGCGCAGTCTCTATTAACTAGGAGCCCATCCAAAGCTTCTGAAGAAATGACGACTGCTTCGCAAAATGTATCCTTGATCGCGCGAGCAAACCTGGCCGCCGTGTCCCGCTGATGCGGCGGCACCGGTTGTCCGCAGAGACGCCTAACGAGCGGGTGATGTCCACCGTGGATATTTCCGCTCTCCGGCACGAAATAGCCGCGCTTCAGCAACACTGCGCGGTTTTCTTTCAGGAACCACTGGATCGACGTCGTGCCTGTCTTGTGCGGGCCAATGTGGAGATAGCAGACACGCTTTGACATTTGAGAACTGTAGTCGGGAGCGCCCGGCAGCGGCAATTCTTACTGCACGCTATGATCAGTCCGGAACAGTTTTCGCTGAGCGGAGGTCGCGCTGGATTCAAGCCGTTGCTCGCGCAAATTGGAATTCTGGCTATAACCCGACGTAATGAGCGCTTCGCCGCAGCACATCGATAAACCTGAGCCGCGCGGACAGGCCGTGCTGGCCTTCCTGGCGATCTGTGCAATTTACCTGGCTTTGCCGCGCAACCTGGTGATCGGACCGACTTGGTTATTGCCCACACTGATCGTGGTTTTGCTGGTTCCGACAGTGGTGAGCCACCGCGTAGGGAAACAATCACTGAATCGCACGCTCGGATTTGTGATTAATGGAATCACAACGCTGGCCCTCATAGGATCAGTGATTCTGCTCGTGCGCGCGCTACCCGCCCATCGAGGGTCGCCGGTCCAGATGCTGCGTTCAGGCGGACTCCTCTGGCTAACGAACGTGATCGTCTTTGCGTTGTGGTATTGGCGACTCGACGGCGGTGGGCCGACTTTGCGCCAGAAGGAAAAGAAGTTTGGCAGCACAAGCTTTCTTTTTCCACAAATGCAGATCCCGCACGACGAACGCGGACAATTTGAGTGCGTTCGCTGGCGACCGCGCTTTATCGATTATCTGTTTGTCGCGTTGACACAAAGCTCCACCTTTGGTCCAACCGATGCACCAGTGCTGGCGCGCTGGGCAAAAATTCTGGCGATGATCCAGATTTTGATTTCCCTCACTATCGTTGTCCTGCTGATCTCACGGGCAGTCGGTGTTTTGTAGAGTACGCGCACGCCGACAATTCGCGAGATTTGAAATTCTTTAACCCTTCCTTTTTTCTTCTTTCTCCTCTTCGGGCTCTTTTCCTGTCCTGGTAGCAGGAAACTGCATACAGTAGAAAGTGACCCGGATTATTTCGCTTTTGCCCGCGGCGACCGAGATTGCCGCCGCGCTCGGATTGATGGAACAGGTGGTCGGTGTTTCGCATGAATGCGATTTCCCGGAGGAGGCAAAGGCGCGGCCGCGGGTCACGCATTGTCCCGTGCACAATGCTGACCTGGCGAGTGGCGAAGTCGACCAATGGGTGCGTCGTACGCTGCGTGATAACGGGACGATTTATACAATTGATGAGCCGCTTCTGCGTGAGTTGCGCCCCGACGTGATTCTCACCCAGAAACTATGCGACGTCTGCGCGGTTGGTTATGGCACTGTTGCCCGGCTCGCCGAGGCTTTGCCGGGCCCACCACAGGTGGTGAACCTCGAGCCAACTAGCCTCACGGACATATTCGATGATCTTCGAAGCGTTGCTGAAGCGTGCGGTATGCCGGAGCGCGCGAGTGGCATCATAGCCAGGTTGTCGGAACGTGTCGAAGCCGTGCGGCTCCGAGCGGATCGCATTTCGCATCGACCCCGCTGTTTTCTGATGGAGTGGGTCGAGCCGCCGTTTTGCTCGGGTCATTGGGGACCAGAGCTCGTCGAGATCGCCGGCGGCTGGGATTCGTTAGGCCGAATGCATAAGCCCTCGGCGCAAGTCAATTGGCGGGAAGTAATCGACACTCGTCCAGAAATCATGGTGCTCGCTCTGTGCGGCTACGATATCGATCGCGCGCGACGCGATTACAAGTTACTCCGGAGCTTTCCTGGTTTCGATTCGCTTCCGGCGGCACATCGCGGCGAGGTTTATCTCGTGGACGCGAGCGCATATTTCGCGCGTCCGGGTCCCCGTATTGTCGATAGCCTTGAGATTCTCGCTGGAATCCTGCATCCGCGAGAATTTCCGGAATTCGTTTCGCGCGGGCCTGACGACCTGCGCGTTGTTCGCGTCGGCTGACACGGCTTTTTTTCTTTTCTTGTCAGCGATAGAAAACCGAAGAATGAATCAATGCGTTGGAAGGTGCTGGAATCTTACCGAGATGAGATTACGACAGGTGCTCAATGATTGGTTCTGCGGAGGACTGGGACAGATGGCTAGCGCCTTGGCCAGACACACACCAGCACGCCGGAAGGCCAATCGTTCAAAGAGCAAGACGCGGCGCACAAGTTCGACGTTCTACGAGGCCGCGCTTGCGACACAACGAACTCTTTGGACAGTTAAACTCGCTGAGCGTCCCAAGTCATTTTGGTACCCCTATCCGACACTGAAAAATCTTAAACCCATAGAACAGCTTTTAATCGGGAACGGACTTAACCTGCTGGATTTGTGTCGTGGACCGCACGGAAAGATAGCTGACATTGGAGCTGCGGATGGCGACCTTGCGTTTTTCCTTGAAAAAACGGGGTTCTCCGTAGATGCGATCGATCTGGAATCCACCAATTTTAACCGGATGGAAGGAATTAGAATCTTGAAAGAAGCATTGAACTCCGCCATTACCGTTCAATCGATCGATTTGGACTCGCAATTTTCACTGCCAAGCGAGAAGTACGACACGATATTTCTTCTCGGGATTCTCTATCACTTAAAAAATCCATTCTTTGTTTTGGAGAAGCTCGCTCGAATTGCAAGGCGCTGCTTTCTCGGTACTCGCGTGACCAAAAACGCGCCTGATGGCCATTCCCTTGCCAGGTATCCGGTTGCATATTTGCTGGGGCCAGAGGAATGCAATAATGATAGTACGAACTTCTGGATATTCTCAGGCGAAGGGTTAAAACGATTGATCCACCGTACAGGCTGGAACATTTTAGCTTACACGACCATTGGCGACACCCGTAATTCAACGCCGACTGATGCAAATCATGACGAGCGCGCCTTTTGCGTTCTGGAAAGTGACGTCTACTCGAAATACTAGATTCCAAAAGCAACGACGGAGTTACGGAAGAAGCTTCCCAAGTGATGTCGCTTTCGCACTGAAAAATCAGAAAATCGACTAGGTAAGCGTGCCGCGCACCGCAAAAGATGAGTTGTCCGGTCGCGCGGACCTGACGACCCGCGGGTCGTCCACATCCGATAGACAAATCTCAGTAGCTCTCTCTTGCTGAACCGCGCGGTTTCGTCGACGGAACCCGCATCTTATTCACTGGTCTGTTTTGCAGATTCGGATTGATTTTCCGGCCACACAGCGGCGAGCGCCAGGGCGACTACAATTCCAACGGAGACTTCGAAGAAACGGTGAAGCGCGACAATCCACGCGGGATTAGAACGCGGGATGAGGACTATAATGGCGAGCGTGATACCCGCGTAACGATAGGCAGTTTTTTCCATCCGAAGTGCGATACAGACAATTCCGATCACAAACACTGCTGCCGCAAACGCAAACACATTGCCTGTAAAATAGGTTGCCAGGAGCGCGCCGACGAGCGCGCCCAACGCAGTAGCCGCGATGCGTTCAACTGAAATCAACAATGTCGCGCCGAGCG
This sequence comes from Candidatus Udaeobacter sp., assembly GCA_035694525.1. Lineage (GTDB taxonomy): Bacteria > Verrucomicrobiota > Verrucomicrobiia > Chthoniobacterales > UBA10450 > Udaeobacter. The sequence continues at coordinate 11,185 of DASSFL010000082.1, read as the reverse complement.
TTGATTGCATCACCACCAGGGTTGCGATCACTGCCCAATAAGCTTCCGGTAATCGAAAAAGCTGCGCGACCATGAATGACACAGTGACTGCGATGGCCACGCGCGCCGAATGTTTAACAGAAGGAAGATTTTCTCGTTCCCATTTCCAAACTTTCACAAGAGCGATCTTTCTCACCCATCCGAAGTCCGCAACATCAAATTAAAGCTGCTGGGGACAGGGGCGCGGCGGCCCTCGGTGAGCACTTTCGTCGAGAGAATGTACGAGCTACTGCTCGTTAGACTCAATCGCCCTGACCATGCTTGCAATTGCAGCGTGTCAGGTTTTCTTCGCGCTCCAGTGCAAAGCCAACGCCGGGACCAGGAAGAAAAAGACAATTACGATCCGTACGTTCGCGAAAAAGTTCAGAGTAAGCGCACCAAATTCTTTTTCATCAAGTTTAAATCGTTCGATCAGCCACGGAACATAGGCATGCCACAAAGTCAGGGTGACAATCCAGTAGAACAACGCGAAGAGGACACCAACGACAAAGGCGCGCAGGAAAAAGTTTCGGAAGAAAATGATTTTTTCGCGTTCCACGATTCATCAGTTATTTCGGATGGAGGGATTGATGCGCGCTTATCCGGCCACGAAATGTGCGTGAATTCGCGAAACCAATGTATCAGTTTAGGGCATGCGAGTCAGCGAAATGAATTGGATGATGGCGGAGAATTATCTGAAGCGCGACGATCGCGCGGTGTTGCCGCTGGGCAGTACCGAACAACACGCATACCTGAGCCTGAGCGTGGACAGCATTTTGGCAGAACGCCTGGCCGTGGAAGCCGCGGAACCGTTGGGTGTGCCGGTTTTTCCTGTACTGGCCTACGGGATCACGCCATACTTTCGCGCGTTTCCGGGGAGTATCACGCTGCGCGTCGAAACGTACCTGTCGGTCCTGCGCGATATTCTCGATGTGATGGCAGAGCAGGGATTCAAACGAATCCTGATCGTCAACGGACATGGCGGCAACACCTCTGCCCAAGGACTGGTAGGCGAATGGATGGCAGACCATCCCGGCGTGAGGGTCAAGTTTCATAACTGGTGGGATGCACCAAAGGTCTGGGCGCAGGTGCAGGCGATCGATCCCGTCGCCTCGCACGCGTCATGGATGGAAAATTTTCCCTGGACGCGTTTGGCAAAGATCGATATGCCGCGTGAGGAGAAGCCAATGAGCGATTCGGAGAAATTACGCCGGCTCGATCCAAAGTCGCTACGAGAATACCTGAAAGACGGCAACTTTGGCGGTCGTTATCAACGCGACGACGGAGAGATGATAAAGATCTGGAGTGCAGGGGTCGAAGAAACGCGCGCGCTTCTGACAGAAGGGTGGGATTAGGGCTTAACCTCGGTCGAAGGTCTTTCGCAATTCGTCCTTTGCCCGCTCGAGAACACGCTTTTGCTTCTGTGGAAGATTTTTCCCGGCGCGATTGATGTAAAAGTTTAACATCGACATTGCCGATTGATAAGGTGTGCCTTTGCGTCTTTTGCTGCGCTCGGCAGAGCGTTTCAATGACAGTGCAATTCGATGCGCGTCTTTCCCTTTGAAGACCTCCGGCTTGAGATCGAGCGCGTCGCTATGTTTTGTAACTTCAGACGACCATCGGCGGGTTTTCGATGATTTTTTCGGCGCTTTACTCATCGATAAATTGAATTTGTCGAGTAGACGGTCCGCCTGCTAAACGCATCCGGCAACCGAAGCGGTTGCCCTACAATTCCACATTCTTCACGCACACCTAGTCAATCGCCGTCGCCCATGCGTGTTGCGTTGACGAATTCTTCCGTGTGATGATCGATCTGCCGGCCGGTACGTCCTCGATTTTCATGGATGTAAAGCGCGCCGCGCTGCACGGTGGTAACGGAAGGCGGTGGCAGGCTGATTTCGTATTTCACCGGTTGACGGTGATCGGCTAGTTGGAGTTCCGGGTTGTACACGCTGTCGAACTTCCAAAGCATTCGGATAAAATTGGTCTGACCGCGAAGCAACTGGCGGACAACGATACGCGCGCAATCGCGCAGTGCCGCCCAGCCCAAGTGCTTGCGAGAAAGCACCCGCTGCGTATCGACGAGTTCCTTGTAAAATTCCGGCAGTGGCAGTTTGGTTGGCAACACAGTGTGTTGAATGTCGAAAAGCCGGTAGTCGCGCGTCGTTAGGCGACGCGATTCAGTGTGCCATGTTTCTGTGCCGGGATAAGGCGTGTTAATACTGATGTTGACGACCTCGGGGATTTCCAGGCACCAATCGCGTACTACCTTGAATCGTTCACGATCCCACGAGGGATCGGCAATGATATTAACAGCCACTGATATGTCGAGCGAGCGGGCAAACTCCAGTGCTTCGAAATTTTTCGAGAGCGTCACACGTTTGCGGTAGCGCTTCAATCCCTCTTCGTCGATCGCTTCAAGACCGAGGAACATGGTATTCATGCCAAGTCGCTTCCACAGCCTGAAGACCTCCTTGTTACGCAACAACACATCGCCGCGCGTTTCGAGATAATAGCGTTTTCGAATTCCGCGGCGAGCAATCGCTTCGCCGAGCTGCATGCCGTGCTCGGCTTGAATGAAAGCTACGTCGTCTACAATAAAAATGCCGGGCTCGCGGATTTGTGCCAGTTCCTCAACCGCACGCTCCGGTGTCTTTACGCGGTAGTTGCGCCCGTAGAATGTCCACGCACTGCAAAATACGCAGTCCCACGGGCAGCCCCGGCTAAACTCGATGGATGCGGCCGGGTCCAACTGGCCGATGAAATACTTGTGGCGATGTTGAACCAGGTCGCGGGCTGGCGACAAGTCGTCGAGCGACTGCACGAACGCGGGCGGCGGGCCGCGATGATCGAGTGTTACGCAGCCGGGAACGGTTTTCAGGTTCGCCCGACCTTGAGTGAGAGCATCCAACAGTCCGGTAATCGCCGTCTCGCCTTCGCCGGTCAGCACGCAATCCACAGCGCCGCCGGCGTGCCGCAGAATTTCTTCTGGGATAAACGAAACACTGTGTCCACCAACACAGATGAATGTCTCCGGCGATAAGCCACGCGCAGCGCGAGCAAGATCGATGACTTCAGGAACGTTAGCGAGGTAATTGACGGAGAAGGCGATCACGTCCGGTTGCCAGCGCTTGACCAGGCGTAAAAAATTTTCGTGCGGCTCGCATTGCAAATCGATCAAGCGAACCGTGTGTCCGGCGCGCCGCGCCGCTGCGGCGACAAGTTCGAGACCGAGCGGTTCGAGCCGAAGATAGATCTTCGAATACATCAGGCAGCTGGGATGAACGGCCAGAAATTTCATTTGTTCGATGCAACCGTTGATCTGTTTGATCCCTCCGAAATCAATTCTGACTCTCGAAATAGCGACGTAAAGCCGATATTTCTTCGTGTGATCCTGCTTGTCCACGCGTATTTTCGGGTGCGCTTGCTGTAGTCGACCCCGGCCCAAAGGGATTGCACTATCAAGCCGGCATCAACGATACCGGCGGTGCTTACGAGGCAGGTGATTTCTGAGCAGGTCGCAGACGAATGTTGATCTCCGATGTGAGCGTGCGATGAACCGGACATTTTCCGGCAATCTCCATTAACTTTGCGTGCTGTTCTGCGCTTAATGATCCTGTCAGTTCGACTTCAACTTCAATTCTGTCCAGCATTCCCTCCTTGGTTTCGCATTCCTCGCAATCAATTGCATAAATGCGCGAGTGCGAGAGCGAAACCGTGATGTTCTCCAGGGGCATTCGTTTCCGGCGCGCGTATAAGCCGACCGTCATGGAGGTACATACCCCCAGCGCTGTCAGCAGATACTCGTACGGGTTCGGGCCGGCGTCGCTACCGCCTGCGCTCACTGGTTCATCCGCGACAAGATTCTGCTTACCAGCGACGACCTCTTGTCTGAAGCTGCGCGCACTGCCGTGCACGACAACGTCCGGTGTTTTGCTGTTCTGTTGTGCACTCATGTCGAAATCAGGGGCGTAGAATTCCCGCGAAACGATCGCGATACGACCATACGAGAAACAATTCAAGAACAGTAACCACGACCGCCGGTGGCAGCCCCTCGGGCGCCATCAACAGGTGGAACGTCCAAATGTTTACTATGATCGCGGCCAAAATTATCAGGCCCAGCGGAACGAAGCGGCCAATCAAGAGAAGCAAGCCGCCGGCGACCTGGAAGCCGCTGATGACGTAAACGTAGCCGCTGGCAAAAAACGCGTGCAAATATTCACCAGTCACACCTTTCGGGAGAGGTGGCATCGGAAGGAAATGCAGGAATCCGTTGGAACCGAAGAAAACGAAGATCAGTCCGAGAAGGATCCGGGCGATAATGGTTAAGATTTTCATCCGAGGATGATGGATTGATTGAGGCAGAATTCCAACCCGAAGTTGTGAATGCGGATCGAGAGAGCATCGCAATTTAGGTTTTTTCGCGAAACAATTCGTTCAGATCGGCTGAAGAGGCGCCATCGGCGAGAAAATTGAATGTGCCGTTTGCTTTGATGCTTTTCGCAGCGCGGAGGTATGTGCCCCACGCAGCCAGCGCAAGTCCGGAGCCCACAGAGATGCGCCGTACGCCGAGAGCGGCCAGTTGGGTTAGTGAAAGCTGATGATTGAACCCGGAGACGAGGACATTGACCGGCTTCGGTGCGACGGCCTTCACGATTTGCGCAATTTCATCTGGTTCGCGTACGCCGGGCGCGTAGAGGCAATCGGCGCCGGCTTCAGCGTAAGCAGCGAGCCGGTCGAGGACCGTATGGAACGGATCGGGGTCGCGCACCAGCCAGGCTTCGCAGCGTCCGGTTAAAACGACGCCACTCCCCGAAGCGTCAATCGCCGCGCGCGCCGCGTGAATGCGTTCGACAGCGAGTTTTTTCTCGTAGAGCGGTGTGTCCGTCCGACCCGTGTTGTCTTCGATCGATAAACCAGCAACCCCGGTTGCAACACAAAGTCCCACATTTGTTGCGACGCCTTCCGGTTCGTCGGCGTAGCCGGCGAGAAAGTCTGCGTTTACTGGAAGCACCGTTGCTTCGACGATTTCACGGATGTGCGCGAGCATTTCATCGCGTGGAACGCCGCCATCGAATTTTCCACGCGAGAAAGCGAACCCTGCCGAAGTGGTGGCGACTGCTTCGAAACCCAGATTCTCCAAGTAGATCGTTGTTCCGATGTCCCACGGGTTTGGAAGCACAAAGCATCCTGACTCGTGCATCTTCCTGAACTTTGCGGTGACAGAAGTTTGTTTCGCTGAAGTCATCTCGAGAACTTATGCCGTGTTGGCTCACGCGCGAGAATGGAATGGCAAGCGATGCGCTTGCCCTGCAATTCGCGATTCTTTTGACGTAAGAAAAACGTTGTAGGGCGGGCGCAGCACCTGCCAAACTTCCAGAATGGGCCACCCGCCACGGATTCCCGTTCGGCTGCGTTGGGAGCAAACAGTAATCTATTTCGTCACAATCTGCGTTAAAGACCGCAAACAGGTGTTGGCCAACGAGGCAGCTTTCAATGCATTAAAAAAAGCTGCTACAAGACTTCGAGAATGGCGCGTTCTAGCGGCGATCCTGATGCCCGATCATCTTCATGTTGTTGTTGCGCCAAGTGAGCGCGACGGCCGACTTCGCAATTTCTCCGCTGCGCTGAAAACGATGGATGCGAAAAGATTTGAATGCGTCCTGGGAATGGCAGCCTGGTTGTTTTGATCGTTTGTTACGCTCCGACGAGTCGCTTCACGAGAAATGGCTTTACATCCAGGAGAATCCCGTTCGAGCAGGCCTCGTAAGGCAGTGGAAAGATTGGCCATACCGTTTCGAGTTCAATGAGGAACAATAATTGTAGGGCAGGCGCTTCGCCTGCCAAGCCGAGCGTTCCCACATCAGCGCCTGGCAAACGATGCGCTTGCCCTACAATCTGTTCATCTCCCCGGTGAATTACTTCGAGCTTGCACCAGCGTCTTTCCAAATTCGCCGTAACGGGCCTTCGGCTCCGTAGATCGGATCGTTCTGGGGCACCGGCAAAGCCGCGATGTTATGATCTGCCTTTGGTCGTTCGCCCGGAAACCCCCGAAGGAGATCCCACTCGCGTCCGTCGGGATATGCTCCTACAACGCCAAAATCGTCACTGGCGCCAATGTTTTGGTGCGCAACTCCAGCCGGGATGACAATCACGTCGCCGGCGCGCACCTCGACGTTCTTGCCACGTTCGCCACCGAGTCGCAGAGTCGCTGTGCCGGAATAGACGCCAAGCACTTCATGCGACGTGCTGTGGTAATGAGGAAAGGAATAGACTCCGTCTCGCCACGAGTTGGTCCAGTCGTTCTCGGCGAAACGTTCTTCAAAAATGGACGCCCGATCTTTGGCCTCCGTTGTGATTGCCTGGCGATAGAACAGCAGGGGCAGGGGACTATTTGGGAAATCGCCGTCGCCTTTGAAATTCAATTGCTTCGGCTGAACGAAATTTTGTTCTTGGATCATAAGGGAACCTCCTCGCCAATACTACGCAAGTGAACTCGGATCTGGTCTTGCTGTCGTCAAATTGTCTGACAAATCATCTGATAAATGATTTGACGTCTTATTCGCGGGCCGAGGGCGACCCGGCTCCATCGGCATGCATCGGCGACGACAGCTGGAGACAGCCTGCCCTCAGGCTGCTTCGATTAAATGAGATGAACGGATGGTTCCCGTTGACCTAAAAGATCGAGCGAAGCAGGCCGCCTTCGACGCGCAGAGCCGCGCCATTGGTAGCGGATGAAAGAGGGCTCGCCACAAAGGCGACCAACGCGGCTACTTCCTCGATCGTGGCAAAGCGTTGCAGGAGCGAGCTTGGTCGCACTGTCCTAAAGAAATCCTTTTCTATTTCGGCAGGGGCGAGCCCCTTTGTTTTTGCAACATCGGCGATGAATTGTTCGACGCCCTCCGACCGCGTCGGGCCGGCGAGAATTGAATTCACTGTGACACCAGTACCCGATGTTGTTTCTGCCAGGCCGCGGGCCAGCGCCACCTGCATGGTCTTGGTTACGCCGTAATGAATCATCTCAACAGGAATGTTCACAGCGGACTCACTGGAAATGAAAATGATGCGACCCCAATCTCCCGCCTTCATGCCCGGCAGGTAATGCCGGCACAGACGCACCCCGCTCATAAAGTTTGTCTCGATGATGGCGTGCCAGTCGTCGTCGGTGATTTTCTCAAACGGCTTCGGCTCGTACGCGCCAAGATTGTTTACAAGAATATCTATTGACGGCATAGCTTCGATGCATTTCGCGCTGCCTTGTGTTGTTGCGAGATCGGCAGCTATGCCACTGACGTTTGTGTCGCCGATTTCCTGTCGAACTGTTTTGAGGGCGGCATTGACCCGATCCTGAGTACGTCCAGTGATCACGACGGACGCTCCTTCGCGGGCCAGGGTGCGAGCAATTGCAAGGCCGATCCCAGCGGTTGAGCCCGTAACCAACGCTTTTTTTCCTTCTAGTTGCAGATTCATAGATTCAATGAGCCTTAGGCCTCTGCACAAAACGTCTTCGCAGACTCCGCGTTAGCAAGCGGTAATAACGTCCTCCCAGAATAAGTTAGGGCCACAACTGGCCGGACATCACTCTGCGCTTTCAGGGTAACGGCACTGGAAGTTGGGCACCGTGGATGGTGCCCACCTCCATTTGTGTCGCGTTCCCGCATAACGAAGGGACGAACCTCATTATCTGATTCCCAGCGATTGAAGCGTACCCGCGTCAACAGTTCCCGTAACACTTAGATCGCGATCTTGCTGGTAACGGGCAAGAGCAGCCTCGGTTTGGTCACCAAGACTTCCATCGATCGCGCCGTTATAGTAACCAAGTCTCGAAAGCTCCGACTGAACCGCGCTCACCGTAGCATTGGCTGCGGGCTGACCTGACGCAGCGTCAGGCGATTGGTCATCATAGTTGTAAGGCGAGTAGTCATAGTAATCGTAGGGGTTACCAGAGTAGTCGTAGGGATACCCGTAACTGTAATCGTAGGGGTTATAGCCGTAGTCATCAGCCGGATAATAGTCGTTAGCGTAGGACGGATAGTCCCAGGGATCCAGGCCCCACCAGAAGCCATTGAGGAAGACAAAGACCTTATGGTTGTGGAAATGTGAATGGTGCCGGTCCCAGTCGCGGTGCCAGTTCCCATCGTGCCTCTCGGAGGCATGGTTTCTGACGAACGACTGACGGTTCGCCGCAGTCTGTCGGTTAGCAGCGGTCGACGTCCGCGGATTCGAAACCCGGTTTCGCCCCGCAACTGAACCTACGCGATTTGGTTGACGATTTGTTGCGGCCGAAATCCGCGGATCTGTCTCACGGCCCCTACCTGCAATTGAGTTTACGCGGTTTGGTTGCCTAGTAGCTGCGGTGGACCTGCCGACATACGGCCTTGTGGACGGACTGACTGAGCGGGCGAATCCCTGCGGCCGCACGGCGGACATGCGGGTACCACCATAGTAGGATCGAGGCGCGACACTTGGTCTGCCAACACTTCTGCCGGTAAAGTATGCACCGCGGAAAGCCGGCGCTGCTTGAAAGCCGCCACCGTGGAAGGCTGGCGCGGCGCGAGAGCCGCCACCAGCAAATCCGCCGACACGGCCGCCACCGCCAAAGTGGCCGCCGCCACCGCCACCGACTCCGCGAGGACCTGCCCATGTTGGTTGGGCAAGACTAAAAAAAGCGATACCTATTAAGCCCAGTAATGTGCTTATTTTCATGATTAAAAGTCATCCTCGGACCGGCACTCTGCCATTGCGATTCGGTGGGATTTTTCGGTCTCTCTTTAGAGATACGGAGCTTACCCGAAGGTGCGCTGCTCCAAAATGACCAATGCCCCTCGCCGCGTTAAATCGCCCGCCTGCATCGCTAGCATTGCGGGCAGGTTGAATCGTTTGAGACGGGGCGATTAACTCGCCTGAGGCTGGTAACGAATCACGCCGCGCGATTTAGCCAACGCATTTTGCACGGGCAGGCACATGCACTTCAATCGCCTTGATTAGCTCTTGAATGTCTATGGGCTTGGCGAGAAACGGATGTTCGTCGATGCGGAGACCAGTGCTCGCCTCGGCCCTGGTGACGAGCGCTGTGAGAAAAATGATTGGCGTGTATTGAAGCTCAGGATCGGCCCGGATTTGTGCCGCAATTTCGCCTCCATCCCGGCCGGGCATGATTACATCAATGAAAATCAGATCCGGCCGAAAATTCCGGGCGGTTTGGTGGGCCCTGGTAGAGTCGTTCTCTTCGAAGACCAAATAGCGGCCTGTCTTTTCGAGGAGAACCTTGACGAGGTGAGTGCTGTTTCTGTCGTTATCAACAATCAGGATCCGCCGCGCCGAATCGCCAATTGAATCTAACCAGGAGAAAGCAACATCCGTTTCCCTGGGAAGAAAGTCTACTTCGATTACCTTGTTCATACACTTATGCGGGCGTTGCTTTGTAGCTGGCTTTCTAGCTGGTCAGCCAGGTGACAAACCACGCGCCAAGGAATCCGATTATCAAACCGATTAACGGACTGGAGATAGCGAACCAAAGTGGAATAGCCTCGCGCAGTGGGAGTGAATCCCGTCTTCGAATATGCCAATGTCTGCTTGCGGTTGGATTTGTTGACTGGCCGGGGGCTTCATCAGGTACTAATTGATTGAGGGAGCGAATGGCTTTCATGCTTCAAGTCTCGATGACGATTCCATTCCGGCTAAATGCGCGTGTGTGGGATTTTGTGATGCCACCAGAGAGTTGTTGGACGATCCCTCTTTCGAGTGAGTGTGTGAGTGCCCAAGCGGTTGTGCCTAAGCCTAGCGATTTGTTGTACAAGTCCTCCGTCCAGCGACATCCTTCCGTGGAATTTGCTACATCGGCGGTCATAGCCCGTCGCTACAGTTCCCTGTGAAACCGGTTCTAAGAGGCCGGTGAGCTTTCTCCTCAATGAAGCCTGCCCGCAATCACCAGCGATTCGCGAGTAATCCAGGCGGAATCCTGAGACTTCATTCGGATTTCGTCAGGCGTTGGCTAACTCTTCCATCGTCGAATCATCAAGATCGAGCAGAGCTGCGGCGGTGTTCTCTTCGAGATGTTTTATCTTTGAGGTTCCTGGGATCGGCAGCATCACACGAGATTTCTTGAGCAACCATGCGAGCGCTACTTGCGCAGGCTGAGCGCCCCGCTGCCTGGCGATTCTTGTTAATGCGGCGTGAGATTTCGCGAGGTCTCCCGTCGCGAGTGGAAACCACGGGATAAACCCGATGTTTTCGCGCGTGCAATAATCAAGGGCATCTTCGGAATTGCGGTACGCGAGATTGTATTGATTTTGCACGGTCGCGACGGTAACGATGCGACGGGCTGCCTCGATCTCGGCAACCTTGACTTCCGAAAGGCCAACGTGCCGGATCTTGCCTTCCTTTTGAAGATCTCTCAGCACTCCAAATTGATCGTCGGCTGGAACCTTGGGATCGATGCGATGCAACTGGAACAAATCGATACGCTCGACACCCAGCCGTCGAAGGCTCATCTCGCACTCCTGCCGGAGATATTCGGGTCTTCCCAGCGGAACCCATTTGCCGGGACCAGGCCGAGCAAGGCCTGCCTTTGTGGCGATAACAAGTCCTGTTGGGTAAGGATGCAATGCCTCGCGAATCAGTTGTTCACTCACATACGGTCCATAGGAATCCGCCGTATCAATCAGGTTGATGCCGAGCTCGACTGCACGGCGTAAGACTGCTATTGCTTGCGCTCGATCCGCTGGCTCGCCCCAAACGCCGGGACCGGTTAATTGCATTGTACCATAGCCCAGCCGGTGAACGGGAAGGTCGCCGCCGATCGCAAACGTTCCACTCCTTGTGGCAGGGCGCTTGTGAGCGCTCGCAGCAAGAGTTGACTTCGTAGGCCCCATGTGGTGTTTAATAGCCTCAATAGTCCTGCTCATAAGTCCACCTCTTAGTCCTCCCGTTGTCTGTTACCCTTTCTCATTGCTCTCGCTCTTCACGCCGGAACTTCGTACGTCCCAGGGCTGCGCGGAGTAGCGCGCCACTCCGGTTTGCGCTCCTTGCTCGCTTTCGCCAGGGCCCGTCGCACACCGTTGGCGTCGAAATCTGTGGCATAAACCGGCGTGTTGGGTTGTTGCCGCCAGGATTCATCCAGCCCACCAGCATCTACTCCTTCAAAGCCGAGCTCGTCGACTAGCCT
>DASSFL010000081.1:0-13844 GCA_035694525.1 Candidatus Udaeobacter sp. | reverse complement strand
TGATCTGAATGATGGTAAGTCGTTTGATGCTACGTGGGCGTTCACGATCGCGAAACGCTCCTGGCAACAGTTGCGTAAAAAGCTGGTTGCGGAAGGGAAAGCTCAATGGCTCGACGAGCTAAAACCTTTCGTTGCAGGCGCAGGGGCGACTCCACCGAATCAAGAGGAAGTGGCAGCACGACTTGGTGTGCCGATCGCAACTTTGCGCACATGGCTTTCGCGTTTGCGTCAGCGTTACCGTGATTTGCTGCGAACGGAAGTGGCCAACACGGTTTCTGATCCGGCGGACGTGGACGAAGAATTGCGTTATCTTCACCGAATATTGATGACCTGATCTAATTCCGGCGAACCCTATGGCTGATGAGAACAGCGGTGCCGAATCAGCAATGAGAGCCGAAGCTACCGACGCCGGGTCTTGCTCTAATTGCGGGCGGCCACTAACGCACCTCGGACCCAATGGGGAATGTCTGCGTTGCCTCTTCGATTGGGGAGCCACCTGGGAGGAGGAACAATCGCAACGAAATGCTGGAGTCACGCTCGGTCTGTCGCACTATGGCCAATTTGAGGTTGAGACAGATGCCAGCGGATTTCCGATCGCGCTTGGCGCCGGAGCAATGGCCGTAACTTATCGCGCTCGCGACACCGTTTTAGATTCCCTCGTTGCACTCAAAGTTATCGGTCTGAAACTGGCGGAAAATCCAATCGCTCGCGCGCGATTTTTGCGCGAAGCGCGCGCCGCTGCGCAGATTCATCACCCGAACGTGGCACGGGTCACCCATTACGGCGAGCAGGATGGCGAATACTTCTACGCGATGGAGCTTGTGGAAGGCGAAACGCTGCAAGCCCGCGTGCAACGGACCGGACCCCTGCCATTGTCGCTCGCGCTTGAAGTGATCGAGCAAGCAACGCGTGGCCTTGCCGCTGCGGAAGCGTGCGGCGTTGTGCATCGTGATCTTAAGCCCTCGAATCTGATGATCGCTTCAGATGCGAGCGGACTGCTCTTAGTGAAAATCATCGATTACGGCGTGGCTAAAGTGGTCGCTTCTCAACCGGATACGATGGATCAGACACAAGCTGGTTTTATAGGCACACCAGCATTCGCAAGCCCGGAGCAGTTTACCGAAACTGGAAAACCGCGGATCGACACGCGCTCCGACATTTATTCGTTGGGCGTTACGTTGTGGTATCTCCTCACGGGACAAACGCCGTTTCGTGGAGAGACGCTGGAGCAGATTCGATCCAGCAGAGAAGAGCTGCCACTCCAACAGCTGAAAGCCGTGCACGTTCCGGTGAAGGTGATTGCGCTCCTGAAGTCGATCTTGGCTGTCGATCCTGCGAAGCGACCACAAACGGCGCGTGAACTTCTCACGGCCGTTCATCGTTGCCGCGAAAAATTCGAACCTAGAGCACGCGTGCGACGGAAGCGTTTGAGTCTGGCGGCAGCGGGATCAGCGCTCGTTTTTGCCGCGCTCGTAGTTGCAATGCTTTTGCACCACCGGGCGCAATCTTTGGCCGAGGTGGAACGTTCAATTGCGGTATTGCCTTTCGAAAATCTCAGCCCAAACGGCGAGGACGCCTATTTCACCGTGGGAATGCAGGATGAGATCGCGGACGGCCTCGCTCGACTTGCCAACCTGAAAGTAATCGGACGAGGAAGCACTCGTTCTTATCTGCCTGGAAAGAAGCGCAATCTTCCTGCCATCGCTCGTGACCTTGGAGTGAGACATTTGCTGGAAGGCTCCGTCACGCGAGCGAATGACGTTGTGCGCATTTCGCTGCGACTTATTGATAGCCGTGATCACGACCACCCCTGGACTGGGACGTACGAACAGCCAATCAGGGATGTGTTCGCGTTGGAGAATGAAATCACGCGCTCGGTCGCTTCCCGATTGCGAACACAACTTTCGGCCCGCGAAAAGTCGGCGCTGAATCAGCCGCCGACAAGGGATGCGGAGGCCTATGAGCTGTATTTGCGCTCTCGTGATGGTCCCCTCAGCTTTCGCGATGAAGCGTCCGCGCGCCGGGATGCGTTGCGCAGGATCGACTTACTCGAGAAAGCGATCGCACGAGATCCCAGGTTCCTCCTCGCGTACTGCGAGCTGGCAAAGGCGCACGGCTTTTTCTTCAGCAATCAAACAGGCGCAAAGCCCGAAGAATTAGCAGTCGATCATCGCAGCCTTGCTGAGATCGCACTTCAAAACGCACGCAGCATCGATCCCGACGCCGGAGAATTGCACCTGGCCCAAGCGTATCATTTTTTTCGCGTCACCAAAGATTATAAGCAAGCCGGTTCGGAGGCGGACCTGGCACGGCGCACTCTTCCAAACAACTTTGAGCTTGAGATGATTGCGGCGCGCGTCGCGCGTAGCCAGGGACGATGGGACGATGCTGTTCGAGGTTTCGCGCGCGGAATAGCGCTGGAGCCACGCGTCGACAATAGCGCTTTCGTTGTGGCGGAGACTTATCGCTTGATGCGGCGTTACGAGGATTATGACCATCTCATCAGGCAAATGATTGCCAGCGATCCCGCGCATCCTGGAGATTTGCCATTGGAAGGAGCGCTTGGTCCACTCGAGCAGCGCGCCGATCCGCGTCCGCTGCGTGTCGCCTTGGCCGAGCGCGCCGCAGCGAATGATCTTACAGAACATGACAAGATCCTAGGCGGACTGACGCTTGCTTTGGGCGATCGCGATGCCGAAACGATACTGCGCATATTGGAATCCACCGATCTACCCAGAATCACGAATACCGGGATGGCCTATCCGAAAGCGTGGTTCCAAGCATTGGCGGAGCGACTTCGTGGAAACAAATCTGCCTCTCAAGCAGCTTTTCTGATCGCTCGCGCAGACATTGAGAATGCAGTCGCGGCTGATCCAGGCAACGGTCGCAAACTGGGTGTCCTTGCAATTATCGATGCCGCGTTGGAGCACTACGAATCGGCGCTCGCCGAGGCGCTCCGTGCGCGCGAGCAGATGAAGAATTCGGCCACGGATACCCCAATCGGCGATTGCAATTTGGCCATTGTTTACGCGTGGACCGGCCAACACGACCGCGCGATTACTACTTTAGAACCGCTCATTGGCCAACCAGCGGGCAGGAACGTTTTAGCTCAACCGACATACGGCGATTTTAAACTAAACCCTGTCTGGGATCCTTTGCGAGACGATCCACGTTTCCAGGCGCTAGTTCAGCGCCTGGCGCCGTCCGGCTCCAAACAATAACAACAGACCTCGGTGCGCCTCCGACCGCACCGCTCTCATCTAGTTTCAAGAAGAAACTCTAAATCTTCTGAAATGTCTGCCCTCAAAATTCTTAGAAGAGGTAAAGACGAATGAAAACCGACGTGGAGGAATGAATGCGTTGCAACGAGACAAAGCCCCAGTTGTTATCAACGGACCCTCCCCAGTTGGAACAGCCACAGCCTTCGTGTTTGCTGACGGTTGCCCGAAGGCCGTGGTCGCCAGCCGTCGCGAAAGTGAAAGAGAGGCTGTGGTTCACTGGACCGAAACCCGTAGTGGTAAAGGTCTATTCGTTAAAACGCGTGCCGCGCGCAAAGCTGACATGAAGACCCTCATGGATAAAACGTTGGTCAAGGTCGGCGATTCTGCGCCCGACTTCATTTTACCCGATACAGATGGCAAGGCGGTGCGTTTGTACTCTCTGCTTCGCGCAGGACATGTGGTGGTTGTTTTCTACCGTGGCAGCTGGTGTCCCTACTGTGACCTGCACCTGCGCGGGTTTCAGCAGCGTCTGGCGGAGTTGCGTGAACTGGGCGCACAAGTTGTCGCCATCTCTCCGGATCTCGCCGACGATTTGCTTTCCGCCCAGATAAAGAGCCAGCTCGCCTTACCGGTGTTGAGCGACGAGGGCGACAAGGTGATCCGACAGTTTGGTCTTGTCGTTGAAGGTAACAATGACCTCCTGGAACTGTACCGGTTGTTCGGCCATCGAGTTGAATATCCCAACAACCACGGGGGCAAGAAAGAACTGCCAGTCGCAGGCACGTTTCTCATAAGTAATAACGGCACTATTCGCCTCGCGCACGTTGACGTCGATCACACGTGCCGTTTCGATGTCGAGGACATTGTTGACGCTCTAAGCGAGCTGAACACGATCGGTTTTCGAAGCTGCAAACCGTTTTCCGTTTCCTCGCCTGGGGAGGACCCAATAAGACCAAGTTGCCGACGCTAGAAACGCGGGCGCGTGGTGACTGAGAGCGGCTCTGCTGTCTCCAGGTTCTTGATCACGGTGCTGAGATAAACTGATTTGGGATAAATTGTCTTGTACTTGGTGATCTCTGCTCGGTTAAGCACCTTAAACCCGTACCGTTCGAACATTTTCTCTCCGCGCCGGCTTTCGAATGTAATGATCTGACCGTAAACGCGTTTTTCGCCGGAGCGATAGAGATAACTCAAATACGCGCTCATCAGGGCGCGCGTCGTCGAAACTTTCCGGGCATCTGGCAACAGGTTGATATGAAAATGAGCTGTGCGTCGCGGCGCCGCTGGCACTTCACGCCATCCGTGCACCAGGATCCACCGAACAAAACGGCGCGAGCGCCCATTGTAGCGGAAATAGCGCGTCAGCGCGCGGAAAAATAACCAGACATTTTGATAAAGCGCGTAAAGCTGGTTTTGCAGAGGCTTGCGTGAACCCAGAAGATAACCGCGAATTTCGCCGTCGACCTCCAGAAGAAAACACGATCCCGGTTCGTGATCGGTGTAATAGGTCGTGAGAAAATCAGCGAACAATTCTCGATCCTCATAAACGGGATCAATCGGGTCGCCAAGAAATCCGGTATCGCAGCAGAGCTTTCTTACCGCTTCGCGGTCCGATCTGCGATAGCCACGAATAAGGAACGGCTTATGGTCGTCGTTCACCATCTAAAATCGGCGGTAGTTTGCGCGAACCTCGCGATAAATGCAAAACAGTTCCTCAAATACGCGCGGCCAGCTATAGAGTCTTTCGGTTGCGCCCGCGGCGGTTTTCCCAAAAGCCGCCAATTTTTTAGCACTAAAATCGTCGATTGCGTCAGCCAACGCATCCGGGCTGTTCTTCTGGGCCCACCATTTCTGGTCGTGGCAAATAATGCGATCCATGTAACTCCCGCGAATTCCTACAACCGGTGTGCCGCACGCCTGGCTTTCAAGCGCCACAAGTCCAAACGTTTCCTGGACGCTTGGATGAACAAAAAGATTTGCAGCGCGATAGTAACGAGCGAGATCGCACGAGTCTGCGCAGTACGAAATCCAAGAAACGTTCCCGATGCGCCGCTGCAACTTTTGCACTTTGTTCCGCAGCGGCCCGTCACCAATTACCAACAGATGAAATTTGTTCTGGCCCCGTTGCTGCAGGAGCTCGAATGCTCTGAACAGTGTTTCTGTGTTTTTTTCTCTGGCCAATCGCCCCGTGTAGAGAAGCAATGTCTGTTCCCGGCAGATGCCTAACGACCCACGAGTCGCGGCTCCGTCATCCGGCACGGGCTTGAAAATGCCGGTGTTCACCCCGAGCCGCACAGGTCGCACATTGCGCACACCCCATTCGGAAAGCAGGTCGCTCAGCGTTTCAGAGGGCACCAGCGTGGCTTGAAAGCGATTGTATAGTTTGCGCACATAAGCACGCGTCAATTTCATGGCTCGTTGCGTGCCACGTTTGCCAAGAAATTTCGTGCCCCCGCGCAAATACGCTTCCGGGAAATGGGAGTGATAAAAACCAACGACCGGCACTCTCAGCGCGCCACCGGCAGCAATCGCTTTCCATCCGATCTGATACGGATCGCTCGATTCGATTAAGTCTGGACGTTCGCGCTCCAGGATTTCCTCGATTGCGCGGAGATTTAGCAGCGCGCGATATCGCGAGCTCCTCGACACCAATGGCGAGCGAATCGAATAAACTCGTGACCGCGCATTTGTTGTCACCTCTGTTTTCGAGCCGGGAACAATGAGCACGTGCGCATTGTCAGACGAACCATTGCTGATGTACGCAATTTTCTCGTGCAAATACCGTTTTACTCCTCCGCTTAGAGGAGAGTAAAACTGGGTCAGGTCGCAAATTTTCACGTTTTTGTCATTCTGCGCGAAGTCGAAGCATCTCTGATTGCTCGCTGCCCGTCGGGGCGAGAAAGTTAGAGATTCCTCGACTCCGCCCGGAATGACAAGAAAAGGCGACGATTGCGCGACAAGCAATCAAGTATCGGATCCCCGTTCGCTCAGGTATTTCTCGGCGTCCATGGCCGCCGCGCAGCCTGAGCCGGCTGCGGTTACCGCCTGCTTGTAAACGCGGTCGGCCACGTCACCCGCCACGAACACACCAGGGTGTCGGCTCTCGACAAGGTTCTTCGTGATCAGATAACCGTCCGAATCCATGTCGAGCTTATGTCGAAACGCCTTGCTGTTGGGGTCGTGACCGATTGCCACGAAGACACACGCCACGGGCAGTTCCCGCTCTTCATTCGTCTTCACATTTCGCAAGCGCACGGCGCGCATTTCGCCTTTTTCATCCGGAATGTATTCGGTAACAACAGTGTCCCAGATCGGTTCGATCTTCTTGTTCGCAAACACGCGGTCCTGCATGATTTTGGAAGCCCGCATCTTATCGCGGCGATGAATCAAATAGACCTTTGAAGCAAAGCGGGTGAGGAACAATGACTCCTCCGCCGCGGAATCGCCTCCACCGACGACGCAAACCGGCACGTTCTTGTAAAATGCGCCATCACACGTGGCGCATGAAGTCAGTCCGTGACCAACTAGTTTCTGTTCGTTCTCGAGTCCCAGATATCGCGCCGAAGCCCCACTGGCGATGATAAGCGCTTCTGTCTCCAACCATTCATCGTCGGCTTTGATCCGAATATGCCGATTGCTCGCATCGAAATCAGTCGCTTCGGCATATGAAAACCGGGCGCCAAATTTCTCAGCTTGTTTGTGCATGTTCAGGATGAGCTCAGGCCCATCGATCCCCTCCGGGAAACCGGGATAATTTTCAACGAGTGTAGTAGTCGAGAGTTGTCCGCCGGGGTGGCGACCTTCCAGCACTAATGGGCTCAGGTTCGCGCGCGCGGCATAAATCGCGGCTGTCAATCCGGCGCAGCCGCTTCCAATAATGATCAGGCTTTCCATCAATAAAACTTAGCACACACCGCAAGTTGTTGCCGCAGGGACAGCGTTGTTATTACTGCCTCGGTGAGCCCTAGCTGCGAAGCCACATGACACGCCAGATGCGTGAAGACACGGTCAGCTACGCCGTCACGTTTACGCCAATTTCATGCAAGCCTGCTACACCGGAAAATGGGCCTCTATCTTCTTCCCATTTTTGCACATCGCCTTTTCCGTCGGTGGCCCGGACGACTAGCGTGTAGTAGCCTGATGCAACTGGCATCCATTCGGTTTTCCAGAGCGACCACGCCAGATTGCCGCCGGAATAATAGATCTCGGCGTCACGCCAGGATTTGCCACCGTCGCCGCTAAATTCCACGCGCGAGATACCACGGTTACCACCGTAGGCAATGCCCTTCACTTCAATCGGCCCGTTCAATTTGCCTAACGAAAACGACGACCAAGTGTCAGGCACGTCAATTCTCGATCTTGCCGGCGTGATGAAATCGGGTCCCCATCCTTGTGCTTCGTAAAATCCTTTCGCGTTCGCATCGGTTACTTCGATTCGGGTGAGCCATTTGACATGTTTTTCGCCGAAGTAACCCGGGACGATGAGACGCATCGGGTAACCATGCCGGTCCGGCAACTCCGCGCCGTTCATTTCATAAGCAAGCAGGGTGGTCGGTTCCAAGGCCTTCTCGAGCTGAATCGTATCAGTGTAATTATCGACGCCATGAAAGCGCACGCGTGCGGCACTAGACAGCGGCACCGCGCGATCCAGAACGTCCCGCAACGGAAAACCCTTCCAGACAGCGTTGCTGATCAGTCCCGCATCCAAACCGTTGCTAATGCACATCAGCGTTGTTTCCTGCTCCTTCGTTTCGAATCCCAATAGATCGTCGAATCGCCACGTGGCGGCGTTCTTCACGAGACCGCCTACCTCAAGGTGCCAAAGATCGATATTCACCCGCGGATCGACCACATTCTTCGTCACACAATAAAACAATTCGTTAGGCGTGATCGGCAGAACGATGCGGCCTTTGTATTGCGTGCCGTCATAGCTAAACGTTGCAGCACGATAAAGCTTGCGAGCCACCGCAATGCCGCCGCCCGTAACTGCAGCTCCGATTGCGCCCAGCACAAAAGCCCGCCGGCCGATCGCTGGACTGAATTCGTAATCCCCTTTTCCGGTTCTTCGTTGCGTGAGAAATCGAAAGCTAGCGACGAGCGTTCGTTCGAACACAAAAACGCACAGCGCGAAACCGACCAGCGTGACCAAACGCGCCGCGCCGATGGGCAGGCCAATGTAACTGGTGCCCAAAACCGGCCAAAGCGCGATCGCAAACACAACTATCGGCAACAAAACGAAGATCGACATGGTCCAAAGCGCTGAAGCTCGCGCAGGATTGCGCCGCGAGAACAATCCAAGGATTGCTCCGCCAATTGCACCAATGGCGAGTTGACCAGCTATCGTCGAGCCAACGCCGAGTTGTTTGAGATGATTGTAACCGCCGACCTTGCCCATAAGGGAAAGAAACGGGCCGGGCGGGATGAAAACCGAAAGGCGATCGCCGATGATCACGAGCGGTGTAGCCACGCCCAGCACAGCGAGCAATAACATTGCCGTTGTCATAACGATTGCGGCGAGCAATCCAGCAAGTAGCCCAGCGAAAATTGCCTTCGTTGTACTCACTCACCGCGAATATGACTTGTAGAGGCGCTGGTGCCAAGCGCCTGGGTTCTTCACTCGGCGGTCGCCGAGGCGACCGCCGCTACACCTTCTGGATGGCTTTTTGCAGCCGAAAGAATTTTCCGCGCGCGCTCCACTACCATCGCGGACGTAACCTGTTTCATGCAGGCGTGATCAAACGGGCATTGGCTCAAGCGACGGTAATTGCATGGCGAACACGGTAAATCCACGCGCACGACCGATTCCGGTCGCTCGTAAGGGCCGATGTGAACTGGATTGGTCGGCCCGAAGACACTAACCGCCGGTTTGCCGAGCGATGCGGCAACATGCATCGAGCCGGAATCGTTGGTGACAGCAACCTCGGCACGTCGAATAAGCGCCGCCAAATCTGCGGGCGTTGTCTGTCCGGAGATATCGCATGTCCCAGGCGCTGCGGCGGCGATTTGCCGGCATCGCTGTTGATCGCGCTTGGTGCCCACCAAAGCGACGGCAAATCCATCCTGAAGAAATTGCCGCGCAACACCAGCGAATCCTTCAATTGTCCAATGCTTGGTCTCCCAAATTGTGCCAGGCACAAGGACGACAAGCGGTTTAGACGCCGGCACGTCGTGCTCCTCCAGCAATCGATTTACCCTGCCGGAAGCCTCCGGCGACAGGTGAATAGTGAGATCGGCCGGATTATCATCCAGGCCAAGCAACGGCGCGACCCACAGGTAACGATCGATCGCGTGAACATCGAGCGTCGGAATGGGAATGCGGTGGGTGTAAGCTATCCACGAACCTTCGCGCGCGCCGCGCCAGCCATGGTTGGGGACGTTCTTGAGATCGTGTTCAGCTGAGATTGTGACACCGCGCTTGATGGGCCGATCAAATCCAATGCGCACACCCGCGCCGCTGATCAGAGTAAAAAAAGCCGAGCGCACCTGGCCATGCATGTCGATGACCAACTCGTATTTCGCACGGCGAATTTGTTTGAGCAGATCGACAAACGACAGAAACGCATGCCATCGTCGGCCGCGCTTTGAGAAATCGCGGCGCGCAAAAAGAACGACATTGGAGAGCGCAGGATGGTAGCGGACGACTTCCGCGTTTTCCGGCGTGATCAGCCAGTCGATCCGCGCCTGCGGATACCGTGCACGCAGTTTCACGAGCACCGGCAGTGTATGCACCACATCGCCCAGCGCCGAAGGTTTAATCAGCAAGATCCGCGAGAATTCGGCTGATCGCAGTGCCAATGCGTCGGAATTCTTTGGGGGTTCAATCTGACCGTTCACAAAGAGGTTTTCAACGACCAACGCTCAACCCTCACCGCCCAACGTCAAATTCAGACAGCTAAGCGTTCGAGTCCGATTAGGCGGCCTGTTTTTCGCCTGACAGCGCGCCGCGGAGTTTTTTCATCCATGCGGAGAACCGATGCCGATTTTGCTCGCGCCGCACCACCGCCTGACTCGTGACCCAGTTGAACTGAATGACACGGCGCGCGCCAGAGAATGGCTTGTGACCATGCCAAGAGTTATTGCTGCGCCGAAACGCCAATAGCGTGCCTTCGGTCGGCGGCACTTCGAGAATGACGTCTTCCAGATTCGTCCCGGATCGCAACAATCGAAGCTGGCCACCGGGCGATTCCCAGGCCGAGTTCATGTAAACAAGGATAGTGATGATCTTGGTCTCTGAATCGGTGTGGATCTTGCCATCTTTGTCGCTACAACGCCCGCGCACGGTGATCATGTCCGGGCGATTGGTCAGGTCGATGTTAAACTTTTCTTCAAACGCCTTACGAAAGTCTTCGCTGCGCATCTCCTCGATCAGCTTCGCAAATCCCGGACCATAAGTCACCTCTCGAAGCGGAAAGCTGCCCGCCCGGCCAACTTCGGGGTAATCCTTATCGATTGCAGCACGCGCCTCAACCCTTACAAACTCTGGAACGACTAGAAACTCGAACGGCTCACGGCTGAGCGGCGTGGTGCGAAATCTCTCAAGATCAAGCATCGAAAGCATTGGGCGACGCTACACAAAAACTCGGGAACTTCTAGATGGAATCGACTATCCGACGGCGACGCGCACCAATGTCGCAACGATGCGAGAACCGGCTACAAATGTCCCGCGGAACGTGCCTGACACCTTGGATTCGCCACCGGCACGCCGGCGATGGTTTACAGGGACTTCGAGAACACGCAGCCCGTCGCGCGCGGCTTTCATCTGCATCTCCAGATTCCAGCCATAGGTCTGCTCGCGCATGTCGAGTCGTTCGAGTGCATCACGGCGAATGGCACGAAATGGGGACATATCCGTGTAACGAACCCCGTAGAGGAATCGCAAAATCAATCCGGCGAGTCGTCCGGCAAAGATTTGCTGGAGATTCATGCTGCCGGGTTCGCGTTGTCCGCGCGTGCGCGAGCCGATCACGAAATCGTGCGTGCCGTGCGCTACGGGATCAACAAGCTGATTCATGAACGCAGGCACGTCGCTGCCGTCGCCATCGAGAAAAACCACAATGTCACATTCGGGCGAAAGCGCACGAACGCCGGCGGCGCAAGCGCGTCCGTATCCACGCGGCGCGGTCACCACGCGTGCGCCTGCTTCATGTGCGCACTCAGCAGTTCGATCGGTGCTGCCGTTATCAACGACGATCACCTCGTTGGGCAAACCAGTTGCGAGACATTCACCGACAACGCCGGCAATCGGTTCCTCTTCATCCAGCGCGGGGATAATGACTGAGATGCTGCTCATCGCAAAATCAGCCACGCGCCCGTGAAATAAATTACGAGGGCAAAAAAATCCGCCAGTGCCAGCGTGATCGGTCCTGCCGCAATTTTTGGGTCCAGCTCGAACCGGTGAAGAAGCGATGCCACGCCCAGGCCAAACCCACACGCCGTGACGAGCGAAAGCGCGATACTGCCGCCGATGACTAGTGCGGCAGCGACATCATTTCGCCATATCCAAACAACTAAGCTGACGACCAGCCCGCACGCGGCACCGAGCAGAAGCGCAGTGACCAATTCGCGACGAAACGCTGTAGCCAGCCAGCCCCACGTGACCTGAGCAGACCGTAACGCGTGAATCGTCACACTCATCGATTGCATACTGACGCTTTCATTTAGTCCCAGTACCATCGTGAGAAAGAGCGCGAGCACTAAACTGTGCGCGAGTGTGGTTTCAAAAAAGCCGGCCAGAATCGCCGAAAGCGTGCCACCACCGACCGTGACCAGTAGCCACGGAAAACGGAATCGGAAAATACGCCAGGGAGACGCACCGCGGATCTGTTCAATGTGGAAGCCGAGCGCCTCAAAGAACTCCGGGCTCACCTGCGCAATATGACCTCCAGTCTGCCGGGATTCACTATCGCCTGCCTCCAAAATTTCTTCGGCGAAGAGGTTGGCGTCGATGATGCCCACCACACGGCGTTGCTCGTCCACGATCGGGAACGCCAGAAATTTGTAGAGCACAAAAAATTCACAGGCATCGAGAATCGTTGCGGTCGCCGGAACAGCCACTACGCGCGGCACCATGATCTCGCGCAACGGCATTTCCAGAGGCGTCGTCAGCAAACGGCGGGTAGGAACCACACCAACCAGCCGCTCCTGTTCATCGATCGCATAAAAGTAGATGACGCGTTCACCTACGCCTTCACGTCGGATGCGCTGCAACGCTTCCCCCACTGTCATGCCCGCATCAAGTAATGGAAAATCCCTCCGGGCATGCTCGACAACTGGCGCATTAAAATCCGGAATGGTGGCAGCGATGTTCATCTCCCTACTCGATGAACGATGCCTTTGTTCTTCAAAATTTCGCTGGCTTCGCTGAAGTAATCGCGAATGTCTGATTGGGCGCGGATCCAATCGATATAACGACGGACGCCTTTACTGAGATCGACAGTCGGTTCGTATCCCGCCGAGCGAGCGAGCGTAGTGTCGCTGATGAGATGGCGCATTTCACCGGGACGAAATTCGCCGTTGATCTCAGGCGCGATGTCGATTTTCAGAACATCGGAAAGCTGTTCAGCGACTTCGCGGATCGGCGTGCCGCTGCCGCTGCCAATGTTCACCGGCAGTCCGTCGAGCTTGTCCGTTTCCGCGGCGAGCAAATTCGCGCGGGCGATGTCTTCCACAAATGAGAAGTCCCGCGTCTGCTCCCCGTCTTCGTAAAGCACAGGCGGCAAATTGTTCAGCAAACGCGTGCAAAAAATCGCGATCACGCCGGTATACGGATTAAAGATCGATTGGCGCGGCCCGTATGTGCAGGAGTAACGCAGCGCGACCGTGGGAATACCGAGCTGTTTTCCCCAAAGGAGGACCAGCCGCTCTTGATCAACTTTCGTTAGGCCATAAACGGTTTCTCCACCGACCGGCGCATTTTCCGGAGTCGGAACGCTCGTTGTGGTCGCGCCGCAGAGTGGACAATGCGCCTGCCAATCGCCTTTGCGCAATTGTTCCACCGGACGCACCGCCGGAAAAACCAATCCATGTTTCGGACAATCGCCGGCCCCTTCGCTGTAAACAGCCTGCGAGCTCGCAACAACGACCTTCTTAACCGGCAGGGCTTTCTCGCGGATCACTTCGAGCATCTGGGCAGTGCCGAGCGAATTCACATGCACAAATTTTGTGATCTCAGGCATGTAACCCCCGTAGGCTGCCTGGTGAAAAACGATGTCGATCTTTTCCAGCGCGCCGGCAATTGTATCACGATCACGCAAATCGCCATGAACGAACTCCGCCTTCTTGTTGATCCAGGCCGGCTTTCCGCGACGGTGAGTTTGTGGTTCCAGATTATCGAGTGCCCGGACCTCCCAGCTATTATTCACGAGAAGATCCACGACATGTGAGCCGATTAAGCCCGCGCCGCCGGTAACTAATGCGCGCTTTGCCATGCGACTGTGAGGCTAGTCATGTAGCTGTTGTAGGGCAACCGCTTCAGGTGCTCTCGGATTCCGCACGCAAAAGCGCGGGGACCTACACCGACCAAACACGCCCCCGACCATCGCGCGCGATAAGTTCGCGCAGAAACTGTTGGGTCTGAGGCGCGACATTGTCGCGCGCATTTTTGCCAAGCAGTTCGCTACAAAG
>DASSFL010000080.1:0-4600 GCA_035694525.1 Candidatus Udaeobacter sp. | reverse complement strand
CGCCGTACTGCTGCCGACCGCGAACGAAGGTGGTCGCTTTCGTTAGGCCGGCGCCAATTTTCCCCAGATAAAAAGCAAAATGATCGCGCCGATGATCGACAGGATCAATCCCGCCGGATGAAACGTGGCGCCTGGTTCCGGTTTGGAAAACAAGCGGCCAATCAGTCCGCCGACGATGGAACCGCCGATGCCGAGCAGAGTCGTCATGATACTCCCGGCATAACGGCGCGCGCGAGAAACCCAACTATGAAGCCGACAATAATGCACCAAATGATGTGTAACATAGATTCGCCTTGGTTAAGCCCCGGAGGCTAACACGTTGGTCAAAGCGGAGGCGATCCTTTTTCACGCGCGTCTTGGCGCATCCGAATCACAGATCGCCCTGCGTGTCTTTACCACCAAGCTCTCGCACCGTCAGTGCCCGACGTCCGCTCGCGGTTCCGTACGTCGCCTCGGCTCGGTTGTCACTTCTTTTGAAGCGCCGTTCTTTTGATGTGTTGGCCGGGATCCATGTCCCGCCCGCGGAATTCAATTTCAGGAATTTTGCAATCTCTTTTTCAGACAGATCTGTGCCCTTCACATGAGAATAGCTTTCCGAAATGCTCCGGTCGTTGGCGAAGATCACGAGGTAAACATATTGACCTTTATGATAGACGACGCTCACAGTTCCGTCGTCGCGCAACCGGCGCTGATCCAGGTTAACATATAAATCTTCAATTCTGTCGGAGCTATCGCCCAGGTTTGCCGAAGCTGAGCTTGAGACCCCGAGAATCGTCAGCGCAACGACGAGGAATTTCATGCGGTTCATGGTCATTTTTTCTTCTCAAGATATTTCATTTGCTTTGTTCCGTCCTGGCTGCTCTCGTCCGGCTTTTCTTCGATCAGTTGCTCTGCGGGGACAGTGTGAAAAGAAACCACCGTCCAGTCAGCGTCTGCACCAACGACAGGACGATGCCAAACATTCTGTGGAATTGAAATCCAGCGCCGCTCCAGCGGCGCCTCATGGTCGCCGACCAGGACCTTCGACTGCCACTGGCCCCGCTCTTCGGTTTGCATATCGCCGCTCCCTTCGAATGTCATCATCCGCTGATGACTATTCGGATGGCGTTCCGCGCCCGTATCCGCGCCGGCCCGCAGGACGAATACCCACGCGGACCGGATCTCACGCGGTAACGCGCCGCCGAAAACGGTTAACGGAATCGGTTCCCAAGTCATTAGCGCCTCGTTCTTGCGAGCCAGCTCCACGCGGACACGTTCGATAATCGGGCGAATTTGTTCGCGCACAGTGTCAGATCGCAAGACTACGTCGATCGATTCAAGGCGCGAGCGTTCTTCCAGTGTCATTCCACGAATATTCACCATCAATTGCATTTCCCAATTCTGAATTGAAACTCGCTCGCGTCCCCATCTCGCTCGCTGTTACCCTCACAGCTTAATGCCAGTCCGGCTCGGACCCTTCTATGTCGCTCCTCCCAGTTGCTTCATTTCTACTTCTTCCTTCCTACTTTTCAGTTTCTCCTGCTTAATTCCCTCGATGGCGAAGAAAGGCAAAGCTCAAAAGCGAACGGTACGGATCGAGGTTCGCCAGTCCGAGGTGCACGGACGCGGCGTTTATGCTACGCAGTTCGTTCCCAAAGGCACTCGCATTATCGAATACACGGGCGAACGCACCTCCTGGGAAGCCGCTCCCAACGACGAGAACGATCCACACACGTTCAATTTTGGCCTGGATAACGGGCAGGTAATCAATCCAGAGATTGGCGGCAACGACGCGCGCTGGATCAACCATTCCTGCGATCCAAACTGCGAAGCCGCCGAGGAAGACGACCGCATATTCATCGATGCGATGCGCGATATCGCGCCCGGCGAGGAACTCTTTTACGATTACGCGCTGGAGATCGACGAGCCGGTCACGGAAGAAGCAAAAAAGAAATACGCTTGCAATTGTGGCAGCTCAAAGTGCCGCGGCACAATGCTCGACGCTTCTTCTTAATTCGAAGTTTTGATCGCCTGTCGCCCCGAAACCTGTAGCCGGAGTCGCTTCGTCGCGCCGCTGCCTTAGCGAAGGCGGATGACCCCCGGTAATTCCGAAAAGCCGCCGGAATAGGCAAATCCTATCGGACCTAGATGAATAAAGTATTTCCACCTGCGTCCGGGATGTGGCCTGTTGATTCTATGAACGGCTCAGGTTTAGCGATAGGAACTAAACGCGAAAACGACCGCTCCTGGAACGCAATCGGCTGACTCGGTCAGCCACGTTCCGGGTCGTAAACAGCGCGCCGTTAAGAACTTCGACGTTCTCGGTCTCACTAACAGAGACCCTCGCGAACCTGGGCTTGTGGATTTTCAACAGCCAACAAAAAACAAGAGGAGACAAAATGGAAACTAAGATGCCGATAGGACAGCGGATTTCGCGGTTCCTTGAGACACGATACATGCACAGGGCACGCCCGCATTATGGGCCCGAGCTTGCAGGCTTTGGACTACTTCTGATTCTCGCCGTCTGGCCGATGCTGTCGCTGGTGGCGATGGCGCTCGAAAGAATGAGGTAGAAACCTCACTTGTTCGCTTCGCGAGCAACCGGCGAATCTTTGCCTGACAGAGCAGCTGCAGCTTCCTGACGGAACGCTGCGGCTGCTTTGCTCTGAAATCGAAGCGGATTGTAGAGGAGATTCAGTTCCCGCTCCGGAACAGGCGGAGCGAACGACAGACTCACGCACCCGGGCGTGCCATGATGTTTCACCATCATTTGCGGCACAATTGAAATACCGATCGAGGCCGCGACCATGTTCGCGATCGTGCTCAGCTGGCTGCCGGCCAGCGCGATCTCCGGCCGCAGGCGACGAGACTCGAGCAGATGATTCACCTGTTGCGACAGGCAATGCATCTCATGAAGCAGTAGAAACCTCTGCGATTTGAGATCGTCAAATTCCACAAGATCCTTGTTTGCCAGGGGATGTTTTTCTGGGACCAGCGCAAGCAGTGGTTCGGTACCCACGGATTCGCGTCGCAAAGTTGGACTCAGCCGGCACGTGGATGCTAATGCGACATCCAGTTCTCCAGCTTCTATTCGTCGAGTGATGCTGTCGGTTACGTCCTCAACTATCTCCAGTATAACGTCCGGATAATGTTTCTGGAACGTCACGACCAATCCTGGAAGTACATATGGCGCGATCGTAGGAATCGCACCCACCGCCACCTTACCGGCAACCTTGCCCTTGAGCTCGTCCACGCATCGTCGGGCATCGCCGATCGATGCGAGAATCTGTCGTGCGTAATCGAGCAAACAACGGCCGGCTTCGGTCAGCACCACTGAACGCGGCAGACGATCGAATAACGGCTGACCGACCTCCGCTTCCAGCTTTCGGATCTGCTGACTGAGCGACGGCTGGGCCACCCGCACCTTGGCGGCCGCGCGCGAAAAGCTTCCTTCATCCGCCACCGCGACGAAGTAACGCAACTGATGAATTTCCATGGACAAGTCTCGTCGAAGCGAGACTACACTAAAGCGATGCTTGCTACTTTGAAACTCACTGGTTCCTCGTTCTAGTCACTACTGCGAAGGCGGACTTGCTCCGACTGGCGAAATTTCACCACGGTAAGTTTTTCGAAGTATGAATCGGAAACGTGTGTCGAAGGCAATTGTGCACCAGCCTGCTGCACAATTCTATGACCGCTTCGTTGAAGCCATTAAAGGCAAAACTACCGGCGGTCAGCCAATTCTTACTTTTTCTTTCCGCCGCCTTCTTCCTTCTCACTCCTCACGTCTACTTCTCACTTGTGCGTAGCACAATCTTCCCGAGCGTTCCCGGCTCGATGACCGCGCGATGCGCCTGGGCCGCTTCGGCCAGTGGAAACTCTTTGCCGATCACCGGACGCAACGTCCCGTTCTCCAGACCGGCCACGAGCGCGGCGTGAATGCTTGCCAACTCTGCCGGCGGCGTGTTCGGCAGTACCATTCCGCGAAGATCGACATCACGCTGCATCGCGTCGCGTGGATCGATCTCCACGCGGCCGCGGCTCCCGATAATCGCGACGCGGCCACCCTTCGCGAGAATGGTGAGATCTTTTCCGAGATTCACGTTCGCGAGCAATTCCACGATTACGTCCACACCGCGCCCCGATGTTGCTTTCATGATCTGCTCAAAATGGTCAGGCGCGCTATGATCGAACACTTCGTGCGCGCCCTGTTCGCGCACGAGTTTGCGTCCTTCGTCGGTGCCCGCCGTGCCGAACACGCGCAGACCGCGAGTGCGCGCCAGTTGCACCGCCGCAGTCCCCACACCGCCGCTCGCTCCGTGCACCAGGACGGTTTCGCCCGGCTTACCGTCGGCGCGTTGGAATAATCCGCGATACGCTGTCGCGTACGGCGTGCCCATGGCTGCGCCTTGCGCGAATGAAACATTTTCAGGCAAGGGATGTACTTGCGCCGTTTTGCACAAGGTAAACTCGGCATACGTACGGCCGGCCAATGAGCCTCCGGTGTAGACACGATCGCCCGGCTTAAACTCATTTACATCCGGACCCACCTGCTCAACTGCGCCCGCGCAGTCGTTGCCTGGGGTGTAAGGCAGCTCCGGCAATCGCGCATAAGTTCCCG
>DASSFL010000079.1:0-1535 GCA_035694525.1 Candidatus Udaeobacter sp. | reverse complement strand
TCAGTTGTTTGTTGGAAAAAACCCTATCTTTACGCGTAATCGAACAACGTCATGAAACCCAAATCCATGTGCAGTTGTTGGTGGCAGTGGAAAAGGGTAAGGCCGGGGTTGTTAGCAACGAAATTCAATCTCTAGCTGCTGATAGCCGCCGAGCATAACAATATCTTTGATAACGCCGCCGGTCGGCGTTCCAGCGAGGTTGGTAAGTTCAAAGCTGCGACGATGAAGATGGACAGGATGAATGTCGTCGCTGGCATTGCGCATCCGGTCTTTGAAATTTTTAACCATACCTCGATAGAAGCGACATGCCTGAGTCACCCTGGGAGAATCCTTTAACGATCTTTTTGTAGAATTGCGTTCTTTGATTGTCATCTTCATTTCGGGCACTAGTGCTCGCAGAATCGCTATTGCTCGCGAGATACGCATAGATAGCCGAGAAATCCTGGACGGCGTGACCTTCCATCATTGCGAGGCGATACAGTTCTTTGGCGGCATTGGTGACAGGCATCGCTACTCCGGATTCGAACGCACTCACTGATGCAAGATGCAAGTCCTTTTGCTGCCACCGTAACGGAAATTCGGCTTCATAATTTCCGGTCTCGATTTTCTTCCGCTTCGATGCCAGAAACGGCGCGACCGCAGGCGTACCCAGCAATGAATCGAACAACACGTCGCGTGAGATTCCGAGCCCCTGGCCCAATGCCATCGCTTCCGCAAACGCCACCATGGCGTTGCCCAGCAAAACATTGACCACCATTTTCATGGCAGTGCCCATGCCGTGACCGCCCACATGGATAATCCTGTTGCCCATGCAGAGCAACAATGAGCGAACCGCTTCCAAATCCGCTGGTTCAGCTCCTACCCAAAAAACGAGTTTCGCTTCGGCCGCTGGGACAGCAGAACCGGTTACCGGTGCATCGACAAAATGAACGCCGCGGCGCGCCGCTTCGGCAGCCATGCTCTTCGAGAACGACGGATTCACCGAACTACAATCGACCCACAGTGCATTTGAGCGGAGGTGATCCAAAAATCCGTTGGCGCCCAGCGCTACTTGTTCTACTGCATCCGGATCAGGCAGCATCGTGAACAAGACGTCTACTTGTTCGGCGAGGTTCGCCGGGGAATCCGAAAATGTTCCGCAGGGACCAAGTAATAGCTCCGCTTTCGCGCGGGTCCGATTGAAGACCACCAAAGAGTAGCCGTGCTTTTGCAGGTTCGCGGCCATGCGACTGCCCATTATTCCTAAACCGATGAATCCTATTTTCATTTCTTCTGTTCCTTCTACTTCAATGACGGGTCGATCAGTTTCAGTCCTGTCGCGTCATCTAATTGTTTGTGTAATGCTGTGGGGTAGACGGTCATGAATAACTCCAGGGTCGGAAAGACAAACGCGTTGATCACGTGTCCGCCTCGCACCGTTCCATCAGATGACGCTAGAGCTACGTGCGTATGAACAGCAGGTTGGTCGTTGACGAGCGCGATGTCGCCGATCATTGAGACCAGTTCCACCTGTTGTTTAATCGGAATCAGTCTGA
>DASSFL010000078.1:0-8793 GCA_035694525.1 Candidatus Udaeobacter sp. | reverse complement strand
GCCGCACTGGGCGCAAGTCGTCGGGGAAGCTTTTCCGCTCACGCATTTTTTGCGCATCGTTCGTGGCATTTTGCTGAAAGGGAACAACGTCATCGACGTCAGCCTGCAGCTTTGGCAAATCGTGCTCTTCGCCGTGATCGTGTTGGCGATCGGGATAAAGCGCTACCGGCAAACCTTGGACTAGAAAAAGACAAGGAAGGCAACGACCAATTATGAAACTATTCGTCATCGGCGCGACCGGCCGCACCGGCCGCGAAATTGTTAAGCAAGCTTTGACACGAGGTCATCAGATGACGGCGTTTGTTTGTTCACCTGAAGGCATTAAGCTCCAGAATGAGCGACTGGCTGTGATCAAAGGAGATGCGATGAACGAAGACCAACTCGCCAACGCAAGGCAACGTCACGACGCCGTTGTTCCGACATTAGGACCGCGCCAGGTTTTCAAAGCGGCCTCCATGCTTCACGACAGCGCGCTTGCGACCACGCGTGCAATGACATTACCGGTCGCGGTCTACTGGGACCACGTCACCATTCTAAAGATCATGTGGATTTTGTTCTTTGCTTTTTGCGCTTTGCGATTTCGAACCAAGATCGCGTGATCTCGGGGCAATCAGGTAGGGCGCGACTCCGAACATTTCCACGAGCACAGCCGCCGGGCGCGCCGACGGACGGCTCGGCGATCCGTCCCTTGTGATACGTTCCAGAAGTATCGCATAACTTGTAGCCGCCTCGCTGTGTCGAGGCGTTCCGGTGCGATCGTCCTGTAAGCACGGCGACACAGCGCCGTGGCTACAGCGCTGCAGATTTATGAGACGGGTTGTAGTATTTCTGGTGTTAAAACGCATTTTCTTCAGCGCACTGAGCGTTGTTATCGCGGTCGCTGCGGTTTTGGCGTTACTCTGGTGGTTTGGAATAAGGATGCCCGGCAAAAATATCTCGAAGGCTGCGCCGCTCTCGCCAGATGAAGTTGCATTGCGTGAAGAGCTTCGTGCCGATGTGCAAAAGGTCGCCGGAGAAATTGGCGAGCGAAACGTGCGGCATTATCCACAACTGAATGCCGCTGCCGATTTTATCGAGAACTCTTTTTCACGCGCCGGTCTTCATCCGCGACGAGACAGTTATGAACTGCACGGCCAAGCCTGCCATAACATCGAGGCGGAAATTCCCGGCACGTATCCGGAGATAATTCTAATCGGTGCGCATTATGACTCAGTATTTGGTTCCCCCGGTGCGAACGACAACGGCAGCGGCGTGGCTGCAACGCTGGCCCTGGCGCGGCGGTTCGCCGGTAGAAAACCAGAACACACCTTGCGCTTCGTCGCGTTCGCGAACGAGGAGCCTCCTTATTTTTTATCGGGCGAAATGGGAAGCCTCGTTTACGCAGGCCGATGCAAAGCGCGCGGCGACAAAATCTCCGTGATGGTTAGCCTCGAAACCATCGGCTATTTTTCCGATGCACCGAATTCGCAAGTCTATCCGTCGCGGGTACTCGGTGCTTTTTATCCCAAGGTCGGCAACTTCATCGGATTCGTCAGCAACGTTCATTCACGGACGCTGCTGCGTCGTGCAATCGGTCTCTTTCGCCAACACGCAAAGATCCCATCGGAAGGCGCGGCGCTGCCTGCATTTATCCCCGGCGTTAGCTGGTCCGATCAATGGTCGTTCTGGCGGAACGGTTATCCCGGCATCATGGTCACCGACACGGCACCGTTTCGTTACCCGTATTATCATTCATCCAGCGACACTCCCGACAAGCTCGATTACGATCGGTTCGCCCTTGTAGTTAGCGGCATGGAGAAGGTGATCGAAGACCTGGATAAACTGTAGCCGGGGTCGGTGACCCCGGCAGTCAGGCGCGGGCCGAGAATGAATTGTTCCAGGCTTTGCGGCGATTCGTGTTGCTCGAGCCGTTCCAGTAACGCAATCATCTGATGCACGCTCGCGTCGGCCTCCTTCGTGCCCGAAGATTTTCTGGATCGACAACATGAGTCTCCTCAGTTGTAGCCGAGGGCGTTGAGCTCGCAATCCGGGAGCTTGCCATGCGCGGTTGGCGGCGGTCAGCGCCCGCATCTACAGCAGCGTGCCGCGAAGGATGAATAGCGCGACGTTGAAATAAATTACCAGCCCCGTCACATCGACCAGGGTAGCAACGAATGGTGCTGATGACGCCGCTGGATCGAGTCCAAAACGGCGCAGCAAAAAGGGAAGCATTGCTCCGCTCAAAGTTCCCCACAGCACCACTCCCACAAGCGCCACGCCGACAGTGATAGCGACAAGCCAGTGATACTGACCGTAGTCAAAAATGTGCAAATATTGCCACAGCGTGATGCGGAAGAAACCGATGGTTCCCAGAATCAGGCCGAGAGCAACTCCTGAGAGTAATTCCTTTCGTACAACGCCAAACCAGTCCCTCAAGCGCAATTCGCCGAGAGCCATAGCGCGGATTACGAGCGTGGTGGCCTGCGATCCTGAGTTGCCACCGCTGGAGATGATCAAGGGCAGAAACATCGCAAGAATGGCCGCCTTTTCGATCTCGCTGTTATAACCCTGCATCGCGGTTGCGGTCAGCATTTCGCCGAGAAACAGAATGATCAGCCAGGTTGCACGTTTCTTTACCATCCGCAGAAACGGAATTGTTGTGTACGGCTCGTCCAAGGCTTCCATACCACCGAGTTTCTGGATGTCTTCGGTCGCTTCTTCCTCGGCTACGTCGAGCATGTCGTCGCTTGTGACGATCCCGACCAGCACGCCGTTTGAATCGACAACCGGCAACGCGGCACGATCGTACCTGCGGAAAATATTCAGCGCGTCCTGCTGCGAATCGGTCGCATTCAAAGCCACGAAGTTTCGATCGCGAATCTCGCTCACCTTCGTCGTAAGCGGCCGTAGCAGGAACTCGCGCATCCGCACGTCGTCGATCAATTTGCCGCGGTCGTCGACAACGTAAACAAAGTTTAGCGTCTCGCGGTCGCGACCGTACTCGCGGATATAATCGAGCACGTGTTGCACCGTCCAATCCTCCTTCGCCGCGATAAAATCCGGCGTCATCAAACGGCCAACGCTGTATTCCGGATAGCCGAGCAGCGCCGTGGCCACATGGCGTTCTTCCGGCGTGAGCAGGCGGATCAACTGGCGCGCCGCGGCGCTCGGCAATTCTTCAAGAAGCGCCGTGCGATCGTCCGGCGACATCTCATTCAAAATGGCTACCACCTGCTCGTGCGCCATGGCGCGTAACAACTTCTGTTGTTCCTCGATCCCGATATATTCGAAGACGTCCGCGGCGAGCGCCGCTGGCAGGACACGAAAGATGATTACCTGTTCATCTTCCGGCATATCGAGGATCACCTCTGCGAGATCGGCCGGCGGCCATTCGCGAAACACCTCGCGCAACGCCCCGAAATTACGGGCGTCGATGAGGCTTCTGATTTCGGGCTCTAAAATTTTGCCGACCATGTCGCGTTTTTAACACTCCCCCTCGTCCAAAGCAACGGCTGCGGAGAGACAGATAGAAAAGTTACAAATGTAACAAAGCTACAAAGGGGGTGGCGGTTAACGTTGTACCTATTTTGACTGTCCTCTGTCCGCACTTGGCATTTGCCGGAAACGCTCCAAAATGAGAGGGAATGCCCGCAGTTGCTACAGGTCCAATGATTCGACGCGAGATCGGCGACGATCAGGTTTGCCTGCTTGTCTTCGATCGCCCCGAATCCGGCGCAAACATCTTCGATGCCGCTACGCTCGACGAGTTGAATGAACATCTCGAGTGTGTTGAGAATGATAGTTCGTTGCGCGGCCTGATCATCGCGTCGGCGAAAAAATCCATTTTCGTGGCAGGGGCTGATCTAAAGACCCTGCTACAACAAGCGCAAGGCGGCGACATGCGGACCTTCATTGCTCACGGGCAACGGGTTTTGAATCGGCTGGCGGAACTGAAAATTCCGACTGTCGCCGCAATTCACGGTGCATCCGCTGGTGGCGGCTACGAAGTAACACTCGCGTGCGATTATCGGATGGCTTCGGATGATCCGGCGACGCGGATCGGACTTCCCGAGACGACGCTGGGCCTTATTCCCGCCTGGGGCGGTTGTACCCGTCTGCCGCGGTTGATTGGCGTCGAGAAAGCGGCGGAAGTGATTACAAAAGGGAAACTTTATTCCGCACAGGAAGCCACGAAGCTGGGCCTGGTCGATGGGGTCGCTCCACGCGATAAGCTTCTCGAGCTGGCGCGGAAAAAGTTGCGCGACGGAAAACGCAAGTTAGAGGGGCGAGCTCCCGCGAGCCCGGCGTCGCAGGAGTTCCGCCCTCCAAAACAACGAGGAAACGCCGCACCAGAACGTGCCTGGGAAATCATCAACAAGACTTTGTCGATTTCGCCAGACCAATCGCTGCAGATGGAGCTGGATGCGATTGTCGATCTTGGCAAATCGGAATCGACGCAAAACTTGATTCGCAATTTCTTCCTGGCCGAAAAGTACAAGAAAGGAACTTCCAAAGCGGCGGTGGGAAAGGTGGTGCACGCCGCGGTCATCGGCGCAGGCATAATGGGCTCAGGCATCGCGCAATGGCTTAGTTCGCGTGGCGTGACCGTCATTTTGCGCGACATCGCGCGCGAGCAGGTCGATCGCGGCCTCGCGAACATTGAGAAAACCTACGCAGACGCCGTAAAGCGCGGTTTGATGACTGAGGAAAAAGCAAAAGCCGGTCGCGCGCGAATTGTGGCGTCTACTGCGCCCATGGAATTACGGGATGTGCAATTCGTCATCGAGGCTGCGTCCGAAAAATTTGAGGTAAAGAAAGAAATCTTTCGTGAGCTGGGGATGCAGGCCGGCCCGAAAACGATCATTGCCACAAATACGTCGGCCCTTCCGATCGGCAGGCTCGCCGACACGACCGTTTCACCCGAGCACGGGATTGGGCTTCATTTTTTCAATCCGGTTAGCCGAATGAAACTGGTGGAAGTCGTGATTGCGAAACAGACGTCAGACGACACGCGAGAGCGCAGCCTGGCCTTTGTCCGGCAAATTGGAAAACTGCCGGTGATTGTGCACGACAGCCCGGGTTTTCTGGTCAACCGCGTCTTGTTTCCATATTTGCTTGATGCTGCGGAGCTATTCGAAAGTGGCGCGGATGCGGCCATGATCGACGATGCGCTTGTGCAATGGGGGATGCCCATGGGTCCACTGCGACTGATCGATGAAATCGGCGTTGATATTACGATTGATATTGGCAACACCCTGGAGAAGGCGTACGGGCGGCGCGATCACGTATCTTCGGTTTTGCTTTGGCTGCGCGAGGGCAAGATGCTCGGCCGCAAGACAGGCGTTGGTTTTTACAAATATGAAGGTAAAGCGCAGACGCCTAACGAATCGCTCATCCAGTGGCGGCGCGGTCCCATTGTAGCCGGGCGCGGTGACCCCGGCAGTCACGAAGGTAGGGCAACAACCCGGGCGGCGTCACCGCCGCCAGCTACAGCTGAGGATCTTTCAAACCGTCTTGTTTTTCTGATGGTCAACGAAGCCGCGCGCTGCGTTGAAGAGAATGTTGTCGACTCGCCGGGAGACGCAGACTACGGAATGATTTTGGGGACCGGTTTCGCGCCGTTCCGGGGCGGACCGTTGCGGTTCGCGGAACATCTTGGACTAAAAAAAGTCGTCGATGAACTGGAGCGGCTGGCACAGAGTGAGGAGAAATTTTTGCCCTGTGAGATATTGAAGAAGCACGCCCGGGATGGAACGAAATTTTATGAGTCGTAAAACCGCCTTGTCATGTCGAGCGAAGTCGAGACATCTCTGGCTTTTCTCAGGAATTATCGAGAGATTCCTCGACTCCGCTCGACATGACAGATCTACATGAAATCGCCGCTAGAAGCCCCGGAAAAGCAAATCGCTGAAGAAACCAGCGCGAAACCAGAAAAGCCTGTAGCCGCCGTTATCGACACATCGAAGATGGCGAAAGGCCAGCGGGAAGCTCTCGAGTTGGCGGAAGCCGCACGCGACCCGCTCGAGGACCGCGGCAGCTTTGCCAGTAACCTTTTTGTCGGCCGCTACGATTTCGATCGGATTTACCCGTATCCTGCGCAGAGTGCGGAAGATCGCGCGGCGGGCGAAGAATTTTTGCAGAAGCTGGAAAGTTATCTGCGCGAGCATGTCGATCCAGATGAGATCGATCGCACTGGCGAAATTCCACCGGAAAATTTCAAGGGACTGGCGGAAATCGGTGCGTTTGGAATCAAGGTCCCGAAGAAATATGGCGGACTCGGTCTGTCGCAATGCAATTACGGACGGGCCGCAGTTTTACTTGGCAGTTGGGATGGAAACGTGTCCGCGCTAGTTTCCGCGCATCAGTCGATCGGGGTCGCGCAACCGCTGCTCTTATTCGGTACAGAAGAGCAGAAACAAAAGTATCTGCCACGCGTTGCAGGCGGAGAAATCTCAGCGTTCGCATTGACGGAAACACACGCTGGCTCAGACCCGGCGACGATGAGCCTGCGCGCCGAGCCCGGCCCTGATGGCAGTGAATTCGTTCTAAATGGCGAAAAGCTTTGGTGCACCAATGGTGTGAAAGCCGGCGTGCTGGTAGTGATGGCGCGCACGCCGTCGAAGATGGTGGGAGGGAAAGAGCGCAAGCAAATCACGGCATTCATCGTCGATGTCGATACACCCGGGCTCGAGATCATTTACCGATGCCGGTTTATGGGACTGCGCGCGCTTTACAACGCAGTCGTGAAGTTTACCGACGTCCGAGTGCCCCGCGAAAATATTATCTCAAAGGAAGGCGCCGGATTAAGAGTAGCGCTCACGACATTGAACACGGGGCGACTCACACTGCCTGCAGCGTGCGTGGGCCTCTCCAAGCGGCTGCTCGAGATCTCACGCAAATGGGCAAGCGAACGCATCCAATGGGGCGTGCCGATCGGCAAACATGCCGCAATCGCAGGAAAGATCGCCGAGATGGCCGGCAATGTTTTTGCCATGGAAGCGATGACATTTCTCACATCCTCGCTGCTGGATCGGAAGGCGGGCGATCTGCGCATCGAAACTGCCATGTGCAAAATGTGGGCGACCGAAACGACCTGGCGAATTGCCGACGAGGCGATGCAAGTGCGCGGCGGTCGCGGCTACGAAACTGCGCAATCGCTGGCTGGAAGAGGCGAGCCGCCGATTGCGGTCGAGAGATTTCTACGAGATTGCCGCGTCAATACAATTTTCGAAGGCTCCAGCGAAATCATGCGGTTATTCATCGCGCGCGAAGCGCTCGATCCGCACTTAAAAGTCGGCGGCGCGATTTTCAATACGCAGTTGCCGATGTCCGAGCGGGCGAAGGCTGTTTTGAGTTCCGGAAAATTCTATGCCGGCTGGTATCCGCGTCAGTGGTTCCTAAATGGCGCGGGCAAGATTGACAATTTGCATTCGACGTTGCAGGGCCATGTCGATTACGCGGCGCGCACGAGCAAACGACTCGCGCGCGGTTTGTTTCACGCCATGGCGCGGTTTGGACCCAAGCTCGACCGGGAGCAATTGTTGCTCTCACGTTTTGTGGGAATTGCGACCGAACTCTTCGCGATCAGCGCGACCTGTTCCTACGCCCAATGGCTGCTTGGCCAGGGCAAACCTGCGGATGAAATTCTCAGCGTCGCAGATTATTTCTGCCGCTCTGCGAAGACGCGGATCGATCATCATTTCGCCGGCACAATGCGCAACGTGGACAGGCGAGGCTATCAACTGGTGCAGGAGTTGCTCGCCGGAAAACACGAGCTCCTTCGCGACGGGATTGTTTAGCACAGGCACCTCTGCAAGATCTTTGTGCCTGCAAAAATCATCTGCGTCGTCAGAGTAATTCGCG
Source organism: Candidatus Udaeobacter sp. (assembly GCA_035694525.1). Taxonomy (GTDB): domain Bacteria; phylum Verrucomicrobiota; class Verrucomicrobiia; order Chthoniobacterales; family UBA10450; genus Udaeobacter. The sequence continues at coordinate 951 of DASSFL010000078.1, read as the reverse complement.
GTTAAATCTCCACCTTTCATGGCACAGTCCTGGACGTTGACCACAATCGCGCCACAGATTAGGATCAACAATGAGTATGCCGCCCGTGCTCACGGAGGCGGCTTCATCTCGAAGCCGCACCACAAAGAGCGAAAAACAAAAAGCAATATCACCGTCGAAGGTTCTCGAAGAAATCGAGCAACACGTCTTGCTCGATGGTTTCAAGATCGTTATCGATCTTGAAAGAAGTCGCGGCTCATATCTCCACAACGCCGTCTCTGACAAGCGACTGATTGATTTCTACGGATTTTTCGGCTCGATGCCGGTTGGATTTAATCATCCGCACTTTGATGATCCGGCAGTGCAGCGCGATCTTCTTCGCGCGGCAAAAGTCAAAATCGCCAACTCGGACGTCTATTCAGAGGACTACGCAGAGTTTGTAGAAACCTTCGAGCGCGTGGTCGGTCTGCGGCCGCTGGAACGTTATCTTTTCATCGAGGGCGGCGCGCCCGCAGTCGAGAATTGTCTGAAGGCGGCGATGGACTGGAAGGTTCGCAAGAACATGGCGGCGGGTCATGGAGAGCGTGGCACGCAGGTCTTGCATTTCCGCAGGGCGTTTCACGGGCGCAGCGGCTACACAATGAGCCTCACGAATACCGACCCGCGCAAGACAGATTTCTTCGCGAAATTCGATTGGCCCCGCGTTTCGTGTCCTCACATCGATTTTTCACTGCCGGAATCGAAGCGCGAAGCCGATGTCATCGCGCGCGAAGAGAAAGCCGAGCGCGAAATCCGCGACTTCATCGATCAGCGCAACATCGACATCTGCGCCATCATCATCGAGCCGATCCAGGGCGAAGGCGGCGACAACCATTTCCGCGGAGAATGGCTGCAGACGTTGCGAAAGATTTGCGACGAAAGCGACATTCTCCTCATCTTCGACGAAGTGCAGTGCGGCATGGGCGCAACGGG
>DASSFL010000077.1:0-12886 GCA_035694525.1 Candidatus Udaeobacter sp. | reverse complement strand
AACTCTGTTTACGAACCTGGACGCAGAAGCGGTGCGTGGATCAAGCTTAAATGCGTTAGTGAACAGGAATTCGTCATCGGCGGATACACTCCGCCACAAGGATCACGCAAATATTTCGGCGCAATTCTGGTTGGCTACTATCAGAACAGAAAGCTTGTGTTTGCCGGAAAAGTCGGCACTGGGTTCACTGCAAAATCGTTGTCGGTGCTCTACAAAAAATTCCAAAAGGAAGCACGCGACGATTGCCCGTTTGTCGATTTACCATCAAAGCAAAATGGGCAATGGGTACAGGAGATCACGCCCTCAATGATGCGGAAAATGCATTGGGTAAATCCGGTTTTCGTTTGCGAAATTAAATTCGCCGAGTGGACGCGAGACAAAAAATTGCGTGCGCCGGTCTTCCTCGGGTTGCGGGAAGATAAGAAGCCGGGCGACGTTGTCCGGGAGAATTAAGGGGCAGTGGACAGGTAGCCTTGACCTGCTAGGGCCGGGTCGGGAATTTTCGATAGTTCTTTTAGGGAGTGTTTGGGATTTTTATGCGAATCGCTCAGGTCGCGCCGCTTTACGAAAGTGTTCCGCCGAAATATTACGGAGGAACCGAACGGGTGGTGTCGTACCTCACCGAGGAATTGGTTCGCCAGGGTCACGAGGTGACTCTCTTTGCAAGTGGAGACTCGGAGACCAAGGCTCGGCTCGTCGCGGCATGCCGGCGTTCGTTGCGCCTGGACAAGCACTGCATAGATCAACTGGCGCACCACATTGTCATGCTTGAACGAGTATTCCAACAGGCCTCAGAATTCGATATCGTCCATTTTCACGTTGACTATTTGCACTTTTCCATGAGTCGCCGTCAGCGGATAACACATGTGACGACGTTGCACGGGCGGCTCGATATTCCGGACCTTTTTCCTCTCTACCAGGAGTTTCGAGACATGCCGGTTATCTCGATCTCGAATGTACAGAGAGAGCCTTTACCCTGCGCAAACTGGCAGGCCACTGTTTATCATGGATTGCCGGCTGACCTGTATCGGTTCCGAGCGCAGCCGGGAAGTTATCTTGCCTTTCTGGGGCGGATTTCGCCTGAAAAACGAGTGGACCGGGCAATCGAAATTGCCAAGCGAGTCCAGATTCCGCTTAAAATTGCTGCCAAAGTAGATCGCGTGGACAAGAAGTATTTCAAAAGCTCGATCGAGCCATTACTTTGTGACTCGCTGGTCGAGGTTGTCGGCGAGATCGGCGACAGGGAGAAGGATGAGTTCCTGGGAAACGCTTATGCTTTGCTGGCGCCTATCGATTGGCCAGAGCCATTTGGGCTGGTGATGATTGAAGCCATGGCCTGCGGCACGCCGGTGATCGCGTACCGCGGAGGAGCAGTCCCCGAGATAATGGAAGAAGGTCATACCGGCTTCATCGTGGAAGAACTGGAAGGTGCGGTAGAAGCAGCGCGCAGAATTCCTAAGCTCAGCCGAAAACGTTGTCGGGAAGTCTTCGAGCAGCGCTTCACTGTCACTCGAATGGCCAATGACTATCTGCAGATCTACAAGCGGTTAATTAATCGCAAGCAAGACGAGCCGGTGGTGGCGCGGGCATAATGGCTAAGGAAGTCATTCGCATCCGGGACGAGTTTTACATTCGCTCGTCGTCTCATCGCATCGACGTCCGCACCCGGGTTCTGAAGCAGGCAGATACTTTCGCTGTCTTCGACCGATTCGGCGACATCGAGCCATTCGGTACTGGTGAGCTTGGGGTATACTACCAAGATACTCGATTCTTGTGCCGGCTCACTCTAAAGCTTGGAAAGGATCGTCCTCTTTTGCTGAGCTCTACCATCAGAGAGGACAACGCCGTTCTGGCCGTGGATGCCACCAACGCCGATGTGTGGCGCAATGGCGAGATAGTAATTCCCCAGGGAACACTCCACGTGTTCCGTTCAAAGATTCTCTGGGAGAAAACATGTCAGGAGCGACTTCGCATCCACAACTACGGGCGCGCGGCTGTTGAATTTTCGTTCTCAGTCGAATTCGATGCTGATTTCGCTGACATCTTCGAGGTGCGAGGTGTTAGGCGGGAACGCCGTGGCCAGCGGATACCGACGCAGCTTGCACAGGATGGGGTGGTGCTCGCGTATGATGGATTGGACGCACGGATCCGCCGAACGCGAATTGTCTTTGATCCGCCGCCCACGCGGTTAAGTGAGTTGGCGGCCACCTACCAAATTCGGTTGGGACCCGGCGAGGCGGCCAGTTACCGCTGGGCAATTGTCTGCGAAGTCCGCGCCGATTCCCAGGGCGAGGTCAAGCCTTGTTACGAAAAGGTCGTCCAGGAGGCGGCGAGCGCACTGGAATCGGCGCACGCGCGAGAGCCTCAGATTTTTGCGTCAAACGAACAGTTCAATGATTGGCTAAATCGCTCCATTGCCGACCTCCATATGATGCGGACCGAAACCTCGTATGGACCGTATCCTTACGCTGGCGTTCCGTGGTTCAGCACGGAATTCGGACGAGACGGAATTATTACCGCGCTCCAGTGCATGTCGTTTGATCCCAGTCTCGCGCGCGGTGTCCTCGCCTATCTGGCTGCTACGCAAGCGGACACGGAAAATCCGGCGCAAGACGCCCAACCGGGCAAAGTGTTGCACGAGACACGCGCCGGCGAGATGGCCGCATTAGGCGAAGTTCCGTTCAAGCGTTACTACGGCAGCATCGATTCAACACCACTTTTCATCATGCTCGCGGGCGCTTACTACACGCGTACCGGTGACCGCGGGTTCGTTGAGTCTATTTGGCCGAATGTCGAGCGCGCGCTCGAATGGATCGATCATTATGGCGACGTCGATGGCGACGGCTTCGTGGAATATGCTCGCAGGTCGAAACTCGGTCTGATCCATCAAGGTTGGAAGGACTCTCACGATGCGATTTTCCATGCCGACGGCACGTCCGCTGAAGGACCAATCGCCCTGTGCGAAGTGCAGGGCTACGTTTACGCTGCCAAGGTGGCGGCTGCCAAATTGGCTAAGCTCTTCGGCGATGATGCACTGGCACGCGATTTGTCGAAGCAGGCGAAAACCCTGTCCCGACGATTCGAAGAGACCTTCTGGTGTGACGAACTTTCCACATACGCGCTTGCGCTCGATGGCAGAAAGCAACCCTGCAAGGTGCGAACGTCGAACGCAGGCCACTGTCTTTTTGCTGGTATCGCTACGCAGGAACATGCCCGTCGCGTGGCGGCGACGCTCACAGATGAAGAATCCTTCTCCGGCTGGGGAATTCGGACGGTCGCTACGAGCGAGGCGCGTTACAATCCGATGTCGTATCACAACGGATCCGTTTGGCCACACGACAACTCGTTAATCGCCGCCGGGTTCGCACGCTATGACCTTAGGGAATCGACAGCGACCGTCCTTGCCGGTTTGCTCGATGCGAGCCTGTTTCTCGATCTGCATCGTCTGCCCGAATTGTTTTGCGGTTTTCCGAGACGTCCTGGCGAGGCGCCGACGCTTTATCCTGTAGCGTGTGCTCCGCAATCGTGGGCTTCGGGCGCGGTGTTTCTTCTGCTCGAAGCTTGCCTGGGCCTGAACGTGTCGGCTCCGGAACGAAAGGTAACGTTCTCAAAGCCAATCCTACCACGTTTCCTCCAGAAGGTGACGATCCGCGGATTGAAGCTAGGAGACGCGCATGTGGATCTTTTGCTGACCAGGCACGACGAAGGCGATGTAGGCGTCAATGTCCTACGCCGCGAGGGAGCGCTGGACGTCGTTGTCCTCAAGTAGTCCTGTTTTGAATTGCGCTTGTTCGCAGGACGCACGCAAATATGGTGTCAGGTGAAAGCAAAGGTCATCGTCATGCCGAAGGCTGCGGTGCTGGATCCCCAGGGTAATGCGGTGCGTGATGCCATGCAGCACCTAGGGATGCCGGAAGTCCGCAGTGTTAGAATCGGGAAATACATGGAGATCGATATCGATGGGCAAAACAGTGATCTCGAAAAGCGATTGCGCGGTCTCTGTAGCGATTTGCTGTCGAATCCAGTGATCGAAGACTACGAACTGCAAGACGTTGGTGTGGGAGATCGGGAGAAAACGGCTCACGCTGAAGGTCCAACGTCCGGGGCTCAACTAGAGAAGCCAAAGACGAAGAAGCCGAGATGAAAGCGCTGCGATACTTTTTCTGCGTTGTGCTGCCACCCCTTGCGGTGCTTTTGACAGGTCGAATCGCCAGTTTTTTTCTCAGCCTCATTCTAACCTTGCTGGGTTGGATCCCGGGAGTTATTCACGCGTGCCTGGTCGTCAATGATTATCACGCAGAGCAGCGTGCCGCCGCGCGCTGAAACCGAGATGAGATTCGCGGTTATTCAGTTCCCCGGCTCAAATTGCGATCAGGATTGCCTCGCGGCGATCAATGGACTCGACGGATTGCACGCCGAGTACGTCTGGCACAAGGAAACCTCGCTGGACGATTTTGACGCAGTTGTGTTGCCCGGTGGATTTGCTTACGGCGATTACCTGCGCTGCGGTGCTATTGCGCGTTTTTCGCCGATCATGAAAGCGGTCATTCGCGATGCGCAGGCCGGCAAGCTCGTTCTCGGGACGTGTAACGGGTTTCAGGTTTTGTGCGAAGCCGGCCTGTTGCCGGGTGCGCTGGTTCGCAATCGTTCGCTGCGTTTCGTATGCGACATGGTTACGACTCGCGTCGAAGTCGATGACTCGCCATTCACACACGGTTGTGCGAAGGGTTCACTTCTTCGATTGCCAGTGGCGCACGGCGAAGGCTGTTTTTTTGCGGACGCGGCGATGTTGCAAGAGCTCAACGCAAATCAACAAGTGATTCTGCGCTACTCCAATAGCGAGGGTCGCGTTGTGCCGGAAGCAAATCCAAATGGGTCGATTGAAAACATCGCCGGTATCTGCAATCGCGAGCGAAACGTCTTCGGACTCATGCCTCATCCTGATCGCGCGTCAGACGCGCGACTTGGCAGTATGGATGGTGCGAAGATCTTCCGGTCAATGGTGCAAGCCATCAGCGCGAATGGTGCGACCGAGAGATCGGAGCATGTGAAGCGCGTCGCGTGAGTCTCTTTATCACCGGGACGGATACAGGTGTAGGCAAGACCTATACTGCGGCCCGACTTTTGCATTTGTTGCGGGCTTCGGGCACGCCTTGCGCCGGGATGAAACCGATCTGCTGTGGAGACCGTCGAGATGCAGAATTTCTACTGGCGGCTGGTAGTGACGGCTTGACGATCGACGACATTAATCCGGTTTGGTTGAAAACGCCTGCAGCACCCTTCGTTGGTAGCCTGATGGAGAAAGTTGACATCGATATCGATCATATCCTCGCTGCCTTTCATTCTCTTCAGAACCGGGTTGAACACGTCGTCGTGGAAGGGACAGGCGGCTGGATGGTGCCGATTCATCACAATTATTTCGTCAGCGATCTGGCTGCTGCGATGAAGCTGCCGGTCCTGGCGGTTGCATACAACCGGCTCGGTTGCCTGAGTCACGCGGTTCTCACTGTGCAAAACATTCGCGGACACGGATTGCGCTGTGCAGGGCTTGTATTAAATAGCGCTCAGGAAACAGGCGACATAGCCGCTCTGACCAATGCGGATATTCTCAAGAAAATTCTCGACGTTCCTTTGCTTTGCGGACTAGGGGAAAACCTTACCGAATTGCCTGCTGATTGGCGATTCATGTTTGATTCGACGATGGGCTCGTAGCGTGTCACGTCGATACAGAGTTGTAAAAAAACTGAACACATTTCGCGAGCCCTGTATGCGGTCCCACTAGGAAAACGAGAATGGCATCCGTGTTGCTGTCCTTACCCACAAGAAACGCTTATTTTTATGCTCTTACAAAAAACCTTACACATGAGCCAGCCGGTAGCGGAGTGCGAGGCTCGTCTGGCTAGTATCCAATCATATCGGCGGCAGTTCTTAATGGTCACGCGGGCTACTGTGACGTCGTCCAAGACGGTCGATTTCAGCTTTCGCGGTCCGCTCGGCTTTGAGGCGCACACAGTCCTGCTTTCGGTCGAGAGCGATTCGCCCGACGAGTATGCGTTTGAGTCGATAGGCGGAAATATCACGCTAATGGGGATTGTTGATTTCGCCGAGATTCGGCCAAACTGCACTGAAGTTACTCTGGCGGTTCATTACGAGATTAAGAACAAGCTGTTCGCCTGGCTGGATCGGCGCTTGCATTTCGTGGACAGTTTTGTGACGGCCGAACTGCGCAGTATTCGTGCGCACTTCGAAGGAATCGCAGCCAGCTACCTCGAGCATTCGCGCGTTCTGCCCATGTTCCAGACGGCTACGGCCTGACAAAGTGAACCGAAGAACGGCGAAGGCGACGTTCTTCCAGTTCTACCTGTCTGAGGGATCAGCGGACTCGCACCGCGTGTTTTCTATCCAGGCGAAGAGTCTGACCCGGCTTAAGGCTCACTGTTGCCTTTGGGTCGCGAATTTTCGCTCCGTCGATTTCTACGCTTCCCTGTTTGATGAGTCGCGAGACTTCGCTGTGTGATTTTTCCAGGTTGAATACTTCTCGATAAACGTTCGAGACGAGCGCAACGGCCACCAGTCCGGCCCCTAAAGTCGCTGAAAATACAGGAAGATCGGCATGTTCCAAATCGCGCTTGCTAAAGCGAGTGTTCCACTCATCGAGCGTCTTTTGGGCGGCAGCCAGCGAGTGATAAGTTCGCACGATTTCGAACGCGAGTTGCTTCTTGGCTTCGAGCGGATGCATGTCAGCTGGCGGAGTATTTCCAAGGAGCAATCCATAATAGCGCGCCATCAAATCGTCTGAAATGCTCATCAGTTTCCCGAACATCTCCGCGGCAGGTTCTTTAATTGCGACGAAGTTGCCGAGGCTCTTGCTCATTTTCTTGGAGCCATCCAATCCCTCGAGAATTGGGAGTAGAAAAACGACCTGCTGCGGCAGCCCTTCCTCTTTTTGAAAATCGCGTCCGATTAAGATGTTGAAAAGCTGGTCCGTTCCTCCGAGCTCGACATCGGCCTTTACCATTACGGAATCCCAGCCCTGCATGATTGGATATTGAATTTCGTGGGCGCGAATCGATTGCTGGTTATCGATCCGCGTTTTGAAATCTTCGCGCTGCAACATTTGTTGCAACGTCACGCGACTGTTGAGTCGAATAACATCTTCAAACGACATGGCTCGAAACCAGTCGCCGTTACACACGGTTTCTGTCCGCGCGGGATCAAGGATCTTGAAAGCCTGCTCGCGGTAAGTCGCGGCATTCGCCTGCACTTCGTTACGCCTCAATTGCGGCCGCGTCACAGACCGACCGCTCGGGTCACCGATCATTCCCGTGAAATCGCCGATGATGAGAATTGCCTGGTGACCCAGGTCTTGGAACTGCCGCAGTTTTCGCAAAACAATGGTGTGCCCAAGGTGAATATCGGAGGTGGTTGGATCGACACCTAATTTCACCCGCAACGGCCGGCCGATGGCGAGTTTTTCACGCAATTCGTTTTCGTTGATGATTTGCGTCGCGCCCTTGCTTAACAACGCGAGAGCTTCATCCGGCTGCATGATCAACAATAGCGCGGCCAGCCTGCGCGCTACTTGTTTTTGTTCAACAACTCGCGCACTTGGTCGATCGTGAGCGGCGCGTTTTGCCGGTTGAGCGACTTTTGGCTTTTACCCTGATCCAGAAAAGGCCGGTTCTCCGCGTATGCGCGGCTGGCAACTTTTGTGTCGGATTGAGGCGCATCACGGGGACCGCGGGCCGTTTGCGTAGGATAAGCAACTCGAGAATTTGCCACTGCTTGCTGCGATGAGTATTCAAATGCGCTGCGATTGCCGTGATAAGGCCGCGAATTGAATTCCGGCGTCGACAATCCATGTGTCCTCGAAAACGTTTTGGAATTCGATTTTTTCTCTACGTAAAATGTGCCGACGCTTGCCTTTTTGTTTATCGATGTGCCATCAGCGATGAATTTTTTCTTCTGCTCGCTGTTTTGCAGAGTCATATCGGGCCTCAGCAGACGATCAACCAGCTTCCGCTCTTGATCCTGAGCGCGGAGGCAGGAAGCAGCAGCCAGGAGCAGCACCGAGATTGTCAGCAATTTTCCCACGAGGCGAGGCTGCCGAAATTACGATGCGTTTGTAAAGCAAATTTGGCGATGTATTGGCAGGCACGCCACCATGCCGATAGCTCCCGAGATTCGTCTTTTTATTGTTTTCCTCGACGCTCTCGGGAAATAATGGGCTCATGTCTGATCATGTTTATAAAAAGATTGAGGTGGTTGGTGCCTCTCCCAACGGATTTGAAGAGGCGATAAAAAACGCCTTGGCACGGGCTGAAAAGACGGTCCGCAACATGCGCTGGTTTGAGGTGATCGAGACCCGTGGAGACGTCGAGAACGGCAAAGTCGGTCACTGGCAGGTCACGCTCAAGATTGGGTTCACGCTTGAGGAGTAACCTTACTGGCGCTTGTCTCAAGACGCAGGCCCTGAGACGGGCACCCGTCTCAGCAGCGTTTCTACGGCATCATTTTTCTTCCTGCGCCGCCTGATAGAGCTTCGCGGCGCCGTAGATCAGAATCGCGGGCCTTAATGCCACGACGAGCAATCGAAAGAGTCCGCCCACAATTCGACCCAGCGGCAACCGGTTCAAAACGTACCCGGCCACAAATGCACACAGAAGCGAGTGCGCCGGTCGTTCGCGAACATAATCCTCAGTCTCGTTGAGAGCTGTCTCGACCTGTTCTTTCACCCAGTGCAGTCCGCGTTCCGGAAATTCGGCAGCAACTTCGGCAGATGAGCGATTCATTTCATTAATGATTCGAATTGTGATCCTGCCCTGCGCGCATCGACCTGTCAACGCAAGGTCAGCCAAATCGAGCTGGCCCCTGTGCCCGGTGGGAAATCAGGCAGTGGTGGCGATCGATGAAACGAGCCGGCGCGGCGCGCTGCCTTGAGTCCGTAGCGAGCCATCACTTCCAGCGCATGCTCACCCAATGTGGCGCAATTGGTCGACACCAGAACATGGCTGTTTCGCTCTGTTAGTTCGAGGGAAGCAACGAGCAACTTTTCGAAATCGTTTTCAACGTGAAAGGTTTTTCCTCCGGGCGAACGCGAAAAAGTTGGCGGATCAAGAATAATGACATCAAACTTCTCACCCTTGCGTGCTAGCCGCGGCAATACCGTCATCACGTCGTCGACGATGAAGCGATGGCCCATCATTGTCGCAAGCCTGTTCAACGCAAAACTCTCCCGTCCGCGTGCCAGAGATTTCTTGGAAAGGTCGATATTGAGGGTCGTTGCGCCCACATAGGCCGCACTCACCGAAAAAGAGCAGGTGTAGGCGAAGCAGTTCAACAGCCGCTTGGGTGCAATGCGACGGACATAGCTGCGATTTTCTCTCTGATCGGGAAACAAGCCCACAGAGAAGCCCGCGCCAAAGTCGATCCCAAATTTCAAACGTCGCTCGGTAGCGATCGTTTGTAGATTTTCAGCCGGGTCACCACATATTAGCCGCGGCGGTTCGCGTTGTTCGCTTTTTCGAGCGACGAAGCGAGCGAAAATGCGTCCAAAGTTGAAAAGGGTGCCACTTGCCCACTCCCTCAATTCCTGAATGAGCCGCTCGCGGACCAGGACTTTCTTAAACGAGATGAGGATGTCGCGCCCGAACCGTTCTACCCAGCCATCGTCCATCGTGCAGAGTCTGTGCGCGTCCGTTCCCTCGGCTTGGAAGTCCCGAAACAAGGTTGCATCAATCCAGCCAGGATTCATTTCTGTCAACCGTATCCAAGGGCATACTTCCGATGCGCCATGGCAAAAGGGACCGGTTGCCGCTGACGCTGGGCGTCGCTACACTCCGTCTCCGAATGCAGCAAGTTACCGTCCGCGTTCCGGCGAGCACCTCAAATCTCGGTCCTGGTTTCGATTGCCTCGGTGTCGCGCTGCGCATTTATAACAGCGTAACAGTTACTAGCGGTCGATCGCCGGAACAACCCCACCCGCAAATTGTCTCACAGGCGGCCGGGCGATTTTTCAAACGGGCCCGTCGCCGCGTGTTTCCGTTTTCCTCTTCACTCGTCGAAGAAATTCCCCGATCGCGAGGTCTGGGTGGCAGCGCAACCATTCGCCTTGGCATTTTGCATGGGCTCAACCGGCTCAGCGGCGATCCGCTCGACCGATTCTCGTTATTCCGATTATGCGCTGAGTTGGAAGGTCATCCTGATAACGCTGCGCCGGCGACCTTCGGCGGTTTTACGGTGGTGGGAGGTTCTGCGCATCGCGCCGACCGGTTGGCGCAGCGCGGCGTCCCTGCCTTTCAGCGCTTTGAAGTTTCGTCGCAGTTGTATTTCGTTTTACTGGTTCCGGAGCTTGAAATTCGAACTTCGATAGCACGAAAGCTCCTGCCATCCAAAATTTCGCATACCGCAGCGGTTGAGAATTGTGGGAACGCGTGTGCAATTACTGCGGCCTTCGCTTCAAAAAACTACAAGAACCTTCGGGGCGCATTCGGCGATTTCATTCATCAGCCGTTTCGCGCAAAACTAATACCCTTTCTTCCCGGCGTCATCACTGCGGCCGAAAAAGCGGGCGCGCTAGGCGCCTTCCTTAGCGGCAGTGGCTCGACAATCTGCGCGATTACGTTGCAACATCCAGATCGGGTCGTCCTGGCTATGAAGCGCGCTACTCCGATGAGATCAGCCCGGGCGATCGTCACCCGTGCCGATAATCGCGGCGGGCAAATTTTAAATCTGAAATCTAAAATTTAAGATCACCCAATGGGCCGGCGGCTTGAAAACCTGGAGCAGTTTGGAATCGACGTTGTGCTCGAACGCCGTCATGGCGTTCGCGCCTCGGTTTTACGCGGAATCCTCTACACGCTCTCCTTCGCTTACGATCGCCTTGTGCAGCTGCGGCTTTATTTTTACCGGAAACGAATTCTTCGCGAGCGCGCGCTTGGCGTTCTGGTGATCAGCGTGGGCAATCTGACTGTTGGGGGCACGGGCAAGACCCCGATCGTCGAAAAGATTGCTCGCGCGTTGCAAACAGGCGGGCGCCGAGTGGCAATTCTGAGTCGCGGTTACAAAAGCATGCCGCGCAAACGAAGTCTGCTAAGTCGGCTGTACAACAGAAATCCCGATCCTCCGCGGATTGTATCCGACGGTGCATCGCTCTTGCTGGATTCACGTACGGCCGGTGATGAGCCTTACATGCTCGCGCATAACTTGAAGAACGTGATCGTCCTCGTGGACAAAGACCGCGTCAAAAGTGGGCTGCTTGCCATCGACAAATGGAAGGTGGATACCCTGCTGCTGGACGACGGTTTGCAGTATCTCCATCTCAAACATCGCCTGGACATCGTCCTTGTGGATCGGCAAGCCCCGTTTGGCAATGAATTCCTTCTTCCTCGGGGCACGCTGCGCGAGGCGCCGCGGAATTTGAGGCGTGCCAGCTACATCTTCATCACCAAAAACACCGGCGAGCCGAATGATGCCCTGGTGAAACGCATTCGTCGTTACAATCGCACTGCCGAGATTATCGAATGCGCGCATAAGCCGCTTTACCTCCAGAATGTCTTCACGGGCGAAAAAATTCCGCTGGACCGCTTGCGTGATGCTTTCATCGGCTCAATTAGCGCCATCGCCGCGCCGGAAAGTTTTGAAGCCGCATTAGTAAAGCTTGGCGCACATGTCGATCTGGCCATGCGTTATATTGATCACCATTACTATTCCGAAGCGGAGCTACTCACTTTCATCAAACGCTGTATCCGGCGGGACTTGGAGATGATTGTCACAACAGAAAAGGATTCGGTGCGCATGCCGCGTTTGCCCGAGGCTGAAGTGAAGGTGCCCATTTATTTCTTACGGGTGGAAATTGAGATCCTCAGCGGCCACGAAAGCTGGGAGCATTGCGTGGCGCGCATTTGCAAACCGCAGCCTGTGCTACCGCCCGAGAGATTCTTCGCCTGAACGTTTGTCATTCCGGGCGAAGTCGCTTGCCGCGCCATGGCTTTATGCGGAGGCTGGGAGGAATCCTTAATGTGATGCCTCAAAAAACCGAGCTAATCGTCGAAGACCGTAAGATTCAGGTATCGAATCTCGACAAGGTGCTTTATCCCGAGGTTGGATTCGCGAAGGGGCAGGTGATCGACTACTTCATCCGCGTCGCGCCAGTCCTCTTGCCACACCTCAGGGATCGCCCTCTCACCATGAAGCGGTATCCCGATGGTGTTGATGGCCAATTCTTTTACGAAAAGAACTGTCCCTCGCATCGACCGAAATGGGTGCAGACGGCAAAAGTGTGGAGTGAAGGGAACCAGAGGGTTATGAATTATTGCCTAGCTAACGATCTGCCGACGCTCGTATGGGCCGCTAATCTCGCGGACTTGGAGCTGCACACGTCGCTGTCGCGCAAGAACAACATCGCCCGCCCAACCATGATGGTATTTGATCTCGATCCCGGTGCGCCGGCTGACATCGTCCAATGCTGCCAGGTGGGACTGTGGCTCCGCGATTTGTTAGGCAAAATGAACCTGAAATCGTTTGCCAAAACGAGTGGATCGAAAGGATTGCAGGTCTACGTGCCGCTGAATACGTCGGTGACCTATGACCAAACCAAGGATTTGTCGCGCTCCCTCGCCCAATATCTGGAGCACGAACATCCAAATCTGGTCACCTCGAACATGTCCAAGGCTGTGCGCAAAGGCAAGGTGTTCGTGGATTGGAGCCAGAACGACGAACACAAAACGACGATCTGCGTCTATTCGCTCCGTGCGAGGGAAGAACCAACAGTTTCAACTCCCGTCAGATGGACTGAAGTTGAAAACTGTCTGAAAAAGAAAAAGGCGGAGCTTTTGAGATTCCGCTCCGATCAAGTTCTCGCCCGTATCGAAAAACTCGGCGACCT
>DASSFL010000076.1:0-2373 GCA_035694525.1 Candidatus Udaeobacter sp. | reverse complement strand
GGCCCTGAGCCGCAGCCGCGCGGTGGGGCTGAAGAAGGCGCGGGTAAACGCGAGGGCGACGTTGTCGATGCGGAATTCGAAGTCGTTGACGACGACAAGAAAAAATAACGGAAACAATTTGTCGGCGGCTCCGGAAATTTTCGGCTCCGCCGGCACAACAACAAACCAAAGGAGTGATAACAACAACTTATGGCAACAGTTAATGTAAGACCGCTCGGAGACCGGGTGCTGGTGCAGCCGATTGAAGAGCAGGAAGTAAAAAAAGGCGGAATCATCATCCCCGATACCGCCAAGGAAAAACCTCAAGAGGGGAAAGTGGTCGCTTTAGGCACCGGCAAAATCGACGACAATGGTAAGAAAATCGATTTCACGGTGAAAAAGGGCGACAAGGTGCTGATCTCGAAATACGGCGGCACCGAAATCAAGATCGACGATCAAAATTATCTGATCATGCGCGAGGATGACATCCTCGGCATTATCGGCTAATCCCGTCTCTCAACTCTCAACCAACAACTATCAACTTAAAATATGGCAGCTAAACAACTACAATTCGATGAAAGCGCGCGGCACACGCTGCTGCGCGGTATCGAGAAACTGGCGAAAGCCGTCAAGGCCACGCTCGGCCCCAGCGGTCGCAACGTCATTCTCGACAAAAAATTCGGCAGCCCCACGATCACCAAGGACGGTGTGACGGTCGCGAAAGAGATAGAGCTGGAAGATCCATATGAAAATATGGGTGCACAGCTCGTTCGCGAAGTCGCTTCCAAAACTTCCGACGTCGCGGGCGACGGCACGACGACAGCGACGATCCTCGCGGAATCAATTTATCGCGAAGGTCTGCGCAACGTCACTGCCGGCGCAAACCCGACTTCATTGCAGCGCGGCATCATGAAAGGTGTCGAGGCAATCGTCGAGGACTTGAAGAAACTCTCCAAGAAAGTCAGCGATCGGACTGAAATCGCACAGGTTGCCACCGTTTCGGCCAACTGGGACAAGACGATCGGCGAAATCATTGCCGACGCCATGGACAAGGTTGGCAAAGACGGCACGATCACGGTCGAGGAAGCGAAATCGATCGAGACCACGCTGGAAGTGGTCGAGGGCATGCAGTTCGACAAAGGTTATCTGTCGCCCTACTTCGTGACCAACGCAGAGGCGATGGAAGCCATTCTCGAAAATGCGTACATTCTCATTTACGAGAAGAAAATCTCGAGCTTGAAGGACCTGCTTCCGTTACTCGAGAAAGTCGCGAAAGCCGGCCGACCACTCCTCATCATTTCTGAGGACGTGGAAGGCGAAGCGCTCGCAACTCTGGTCGTGAACAAATTGCGCGGCACGTTGCAGGTCTGTGCAGTGAAAGCTCCCGGCTTCGGCGATCGTCGCAAGGCGATGCTGGAAGATATTGCGGTGCTGACCGGCGGGCGTCTGATCAGCGAAGATCTCGGCATTAAGCTCGAGAACATCAAGATCGAGGAGCTTGGCAAAGCCAAGCGCGTCACCATCGACAAGGAGAACACCACCATTGTCGAAGGCGAAGGCAAAAAGGCCGATATCCAGGGCCGCGTCGCTCAGATCCGTCGTCAGATTGAAGAGACGACCAGCGATTACGATCGCGAGAAACTGCAGGAGCGCCTGGCGAAACTCGCGGGCGGAGTTGCAGTCATCAACGTAGGCGCTGCGACTGAGACCGAGATGAAAGAGAAGAAAGCTCGGGTCGAAGACGCGTTGCACGCTACGCGTGCGGCGGTTGAAGAAGGCATCGTCCCAGGTGGCGGTGTCGCGTTGCTGCGCGCGCAGAAAGCGCTCGACAGCATCAAGGACCTCGAAGCCGACGAGAAAGTCGGCGTGGCGATTGTTCGTCGTGCCGTTGAAGAGCCGACGCGTCAACTTGCCGACAACGCGGGCCGCGAAGGTGCGCTCGTTGTCGAGGAAGTGAAGAAGCGCAAAGGCAACGAAGGCTATGACGTCGCCAACGATGAATACACCGACCTGGTGAAGGCGGGTATTGTCGATCCGACCAAGGTCACGCGCTCGGCGCTGCAAAACGCAGCGTCCATCGCAGGCCTGTTGCTCACCACCGAAGCATTGGTCACGGAGATTCCTGAGAAGGAAAAAACTCCTCCGATGCCTCCGGGTGGAATGGGCGGCATGGATTACTAGTCGACAGCCGAAACAAGAATTAACAAACAGCCGAGCTCGAAAGTGCTCGGCTGTTTTGCTTTCCACACACCGGCTACGCAGCAAGCATGATCTTGTCTGCGTGCGTGCACTGCAATACAATCGCGCACAACTGCAGGATGAAGAGTCATTACGACGTTCTCGGCATTCCTACCAACGCAACCCACGAGCAGGTCGTAACTGCGTACCGAATGG
>DASSFL010000075.1:0-20880 GCA_035694525.1 Candidatus Udaeobacter sp. | reverse complement strand
CAAGCGAATCGCCGACCTCAAAGCTCAATCCCCATCCGGTCAGGTCGATTTCAAAATGGCGCGTGTCTTTTGCCGACTCCGGCCCGCTCAGACGACGATTGACCAGAAGTTTGGCGGGAAACGGGTTTGCCCGCGAATATGACGGAGCGGCAACAGAAGCTTCAGCATGCATAACGGTTTTGTAGCGGTGATCCCTGGTGGTCGCAAATATTCATCCGTCATTCCCTATCGCCAGCGTGGGGCAAACATCCATGGCGCGCTGCGCGGCGGCCGTTTCCTCGGGTGTTTCGGGCTGCTTAAGAAAATGGACGGCAGTCTCATCGTGGTTGTACGTCAAAAGATTCGGCGCTTCTTCGAGACAGAGACGACACAACGCACAGCTGGTATCCACATACCACTGCCCCGGCGCGTTCTCCGACTGCTTGCTCAGTTTGTCCGCCACGGCTCAAGTAAACTCCGGATAGCGTTGAAGAAAATCAACGTGCCCCTGAAGCGATGGTAATCGCTGGGGCTGAATGTCTGTGTTGGGTTGGCAGTTTCACCGAGCCCGGGGAGCACCCTTGGATAGTCCCCTGATGCGGCGGGGTTTTTTTGACGCTTCGGACGCAAGCGCAATTGCGAAATCCACCTGTCGTTTGAAAGCGTCAACACGGACAACAAACACGGATAACTCGTCGCCTACGCTAAAACGTTTGCGCGACCGTCTCCCTATAAGCTGCCGTCGAGCCGGCTCAAACGAATAAAAGTCGTCCATCAACGAGGAGACGTGGACTAACCCGGTCACTAGAGCGTCCGGTAGTTCCACCATCAATCCGTAGTTACGGACATCAATAACGCTGGCGCGGAAGATCTTTGGCTTGCGCTCATCGAGTTGCCGTTGAAAAAATTCAAGTTTCTTCATCTGGACCGCGTCAACTTCCGCGTCGGCTGCAGTTCGTTCGGTAATTGAAACGTGCGCGGCGATCGAAGCGATCTCGGCCATGTCGGGCGTGTCACTCCGTGACCGCCGTTCCGTGCTTCGGTAGGGTGCGGACGGGAACGGAGTGCCGTCCCTACCAAGCGCACTATGCACAACCAGGTCAGCGTAACGCCGAATTGGGCTGGTAAAATGCAAGTAGTTCGCCTTCGCCAAGCCGTAATGCCCGAGCGGTTGCGGTGAGTAACGGGCGCGTTTTAAACTTTTAAGCAAAGCGACTTTGAGGGCCTGCTCTTCCGGTTTTCCACGGAATGACGCCACTAATCGCTGGAGCTCAGCGCGATGAGTCAGATCGCCAACCCGGTAATTAAAGCCGAGTACGAATTCGCGAAACTCTGCCAATTTTTCCGGGTCTGGATTTTCGTGGATCCGATAGATCGTCGGAATCGCGCGCTTTTTCAGTTCACGCGCGACGGCCTCATTCGCGGCAAGCATGAATTCTTCGATCAACTGGTGTGATTCATCGTTCTCGACGCGCTCCAATTTTACGGGACGCCCATCTTCATCGACCCAGACTTTTACCTCTGGAAAATCAAGGTCCAGAGCGCCATGCTCGAATCGCCTCTTCCGTAGCACCGCGGCGAGTTCCCATGCCAGATGAACTCGTTCCCCCAACTCGTCGGTAGGTGGCGCCTTCAAAATCGCGTAAGCCTGCTTGTACGTGAGCCGGTGCGCACTTCGAATCACGCTGCGTGTAAACCGCGCGCTCTTCGCGGCTCCGCGTTTGTCGAAGTGAATAAAGACTGAGTGCGTGAGGCGATCGACGCCGGGTTTGAGACTGCAGACACCGTTGCTCAAGCGCTCCGGTAACATCGGAATCACGCGATCGGGCAGATAGACGCTGTTTCCGCGCCGGCGCGCTTCTCGATCCAACGGACTGTTGGGCTCCACATAAGCGGCGACGTCGGCGATGTGTACACCGAGGTGCCAACCGCTTCCGGTTTTCTCAACGTGAATTGCGTCGTCGAAATCGCGCGCGTCATCGGGATCAATGGTGACGATGAATTCTCCGCGCAAATCTTCGCGTCCCTCGGATTGCCGGGCATCAACTGTCTCGGGAATTCTCTTCACCTGGTCCAGAACATCCCTGGGAAATTCAGTTGGCAGATGATATTTCCGGATGATCGACAGCATGTCGATGCCCGGAGCCGACGCGGGCCCGAGCACTTCGATGATTTGACCTTCGGGATTAACATGGCGCGATTCCCACGCCTCCAGGCGAACTACAACTTTATCACCAACCCGTGGCGCAACTTTGGAAGGTGCAAGAGCCAGGCCCACCACGGCGGGTTCGTCCTGTGGCGAACTAGAAACTTGCCCTACATAAACGTCATGAACGATACGCGGGTCATCCGGTACTACGTAGTAAAAGTTCCGCGAGCGTTGGAGAGTGCCAACAATCGTATCGTGAGCGCGTTCCAGTATTCGAATCACGCGCCCTTCGCGCCGTCCTTTGATGCGGCGATAAGGTTCATCCCGCGATATGCGCGCAACGACACGGTCGCCATGCATGGCTGTTCCAATGTTTTCCGCCGCAATGAAAACGTCCGTTCCGCCCGGGATTTCTGGCGCGAGAAAACCGTAGCCGACTTGATGAATCGACAGTTTGCCAGTCACCAGGTCAGCCTCGGCGGGCAGAACATATCGGTTCTTCCGGATGCGCGCGATCTCGCCCGTGCGCTCGAGCTCGCGCAAGCTTTTGCGTAACGCTACTTGTCCGGCCCCTGTCAACCCGAGCTTGCGGGCGATGTCGGTCTTGTTGAGCGGCCGGTAGTCTTTCCGCGCCAGCAGACCCAGAATTTGTTCTCGAATGTTACGTCCGTTGGAAGCCATCTAAGCGAAACTATACCGCCACGTTTATCGATTTAACGCGATTTCGATCCGAGGTCGAATAATGCAAAAAGCAATCATTGCCGGCGCACTGGCGATTGCCGTGATGGCGGTCGCCTCATTTGCCGCAGGAGGGGCCAGGATGAAGATCACAAGTTCTGTTTTTCAAGAAGGTGGGAACATTCCGTCAAAATTCACATGTGACGGCGGCGACAGCAGCCCACCTTTGCGGATTGCGGAGATTCCTTCGGGCGCGAAAAGCCTGGCCCTGGTGGTAGATGACCCGGATGCGCCGAGCGGACTCTTCACGCATTGGATAGTCTGGAATATCCCTCCCCAGACCAATGCGATCGCGGAAGGAAACGCGCCCCAAGGCGTGCAGGGAACAAATGACTTCGGCAAATCCGGTTACGGAGGACCGTGTCCCCCCTCTGGCACTCATCGCTATTACTTCAAAATTTTCGCGCTCGATCGGGAGCTGAACCTGGCCTCTGGTACGAAGCGGAACCAACTGGACGCAGCAATGAAAGGGCACGTTGTTGCGCAGGGGGAGTTAATGGGGCGCTATGCCAAACAGAAGCGCTGAATCGTTGAACCGTTGAATCGGAAATCCGATGTAACGATCTAACGAATCACAGCATTCTAAGTCCATCTTCGTTCGAATAATCGACGCCAGGTGGTAGTCTCATCCATGATGCGTGGGAGACTTTGGAAAATCGGGAACCGCATTTTCGATCTCTCCCGGCACGGACTGATCATGGGTGTATTGAATGTCACTCCGGATTCATTCTCCGATGCCGGAAAATTTTTCGTGGTGGAGAGGGCCGTGGAGCACGGTTTGAAGATGGCAGCGGAAGGTGCGCACATCGTCGATGTCGGCGGCGAATCCACCCGACCGGGGTCCGAAGCTATCACCGCAGAGGAAGAATTGCGCCGTGTGATTCCGGTGATCGAACGATTGCGCGCGAAGAGCGAAGTCATTATTTCGATTGATACGTCGAAATCCGAAGTTGCGCGCGCGGCGGTTCAAGCAGGAGTTTCGATCGTGAACGACGTTACCGGAGGGCGAGGCGATGAGGACATGATGCCGCTGATTGCCGAAACCAATTCAGCTTTCATCATCATGCATATGCAGGGAACTCCGCAGACCATGCAGATTACGCCGCAATACACGAACGTTGTCTCAGAAATTGCTGATTTTTTTCGACAACAATATGCTCGCGCCATAGTTTATAATATTGATCCCATGGCGATTGCGTTTGATCCGGGCATTGGTTTCGGGAAAACGCTTGAGCACAATCTCGAGTTGCTCGCGCAGCTTGAGAGGCTCCGCGCGTGTGATCGACCAGTCGTGATTGGCGTCTCCCGAAAATCGTTTCTGGGCAAACTGATCAATTCGGCGCAGATGAGCGATCGGCTGGCGCCTGCGGTGGCGTTGACTTCGCTCCTGCGCATGCTTGGGGCAGACGTGCTCCGCGTTCATGATGTCAAAGAAAACGTAAACGCCTTAAAAGTAACAGAAGCAATTCTTCAGAGGGCAAAATGATTCATCAGCTCATCGATCTCTGGTTCCGAGGATGGCGCAGTCTGATTGAAATCCTTCTGCTGAGCGTGGCGATCTATTACGGTTACCTTTATTTCCGGGGAACGCGCGGCGCGAAAGTGCTTACCGGGCTGGCGATCGTCTTTTTGACGCTGACCCTGATTTCGACACTGCTCAATTTGGTTGTGATCGGCTGGATCGTTCGAAGCTTCTCAGTTTTCCTCGCAGTCGCGCTGGTGGTGATTTTTCAGCCGGAGCTAAGACGTGGACTGGCCGCGCTGGGCGGTCACCCCATTTTCTCGCTGACGAGTGAAAAGCGCGAAACGGTTCATGATCTGGCCGAGGCAGTAATGCAACTGGCAAATAAGCAATTCGGCGCGCTCATCGCGATCGAGCGCGACACGTCGATTCGTGTTTACGAGGAAACAGGCGTGACGATCGACGGAGATTTTTCCGTTGAGCTCATCCTGACCATCTTTCATCCAAAGGCTGCGCTGCATGATGGTGGAGTGATCATTCGCAACGGACGAATCGCAGCCGCGGCGTGTATTTTTCCGGTGAGCCAGCGCGAGACGCTCGACCGCAGCCTAGGATTACGTCACCGCGCCGGGCTCGGGATTACTGAGGAATCGGACGCGGTGGCGGTAGTTGTCTCCGAAGAGACGGGCAGTATTTCCATTTGTCACCGGCGCCGAATTGAGCGCAATTTTACGCCGGAGACCTTCCGTCAACGGATTGCGGAGATTTTGTTGCACAGCAAATATGAAGAGAATAATTCTGAAAAACTGGCGCGCGAAGTTGATCTCTCTCCTACTCGCGACAACGCTTTGGTACCTGATCAAAAAGAACGTAGCGACGACGCCCTCGCCGTCTGACAGGCCGTCTCCGCCGCCTGTTACGGAAACGCGCTGATTTTGGATGTCAGCCCCAGCAGCCCGATATCCGATCTTCTCAGCGTAAAAAACGCGACAGATTTTCCTCCTCCCAGCGACGGGCGCGCCGATATCCCGGGAATGCGCGCTCGCGACGGTTGAATTCTTCCGTGTGAACCCGACGGCGACCGCGGGAGAGCGCCTCGTCGGGCACTACTGAGTGCAGCATCTCGTGATAAAGCACGTACTGCAGAAACCAGGACGGCACAAATGGCTGGTCCAGCGCCCGATTGATTCGAATAACACGATCCTGCTCCTGAATTGTGCCGAAGATGAAATATTCCTTGGGGCGATGCTTTCGCCGTCGACCCCACATCACTTTGTAACCACGAAGACGCCCGCGAAAGTACCGCTTGTTCAAATCGTCAAACATCGGACGCAGGTCAAAATACGTCCCCTCGTGAAGCAAATTCAACAGCCCTTGCATCGGCAGTTTAGGATGCGCGAGCTTTCGTTTGGTCTTTTTCTTCGTCTTTTTGCTCTTAGCCATTTGCGTCTTCCCCCGGAAAATCCATAACGTCCAAAGGTAGTTTAGTGGCCTTCAAATCTGCAGACAAGTGAAGCGCCGATTTTTGCCATAAAAACTCCCAATTGACTGAAAATCAACTGGTTATGTGGATAACCTCAAGCTAATCTGAAGAACCACGTAATTCCTACATCATCTGACTCTTAGCAGAAAACGATGCGCGATTACACCGGTCCGATCTTGCCGAATCCCTGACCGAATCTGGCGAAACTTTCTCAATTCGAGTTATGAGCAGTGCAGGTCGAAAAGCTGCGCCACAATTTTTTGCGAAGATTGCAATGCACGTGTAATTGTCCTCAATTCCCTGAGGATGTGCGGGAGATTTAATCGAGTCAAATGACGCCGTTTCTTCGAAAATTGCTCGGCCAAAACTGGCTTCTGCTGCTGACCATGCTGGCGCTCGCCGTCTTTGGAGTCGTGGCGATTTACAGCGCCACTTCTACGCGGGCAGACTCCAATGCGATCGACTTCTGGCGAAAGCAGGCAAACTGGGTCGCAGTCGGTGTCTCCGCCTTTATGCTGACGAGTCTAATTCACTACCGCTGGATTCGCTGGGGCGCGCTGCCGATGTACCTGGCCGGCATCGTCTTTCTAATCATGACGAAGTTCATGGGCACAAAGGTTTACGGGGCGCGCAGTTGGCTGCATTTGGGACCCCTTAATTTTCAGCCGGCACAGCTTGCCGTTGTCGCCGGCATCATGGTTTTGGCGCTGTTCCTGACACAATTTCGCGAAATGCATCCGATGCTGCGGCTGCTGCTCTGCGGAGCGATTGCCGCTGCGCCGTGCTTACTCATCTTAATGCAACCCGACCTGGGTGAAGTTATCATTTGGGCGCCGGTGCTCCTGGCGCTGTTGTTCGTTGGTGGTATTCCGCTGCGGTACCTGATTTGCGTGATTCTCATCGCAGTTGCCTTTATCCCCATCGCTATCAATTTCGGTCTAAAACCGTACCAGCAACAACGGATCACCGCGTTTACGCATCCGGATATCGACAAACAGGGCTCGGCATGGGCGATTAATCAATCGCTCATCGCTATTGGCTCGGGTGGTTGGTCCGGCAAGGGCTTCAAAGCGCCAAACACACAGATCGAGCTCGGGTTTCTCCCCGCCACTGCCGTGCATAACGACTACATTTTCTCCGCCATCGGCGAGCAATGGGGATTTATTGGAGGAATGTTTCTTATTGGTGGGTTCGCTTTGCTTCTGATGACGTGTCTCTTTGTCGCTTTTTTCGCCGGCGATCAATTGGGACTGCTTCTGGTTGTCGGGATCACGGCGCTCATCTTCACACATATCTTCCAAAACATGGGGATGACGATCGCTCTGCTCCCCATCACCGGTGTACCATTGCCATTAATCAGTTACAGCGGCTCGTTTGTGCTAATGATCATGTTTGGCCTCGGGCTTGTGAACAGCGTTTGGATTCACCGGAAAATTCCTGCGTAAGAAGCTTGTGGCTTGTCGCCTGTAAGGGAAGCTGTCAGCTTCCCTAGAGATCGGCTAAAACACCCGGTAACACATGGAAGCTGACTACAAGGTCAAGCTGGAGGTTTTCGAAGGGCCGCTCGATCTACTGCTTTACCTCATCAAGCAGGATGAGATCGATATTTACGACATTTCACTAGAACGCATCACTCGTCAGTACCTCGAGTATCTTCAAGCGTTCAAAGAATTGAATATCGAACTGGCCGGCGAATTCATCGTTATGGCGGCGAACCTCATTTACCTGAAAAGCCGCAGCCTGCTGCCTATTGATCAGCAGCCGCCCGAAGAAGACGCTGAGGAAGATGATCCCCGCTGGGATTTAATCCGGCAGCTGATCGAGTACAAAAAGTTCAAGGAAGCCGCAGCAGAACTCCATTTGCGGCAGATCGAACAGGAGCGGATTTTCGCGCGAGAGGGCGGCGCGTCGTCGCTGTTGCAGGAACCGCTGCGCCTGGAGGAGGTTGGAATTTTTCAATTGATCAACGCGTTCCAAACGGTGCTCAAACGGATCGAAGCGCGACAGGACGTGCAGGAAATTTTTGCCGAACGGTTTAGCGTTTCGGAGAAGATTGATCTTATTTTGCAACGAGTCGCAAATAGCGCGCAGCTGCGGTTTTCCGACTTGTTTGGGAATGCCGTCTCGCGTGTGGAAGTGGTAGTAACTTTTCTAGCGCTCCTGGAACTCATTCGTCTCAAACAGGTCCGCGCTCTCCAGAAAAACATGTTTGAAGAAATTGAAATCGCAGCCCCGGCGTGAGGCGATGGCAATCATGCAAGGGACTGTTGTAACCTTGGGCGTGCCTGTCATGCCACAACCCAGCCAAGGCGGGCGTGGACGTGCCGGATGCAACGCCCAAGGTGCGCCTCGGAGCAGCGAGGTGTCTACAGCGAGATGCCGCGAATCCTGATCGCTGGATGTGGTTATGTTGGTCAAGCGACAGCGGATTTGTTCCATGCCGCAGGCTGGGACGTGGAAGGCTGGACAGCTTCTGAGGAATCCGCAGCGGCGTTATCCTCCAAACCGTATCCTATTTGGCCAGCCGATATTTCAAACTGCGATCAGGTCGCAGAGCGCCCCGGAATATTCGATGCTGTTATTCACTGTGCGAGTACGCGAGGCGGCGGAATCGAGTCTTACCGCCGAATCTATTTGAATGGCGTTCGCAATCTGCTCGATCGATTTGCCGAAACAAAGGTGCTCCTAACCAGTAGCACCAGCGTTTATGCGCAACGCGATGGCTCATGGGTGTCTGAAGAAGGCGAAACCAAGCCTGCTCGCGAGACGGGTCAAGTTCTGCTTGAAACGGAAAAGCTGGTGCTCGAGCGGCGCGGCACGGTCGCCCGGCTCGCCGGTATCTACGGCCCTGGCAGGTCGGCGTTACTGAGCAAGTTTCTTGCCGGCACAGCGACCATCGACCGGGAAAACGATCGCTTTGTTAATCAAGTGCACCGCGAGGATATCGCGTCGGCAATTTACTTTTTGCTGACACGAGAAACGCAGCAAACTCAAATTTACAACGTGGTTGACGATCAACCGATGCTGCAAAGTGAATGCTATCGTTGGTTGGCGCAAAGACTGGATCGCCCACTGCCGCCGATTGGAAAATCAACCGGGGAACGTAAACGCGGGAACAGCAACAAGCGCGTTAGCAATGCGAAACTCCGGAGTCTCGGCTGGACTCTCCAATACCCGACGTTGGTCGACGCAATGGAAAAAAGCATCTTGCGTAGCATGCCTGTATTTGATGTCCCGTTAAGCTCTAAGACTTAAGAATTGGCGGTCGAACCGCGTTCTCAAGGAAGGTGCAGCAACTCGCTTATGGACCGGTTACACGCAGTTCCTGTGCGCTAACGGCCTGCCATTTGCCATCGCGATAGGCGGAGACATCTGTGAATAGAGTCTTGCGCTCGCCATGCTCGGTCGCCTCGATCACGGCGCCATTCACAATTGCAACGCCGATTTCGGTTCGACTTCACCAACCTTAGGTAGCCTGCGCGGCTTCTGCGGCCGCAAGGTCAGCGGCGCGATGATTTTCGCGTCGTTCGCCAAAGAGCTGGCGAATCACTTCTTCCACTGGCACTTCCTGAACGTTAATGTCGCTCACGTCGCAGGCTTCGAGCAGTTCGCGGCAGGTCTCGGTGACTTTTGCGCGTGGGACCTTTAGTTGCACCGAAACAGGCGTTTGTTCCGTTACTTCACCGAAGGCGGAAAGATCGCGGGCCGCCTCTTTTTCGAAAGTTAGACTCAGAATTTTGTATCCCGAAAACCGGTCGACGATCTCATCCAGCGGCCCGTCGAAAAAGATTTTGCCGTGATCGATCACGAGAACGCGATGACACAGCTCCTGGATATCCTGCATGTAGTGGCTGGTCAGCAACGTAACAATGTGATGTTTCTCGTTGTAGATACGCAGAAATTCACGAACCCGTTTTTGACTGACCACGTCCAGGCCAATCGTTGGTTCATCGAGAAAAAGAACGCGCGGCTCGTGAATGAGTGCGGAAATCAGCTCCATCTTCATCCGTTCGCCTAACGAAAGCTCACGAACCATCACATTCATTTTGTCCTGCACTTCCAAGAGCTCCGATAATCCGTCCACGACCCTTTTGAACCGTACGGGGTCGATTCCGTATATGGCGCGGTTGAGTTCAAGCGATTCTTGCGCGGGCAGATCCCACCACAGCGCATTTTTTTGTCCCATGAGCAGGCTGAATTGCCTTTTCATTTCATTGCGTCGTTCCCATGGAACAAAACCGAGCACGCGCGCATCGCCGGAGGTTGGATTCAATAGCCCGGAAAGCATCTTGAGGACCGTGGTCTTGCCTGCACCGTTCGGACCGAGAAAACCAACGAACTCGCCTTCGTCAATGTTAAAGGAAACCTGGTCGGCGGCGCGCGTTTCATCGTAACGGCGTTTGACCAGGCCTTTGATTGATCCCCAAAGTCCCCGCTCCTTCCGATAGGTGCGATAGACTTTGGTCAGGCCTGAAGTTTCAATCACTGGCATAAGTGATGGGGATGATTTCCTAGTAAGACGTTACCCGCGATTCGTCTGAGGAAAACTAGCTCGCAGTGCGGAAACCTTTTCTGCTATATCCGCGAGCTTAATTCACTCTGCGCCAGACGACGTCTTCGTTGTTTCGACGATCGATCAGGGCGTCCACTTTCCCACTATCCGCGTAGCGAAATAGGATGCGGCCTTCGACCCCTTTGCGAAAAAAGATTTCGGATCCCTCAGGCAGAAGTTGTTCACGTTTCCCATTGCGCTCCACATACAAATTTTCGCCTTCGGAAAAAACTCGTCTGATCTGGCCGGGCGCCAGCTCGTAGATGCCGGTGAAATCGGCGAATTTTTTCGAGTCAATCCTGGCAACAGTCGGATCTTCATAGTAACGCATCGCCTGGCTGGAGGCGATTTGCCAGACGCCGTTGCGTCGCAGCCACGTATCGGTTACGTGATAACGAGCGGTGAGCTTCTGGCCAAAGATCGTTTCGGTTTCGTCGAGATCGTAACTTAAAATGGCCGTGTCACCGTGAATGACGCTTTTGGGCTTTACGATCTTGATCGTGCCCGAATAACCTTTCGGCAGCGCCGTAATATCGGCAACCAGTTGCGTCTTGTTAAAGTTGCGTCCCTTTTCATCGGCGAAGATGCAGTCGTCGGCGAAATATTTTTGCCATGGCTCCTTGTTGCCTGGTACTACCGCGTCGAAAAGTTCCTGGGTGCAGCGAACAAGTTCTTCCTGCGTTATTGCTGCAGGGTCTCCGTAGATTGACTCCAGCGGTTTAAAGAAACTAAGAATAAAGACCAGGATCAGTGGCCGAATATTCATCCGATATTTTGTTCCCTTGGTCACCGCCAACCAATAGAAATGTTTGGGAGGGTGGCGTGGTTTTCTGGGCGATGCGCGGATGGGATAGCCAATCGTTTACAGAACATCATCAAGGCAGCTGAGCAGATGGGCCACAGTTTCTTCGGTCTCATCGCCCATGTTGGAAAGGCGAAAGGTTTTTCCTCGGATTTTGCCGTAACCGGGGTCGATCACCAGATGATGCTTTTCGCGAAGCTTTTTCGCCAACTCCAGAACGTTGATCTCCTTGTTGTTTTTCACGCAGGTGAGCGTCTTGGAGCGGAATCCTTTTTCGGCGAAGAATTCGAAGCCAGTGTGGCGGACCCAATCATGCACGAGGGCGTTCGTCCGCTCGTGTCGACCAAAGCGCGCCTCCAAGCCTTCGTCGAAAATTTCATCCAGCTTCGATTGCAGCGCGTGCATATGCCCAATGCTTGCCGTGCTCGGCGTCATCCATTCTGCTTGTTGCTTCTTGAACTCGAGGAAATCAAAGTAAAAACCGCGGTTCGGGATTTTCTCTGCGCGAGCAAATGCTTTCTCCGAAGCTGAAAACAATGAAAAACCTGGTGGCAACGCCAGCGCCTTTTGGGCACCGGTGAGCATCAGGTCGACGCCGAGCGCATCCATGTCGATTTTGACTCCCGAGAATGAGGAGACAGTATCGAGGACCAGCGCCACATCGGGATACTTCGCGAGAGTAGAGCAGATTTCTCGGAGCGGATTCATCACGCCTGTTGAAGTCTCGTTGTGGATGAGAGTGACGGTGTCGAATTTTCCCGTGGCCAATTGCCTGTCGATCGCCTTCTGGTCGATATGCTTTCCCCAATCGACCTGGAGCGGAGCGGCCTCCTTGCCACAGCGCTTTGCCACGTCGAACCATTTGTCCGAGAACGCGCCGCACATGCAGCAGAGCACTCCGCGATCGACCAGGTTCCGGATGGATGCTTCCATGACGCCCCATGCCGAAGAGGTGGAAAGGAACACTGGCTGCTTTGTTCCAAATAATGTCTGAAGTCCTGGATAAATGGCGCGGTAAAGATTCTTAAAGTCTTCGCCGCGATGCCCAATCATTGGACGCGAAAACGCGGCCCAGGTTTTTTCCGATACTTCAACCGGGCCTGGAATGAAAAGCTTGTCGTGCGGAGTCACTGCAGAAAACGTCCAACGTCCAACGCCCAACGTCCAATATTAAACTCTAGCGAATGACTTGCATGCGGATCACGTGCGATGTACGCGTGACGCGTGAAAGCCCAATTTGTCCTTTTTCTGATCATTACAGGCGCAATGCTGGTGCGCGCTGAATCGCCAGCGTATTTCGTATATGTCAGCAATGAACGATCCGGTGATATTAGCGTGATTGACGGCGCGACGGACTCTGTTGTCGCGACCTTTAAAGCAGGCAAAAGACCCCGCGGGATTCATGCAGCGCCAGACGGCAAGCGGCTCTTTGTGACGGTGAGTGGTTCGCCGCGGATGGCGCCCGGTCTGGATGAAAATCGCGCGCCAGCGGACAAAACTGCCGACGGGCTTGCTGTAATCGATCCAGTCGAGCACAAATTAATCGATCGCTGGCATGTCGGGTCGGACCCGGAGCAATTCGCGATAAGCAAAGATGGGAAGTTTGCTTTTATCGCGAATGAAGATGATGCGAGCGCTTTGATTGTTGATCTCGGCTCCGGGCAGTCCCGTGGAAAAGTCAAAGTGTCGGAGGAACCGGAAGGCGTTGGTGTGAATCCGCAGAACGGCGAAGTCTATGTCACGTGCGAAGAGAAAGGCGAGGTGTTCGCAATCGATCCCAACCAACAGCGCGTAGTCGCAACGATCGAAACAGGCGGACGGCCGCGATCGCTTGCATTTCTGCCGGACGGCTCGCGCGCGTACGCCGCCTGCGAGAACGGTGGCTACGTTGCCGTCATCGATGCGGCGTCACACAAATTGTTGTCAAAAATCCAACTGCCAACAGGCTCGCTGCCGATGGGCACTGTAATGGCCAGGGATGGAAAAGAGCTTTATGTGTCAACAGGCCGCGGGAACACGGTTGCAGTTATCGATACCGAAAAGAACGCAGTAGCAACGACAATTCCCGTCGGAAACCGCGCATGGGGAATCGCGCTAGATCCAAGCGGAGCGAAACTCTACACCGCGAACGGTGCATCGAACGATGTTTCAGTTGTCGATGTAAAATCTCGGAAAGAATTGCGCCGTATTAACGCCGGCGACGGTCCGTGGGGCATCGCGACTGTAAGCCCTTCAAGATAGATGCGGGTCGATCTATCGCCGCGGCAAAATTGTTGACATCGCGTGATCAAAGCGATGCGAGGACGCATCGCACTCATAAAGCTGCCGCGAAAATACCGACCGCGTCTTTATCCGCCGGCGGCGTAATTCGGATATCGCTCGTGCAGCTCCTGCGACAACCGGTCTGCTTCGTCGGTTTTGCCCGCTTGCCTGTAGGCGAGTGCTGCTTTGTCCAACGCGCGCGGAGTGATGGCCGGATCATCGTAAAGCAACGCGACTCCCTTGAAGGCCTTCCCCGCGTCATCGAAATTCCCACGCTCCAGTTGTACTTCGCCCGCGAGCAAGCGCGCTTCCGCGTTGACACGTCCCTCCGGTTGCAGCGCCATGATTTCTTCGGCGATTTTCTGAGCCTCGTCCGGTTTATGGGCGCTAATCTTCACCGCACCGAGCGCAAGCAACACCTTGGCCTTCCCAGCCGGGTCTTTCGCCGTCTGCAAGTACTTGCCAAATGCGTCCTCGGCTTCAGGCAGGTTCTTTAGCTTGGTGGCCGTATCTCCGAGATAAAACAAGAAATCGGGTTTAACGCCGCCAGGATTAGCGATTTTTCGGAGCGCGCTCAGGTATTTTTCCGCAGCCTGGAAATTTTTCTCGTTATAATATCCGATCCCCAGCCATTCCAGAACTTCCGGTGGCACATTCGTATTCGGACTGTTGGCCATGAAAGTGTTCACCTCTTTCGTGAGCGCAGCCCGATCTTTCAAATAAAACTGACATAGCATCATCCGGAGCGACGCGAGGTTGTAATATTGCTCCTTGTTCAGTTGACGGGCAGCGTTGAACGCCGTCAGCGCCGTCTTGTAATCCTTCGCTTCAAACGCGGCCTTGCCGATGTAGTATTGTGCCTGCGCCGCAACAGAACTCTTGGGGTATTCTCTCAGGAGCTGGCGAAATGTGTCTATCATGCCCTTGTTGTTTTCCTGCTGTCCGAGGATCAAAGCTTTTAACTGCAAAGCTGCCTCCCGCTCGTGCGCCTTGGGATACTTAGAGAGGATCGTGTTTAAATCCGCCACCGCGGCGGCGTAATTCTTGTCTTGTTCGTAAGCCAAAGCTCGTTGAGCCAGGGCCGCAGGCGCTTGCGGATCATCCGGAAACGCCTGCACGTAGTACGTGAAAGCTTCGATCACGCCGGGGATATTTTTCATCTGCGCGTGACACAAGCCCAATTTGTACGCCGCATCGGCGCGCAACCTGGCGGAAAGTTGAGAAGCGCGCAGTTCTTCGAAAATCGGGACTGCCTCCGCGCAATTCTGCTGTTTATAGAGCGCTTCAGCCTTTAACAGTTTCGCCTGATCGGCGCGTTCGCTGGTCGGTTTGGTTACGAGAAACTCGTCCACTGCGGAAATCAGCGCTGAAGGATCGGAGTTGTACACGTTGATCAGACGCTGATAGGCAGCATCTTTTGCTTCCTCTCGGTCCGGGTACTTCGTGATAATCTGGCCATATAGCGCTTCAGCCTCCTTCGAGTTACCAAGTTGCCGCTGGCTGTTTGCCGCGAGTAGCAACACTTCGGCCTGGGCGGCCTCCGGCAGGTTCCCCTGTTCTCTCTTGTACTCTGCTAACAACTGGGCGTACTGCCCGGCCTGATATTGCAAACGACGCAAGCCGACCTGCGCGATCGCCCGGAATTTTCCACCTTCAGGGACAGCGCGACCTTTCCGCAGCAAAGCTTCTGCTCTATCCGCCATCGCCTTGTCGATTTTGCCCTTGTCGGCCTGGACAAGGTCCAGCGCGATCATGCCGCCGCGCACGGCCGATTCCGCCTTCAAGGCCGGTTTCTGCGCTTCGTTAGCCAGCGCTTCGTATTGCTTCAGCGCATCGATTTTTCTTCCTCGCGCTGAGAAAATGGATGCTGCCGTAATTCGTGCGTCCTCGCGGAAAGGATTCGGATTTCCGGTCTCGGCAACCTCGGCATAAATATTGGCAGCTTCCTCCTTTCGGCCAAGGGCCTCGAGACAACGCGCTTCGAAGTAATGCGCGGAAAGGGCTACTGCTGGTTCTTTTGATTTTCCGACAGAACGATGAAAGAGCGGAAGCGCAGCGGCATAATCTTTGTCCGCGAACGCCATTTCGGCGAGCGCATATGCCGCCGGTCCGGCGAA
The DNA here is from genome assembly GCA_035694525.1 of Candidatus Udaeobacter sp. Taxonomy (GTDB): domain Bacteria; phylum Verrucomicrobiota; class Verrucomicrobiia; order Chthoniobacterales; family UBA10450; genus Udaeobacter. Next base: position 5,336 of record DASSFL010000075.1, on the reverse strand, counting down.
TTCGCTGTCGGCGTAATCGTTGAGCACCTTCTGGAGGTTTGTGCGAGCGCCCGAAGTGCGACCGAGGTTGCGATAGCATTCACCCAACGAGAAGTAAGCGTTCGCCCGGCCCGCGCGCCCGGGATAATCTTCGAGATATTTTTGATACTCAGGGGCCGCCAGATCATAAAGTTTGCGAGTGAACAGGCCGTTCGCGTAATCGAGCTGACGCTGAGCTGCTCCCTCGCCTTGATTCTGTGATGGCTGTGATGGCGCTGACGATTCCTCCTTTAGAGAACGGAGAACTCTGTCGACTGACTCATCCGCGGGGAGAGCGCGCGGAACGGGCGGTTCATCGACGGGACGCGCCCGGCGAACTTCCGGCTGTGACTGAGCAATAGCGCTGCTCGCCGTGCAAAGCAGCATCGCCAGTCCCAGGAGACTGGCACTGCGCCTCATTTTCATTTTGCTGTCGCGAAAGCTACGTTGGTTACCCCCGCCTCGGTGCAAATGTTTAACACGCCGACGATGTTCTTGTATGCACCGCCTTCATCGCCGCGGATCACTACGGCTTGCTCGGAATTCAATTGGACCAGGCTTTTCAGTAATTCGCCAAGTTCGGCACCGCTTAAAGTGCGGCGATTGACCACCACGTTACCGTCGGCCTTTACGTTAACAATTACATCACCAATTGGCGCAGATTTCTCCTTGGCGGCTGATGCTTTCGGCACTTTAACGTCGAGCTCGTTCTCAGTCCGGGCCGCGTTCCATGTCAGCAGAAAGAAAATCAGCAAAAGCAATAGCACATCCACGAGGGGCGCCAGTTGAATGCCCGGATGATGCAGAGGTGCGTGACCACGCAGATTCATTGGTGTGAAACAGCTTTACAGTTCTTCTTCGATCAGCACAGGAGTTCGTTGGGGCCTGCCATACTGCAACGAAAGCAACGCCAAAACATGTGTCGAGGCAGCTTCCAATTCCGAGATCAGCTTTTGTGCTCGGCCCCGAAAGAATGCGTAGAAGATCATAGCGGGAATGCCGATGGCCAGCCCGGCAGCCGTGTTAACCAGCGCCTCGCTGATCCCGCGCGACAACGCTACGTAACGCGCCGAACCGATGTCGGCTCCCAGCGCACCGAAGGAATGGATAATTCCAAAGACGGTGCCAAGCAGGCCGAGCAGCGGCGCAATCATTCCAATGTCCGCAAGATAAATCACCCGATTATTTAGATTCGCCGCGACCCGCGTTCCCTCGGTTTCGGCGATTTCGCGGATCTGCTGAAGATCTGCCTGCGGATTTTTGGTCATGAAATCGAGCACTTTTTGCACAACCCGCGCGATCGCTTCGCCGTGCCGATTGGAAACAGCGAGCAGACCCAAATAATCGCGTTTACGCAAAAGCGCGTCCGCCGTTGCCATGTAACCGGTCGAAACCACGGCGCCACGACGGATTGTCATCAAGTAAACCACGACCAACATGACAAAAAAGATCGACAGCAAAACGAGCGGAATCATGACTGGGCCAGCTTTGAAAAGCGTCTCCAGGATGGTCTGCGAGCGCGCAGGCACCAGAGGCGGCGTAGCTGAGACTTCTTGTGCTACAACAGGAGCCGCGCTCGCCAGCGCGGCAAACAACAGGACCCAAATCTTCATGCCGGAAATTTCGTAATGATATGCGGGGCGATCAGCGGATGCAAATGCGCCATTGTCAGATCAAACAAAGAGTACTTCGCCGAGTTGCTGGAAACCATTGGTAGGGCGGGACCGCCGGGCGCGTCGAATCGAGCGGAAAGGCCTGCCGCGGTTGCGGGATCCCTACCGTTACTCAGCGGCGGACGAGAAAAATGTGGGCGGGCTGAATGTTCGGATCGAGCTCTACGTAATTACGGCGGCCGCGCCAGGTGTAATTCGCGCCGCTCAGCAAGTCCTGCACCTGATAGACGTCGCTCTCCATTTGCCCGAAACTCTCAACCGGAACATAGACAAACGAATTCTGTTTGCGATGTGGATCAAGGTTCACAACGACGAGAATGATGTTATCACGCGCCGCGGTCATTTTGCTGTAAAACAGAATGGCGTCGTTGTCGGCGTCGTGGAACCGCAAATTCGTGTAAAGCTGCAGCGCGCGGTTTTCCTTTCGGATTTTGTTTAGTCGGGTGATCCAGTCCTTGATGTTTCGCGGCGCATTCCAATCGCGCTCTTTATACTGGTATTTTTCGGAATCCAAATACTCCTCGCGGCCCGGCAATGCTTCAGTCTCGCAGAGTTCATATCCGCTGTAGATACCGTAAAGCGGTGAAAGTGTCGCGGCTAGAGCGACGCGAATCATGAATGCGGGACGCCCGCCCTCCTGAAGTACAAACGGCAGGATGTCGGGAGTGTTGGTCCAAAGATTCGGTCGAAAATATTCGCTCATCTCGGTTTGAGTCAGCTCTGTAAAATATTCGATGAGCTCGCGCTTCGAATTTCGCCAGGTAAAATAAGTGTAGCTCTGGTTAAAACCAGCCTTGGCCAGCGCTTTCATCATCTTTGGCCTGGTGAATGCTTCGGCGAGAAAAATCGTGTCGGGGTATTTCTCGCGCACGCCTCTGATCAAATACTCCCAGAAAGCGACCGGTTTGGTGTGCGGATTGTCCACGCGAAAGATGCGCACTCCGCGCTCTGCCCAAAACAGCACGATACTTTTCATCTCCGCCCAGAGCTCATGCCAGTTTTCGCAGCGAAAGTTCAATGGATAAATGTCTTCGTACTTCTTCGGCGGGTTCTCCGCGTATTTGATCGTGCCGTCGGGACGTTTGTAGAACCAATCGGGATGCTCTTTGACGTACGGGTGATCGGGCGAGCAATTGATCGCGAAATCAAGGGCGATTTCCATTCCGCGGTTGCGCACCTCTTTCTGAAGCCAGTCGAAATCTTCCAGTGTGCCGAGCGAGGGCTCGACCGCCTTGTGCCCGCCAGCTTCGCTGCCGATCGCCCATGGCACGCCAGGATCGCCGGGTTCGCAGATGGTCGAGTTATTTCGGCCTTTTCGATTAGTGTGCCCAATGGGATGAATCGGCGGAAAATAAATGACGTCGAAACCCATTGCCTGAGCGTCGTCCATCCGTGACAAACAATCGCGAAATGTCGATCCGCGATCGCCCCGGCCTTCTGCCGAGCGCGGAAAAAATTCGTACCACGCTCCAATTAACGCTGCAGGCCGATCTACAACAACGCGGGGAGCGGGATCGTATTGCGCCGCAGCTGCGCGATCGGGATATGTCGCCATCAGCACTTCCAGCTCGCCCGATCGCGCGATGGCGTGAATTTCTGAATTAGCACCGGTCGAAATTTGCTGGGAAAATTCAGACAATCGCTTGCGGTCTGCTCGATCGCGCGCGCGCCTAGCGGCAGCTTCTATCAAAGCCGCGCCTTCGAGCGCTTCGCTTCGAAGATCGGAAATGCCGCCTTCAAATTTCTTTGCGAACTCCGCCTGCCAACTGCGAAAAGTGTCTGTCCACGCTTCGACCGTGTATTCGTGAATGTCTTCATCGTACAAAGTGCAAACGCCGCGCCAGCGATCGTTATCAAGGAAATTCATCGGCGTTTCCCGCCACGCGCGTTTCCCCAAAACACGCCACTTCAGGATCGCCGCCACGACATCGTGCCCATCCTTGAAAATGTCTGCTTCAACAACCAGGTCTTCGCCAACGATACGCTTGATCGGGTAGCGCCCGCCGTCGATTAGCGGCTGTAAATTCTCGATGACAACGGAAGGAAAAGCCCGAGGCATGGGCCTCCAATCAACCGAGATTCGTGCAGAGCGAAAGAGCAAATCCATCGGTAGGACATCGCGCTGCGATGTGTCGCCGCGGCGACCGCAGTGCGCTATCCCGACCGCTCGCGCCTATGCCGCGAAATGAAATGCGCACTCGTATAGACCTGAGTTGCGCAGCAGTTGCCGGCGTACTTTCGCGCGCAGCACCGCTTCAAACATGTCCTGCTCGAGGCGGCCTACGATTGGATAACGATCCACCAGATTCAGAATCGGCGAATGGCACTCCACAATCCTGGGCCCACCGTCCTGGTGATCGTTAACGAACTGGGACATGTAACCTTCTCCATCGCGCAAATTGGCCAGCCACTTGGCACGTTCAGCCACTGTGTCTCCCTTCACCTTCGTCTTGAGCGCAACTGTTCTTTTTTCAAAAATATTGTAGAGAAGCTTCTCCGGAGCATTTGGCCCATAGATTTCCTGAGCCGATTTCAACAGATCGAGCGTCAACTGATGGCTGTCGGCTTGAAAAAGATCATGGCTGCGCCGGGTCAGTCGATAGACCATCTCCGGGCGACCCATCTTTTGCGGGCGACGCCAGGTATCCAGATAACCGTCCCGTTGAAGGGTGAGACAATGCTGCTTGATGCCCATGTAGCTCATCTTCATTTTCTCCACCAGCTCGTTGACGGACATTCCCCTGGTGCGCTTGAGCGAGTTAATAATTTCAAGTCGTTGAGTACGGCCAATTTCCGAGATAAGGCGTTGGTTCATAAATAATGAAAGTGACGGTTAAGCGACAAAAATTAAAGTGGGCGACTTTACACGGCCCGATCTTTATTACGCAAGCTTAAAGTTTAGGCAACCGGCCAAAGGAAAAGAAATTACAAAAGATGTGCCGGCCGAACGGAGTACAACTCTTTTTACGGCGGATTTGCTGTTGGACACTGAAGTCCACCCAGGATCGCCGCAACTGCTGCGGCGAGCAGAAGATGGCCGGCAATAAACGTTCCGACGAAATAATAGACTAGCACAGCTGTCACAGCGGGAATTAGCGCGAGAAGGACAATAACCGATTTGGTCGCTGCAGAAGGCCAAGCCGCGATAACAACGAACACGATCGCCAGAACTAACAAGACAACTGAATCCTCAAGCCAAAGTATTCTGAGAGACTTCGCCGCAAATGGAATGAGGTCCGAATTCGCAACTGCCGCAGACATCTTGCCGAAGGCTGAAGTGTGAATCCAAGCGCCGACGGCCAACAGAACTGCCGAAAGTGCGAGGAGGATGCGTCCAAGCGATTTCATCGTAATCGCGAATTATCGGATAGAACCGTTTTACTCGGAAGTTATCGAGAAAGAAACAAGGAAAATCGGAACGAAATGTGTTTTTACAGCTGAATCCCTCGTCGGACTCGGTGTGGCTTTCTCTCGCCTCTCCCCTTGGGCAAGAAAAGAGGAAAGGGGGAGGGGGTTCGAAATCCTTGGAGCAAAGCTCAAAAATCAGACCCTCGGCCTCCACCTTAAAAAAGGAGAGCGACCCATGCGCCTAACGAACACTAACTCGTGAACGTTGAATCGATCGAGCCAGCCAATTGCTATTTT
>DASSFL010000074.1:0-15090 GCA_035694525.1 Candidatus Udaeobacter sp. | reverse complement strand
TTCGTTTCGTCTTGGCTCTTCTACTGATCGTTCCGTCTTCGACTTTGGCTTCAGTCAAAGGCAAACCAACGCAGCTAAGTGGATACAAGGCTGTTCGGGTGCACTACACGCCTCTAAACAAAATGATAATGCCTGTCCGCATCAATGGGCGGCGAGCAAATTTGCTGGTCGATACCGGCTCCAACCAAATCATCCTGAACGCGGCTGCAGCTGCATCGTTTGGGGTGCAAACGTCGCAAGGCGGTCTGCCCTATATCCAGCAAACTCAGATTAACGGGCAATCACTCCCTGTCGGGTTCGCGCAAAGTCTCATAGCTGGCGGCATGAGTTTTGGCAGCACTCCCGTGACGCTGCGCAAGTCGAGCCATTCCGATACTGGCGGCACTCCCATTGATGGCGTTCTGGGGTTGGATGTTCTCACCCGGCACAAAGCCGTGATCAATTGCCGGACAAAACTTATTTTTTTTAAGGTGGATCAAGCCCGGCAAGTGGATCTCAGTTCCGTCGCTTCGGAGGAAAAATTCACCAGAATTCCTTTGCGGCGAGAGGAGAACGGCGCCTTAACTGTACCCTGTTCGATCCGTGGACAGCCCGCACGTTTGTTCGTCGATACGGGCGCATTTCTTACTATTCTCCACGAGCCTTTTCTTAAATCAGTCGGCGTTCCGATCGAGACAACACGGATCTCCGCACATTTTGCTCTTGGCGCTTCGCGGAAAATCAGTGCGGGAAAAATCAACGACCTTAAGATTGGCGGCTTCAAAGCGCCGCCAGAAAAATTTGGCGTTACTGCACTGCCTAACTTCACATTGCGGCAAGGCAGTGCCAGAGTGAGCGGGATCCTGGGGATGGATACGCTATACGACTGTCATGGCATCATCGACCTCGACAGCATGAATCTCTTTTTGAAATAATTGTGGGCGCGCCGGCGGGGCCACTTTGTTTTCTCCTTAAAGTTTTTGCTTTCCCAAATCGTCGGACGCTGTTCTTTGTTCGCCGATGACTGCGGCCGAAGATCGGCGAGGAAGCACCCGCGCGGCAGGAGTGGTCGGCATGGCGATCCTGTCGAGTCGGGTGCTTGGCTTAATTCGCGAAACGGTTTTTGCCGGCCTTTTCGGCGCGGGAAGAAATCTCGATGCGTTCCTAATGGCGTTTCGATTACCAAATCTGCTGCGCGATTTGTTCGCTGAAGGCGCGCTGTCGACGGCATTCATCACGACGTTCTCGAAGAAAATCGCGGTCGAAGGCGATGAATCGGCGTGGCGACTTGCGAACAAAGTTGCCACGCTCACAGCCGTTTTCATGAGCGCAGTCACGCTGCTCGGTATCGCGTTCGCGCCGCAACTTGTGGAGCTTTTAACATGGGGAAGCTGGTCGCCGGACAAGACCGAACTGACCATTTTGCTCACGCGCATCATGTGGCCCTTCATGTTGCTCGTGTCGCTTGCCGCGCTGGTGATGGGCATGCTCAATGCGAAGCATGTCTTCGGGCCGCCGGCGATGGCGTCGAGTTATTTCAATCTCGGTTCGATTATTGGCGGCGTCGCCATCGGATGGTGGCTTGATCCAAATTTCGGTGCACGATCGCTGGTGGGATTGGCAATCGGGACGCTGATCGGTGGCGCCTGGCAATTAGCAGGACAATTTCCGTCTCTTTGGCGCGTTGGCTACAAGTACCACGCGGATTTTCGATGGCGCGATGAAGGAGTTCGCACTGTGCTCACGCTAATGGGTCCCGCGGTAATTGCGGCAAGCGCGGTGCAGGTGAACGTCCTCGTTAACAGCGGATTTGCGGCGAGCCTCGGCAATGGCCCGGTGAGTTGGTTGAATATTGCATTTCGCTTGATGCAATTGCCGATGGGAATTTTCGGCGTCGCGATTGGAACAGTGACTCTTCCGCTAGTATCGAAAAGCGCGGCCGTCGGAAATATGGAAGAGTTTCGCGCGATTCTCGCTCGAGGCATAAGACTCGCATTTTTGCTCACCATTCCTTCGGCAATTGGGCTGGCGATGTTTGCCTCACCAATCGTCAGCGTGATCTATCAGCACGGGCGATTTAACGCCGAAATGACGCGCGAGACTGCCGGCGCGCTGGAATTTTACGCGGTCGGACTTGTTTCGTATGCAGTACTGAAGGTATTAACACCTGCGTTTTACGCGATCGGCAAACGCAATACGCCAATGATTATCAGTTTCCTTGCGATTGGCGCGAATCTTTTTCTGAACTGGCTTTTTACGTTTCACCTTGGCTGGGGACATCGTGGTCTGGCGTTTTCGACGAGCCTTGTTGCGACAATCAATTTTCTGTTGCTTTACGCGTTAATGCGGCGGCATGTGCGCAGGCTGGAAACACGGCAACTGCTGATCGGCCTTGGAAAAATGTGTCTAGCTGGCGCGGTGCTGGCATTGGTCTGCTGGGCGGCAAACTACTGGTGGCTTGGCGCGTGGTCGCAGCTGCGTTTTTTCCCGAAGCTATGCGAGCTGCTCATTGCAATCGCGCTTGGCGCCGCGGCGTTCTTTGGCTGCGCTTACGTACTGCGCGTTAACGAGGTGCAGGACATCGTTGATATTTTTCGGCGAAAGATAAATCGCGCGTAGAGAATTGTAGGGCGTCTGTGTCAGACGCCAATCCACGCGATAGTGTTTCACAGAAACGCCCCACGATTACCCAAGCGCTTGATCGAGATCTTCCATCAGGTCTTCGGCGTTTTCCAGGCCGATGGACAATCGCAAGAGGCCTTCAGGCGAAGTTGTTCCCGATCCCTCGATCGATGCTCGATGCTCGATCAAACTTTCCACTCCGCCGAGACTAGTCGCGCGCGTAAAGATTTTTGTTTTAGCGCCGACTGACATTGCTGCGTCGCGCCCGTCCTTCACTTCGAAGGAAAGCATCCCACCAAACGTCGACATCTGTTTTGCGGCAATCTCATGTCCAGGATGCACCTTCAATCCGGGATAGTGGACGCGTGACACCTTTCGATGTCGGGAAAGGAAATCGGCGACTTTCATCGCGTTTTCGGAATGCGCACGCATCCGCCAGGGAAGAGTGCGCATACCACGCAGAATCAGCCAGCAATCGAAAGGCGAGGGGACCGCTCCGCCCTCGTATTGAATACTGCGGATACGTTGGAAAAAATCATTCTCCACCTTGGAAACAACAATTCCTCCGAGCACGTCACAATGACCGCCGAAATATTTTGTCGTGGAATGCAGGATCAAATCCGCACCGAGGTCAAATGGGCGCTGCAATATTGGCGCCCAGGTATTATCACAAACGCAGATCGCGCCCGCTGCGTGGACAATCTTCGCGACGGCAGCGAGATCGACAATTTTTAACAGCGGATTAGATGGGGTTTCCATCCAGGCGAGTTTTGTCTTCGGGCGCAGCGCCTTTTCCGCGGCGCGAAGATCGCTCATGTCGACAAAGCTTACGTCGAGTCCCCAGCGCTGGAAAATTTCTCGCAGTAATCGCGATGTTCCGTAGTACGCGTCCACATGCGCGAGGATGTGATCGCCCGGCGCCAGCGCCTGAAAGATGGACATGGTTGCTCCCGTCCCAGAGGCGAAAGCTGCCGCCGTCGCCCCGTCTTCCAGCGCGCTGATTCCGTGCTCGAGTGCCTGGCGGTTTGGATTGTTGTTGCGCGTGTACATGAACCCACGCGAATAGGACCCTTCGGCGTCCCGCTCAAACGTGGTTGAGAGATGAATCGGCGACGAAACCGCGCCGGTCGCCGGATCAATGGTGTGGCCCGCGTGGACAGCTAAAGTCTCAATTTTCATTGTGGTGCTTTTTGAACGGACGCTACGGGTTGCAAATGCCGTTGTCGACCTTATGCTATGCCGGCTTTCGGTGTTAACTCACGAACGCTTTCGGAGTTGACGGCTCTATTCGCCCAGCGCAAATACCAACTGCATTCGGCGACCGACCGATACAGCCTGCAAGTTTATTTCATGAGTATCTACGACGACGACGACGTATTTCGAATGGCGTGTGACCAGTTTCGGGTCATTGCCGATTACCTAAGTATCGACAAGAACGACCGCGAGCGGTTGATGTATCCAAAGCGTGCCATCGCTGTGACCCTGCCGGTGCACATGGATGATGGCAGCACCATGACATTCCAGGGTTACCGCGTTCAGCATCATTTGACTCTTGGCCCGACAAAAGGCGGGACGCGCTTCGCTCCATCCTTGTCGATGGGTGAAACTGCGGCGCTGGCGATGTGGATGAGTTGGAAATGTGCGCTGTCCAATTTGCCATACGGCGGAGCGAAGGGCGGGGTCGCGGTGGATCCTGCAAAATTGTCGCGCACTGAGCTAGAGGCGGTTTCGCGCCGGTACATGCAGGAGATGATTCCATTCGTTGGACCGCACACCGACATCATGGGCCCCGATATGGGAACAAACGAACAGGTCATGGCATGGTTCATGGATACCTATTCTGTTCACCAGGGCTATTCCGTCAGTGAAATTGTGACTGGCAAACCGGTTGCCATCGGCGGAACAGAAGGTCGCCGGGAAGCTACGGGCCGTGGCGTTGTTTACCTGATCGAGCGCGCGATGGATATGCTCAAAATGAATCCTGAAAAATGCACGGCCATTATACAGGGTTTTGGCAACGTCGGCTCTGTTGCGGCGCTTTCGTTAGCCTACAAGACTGGCGTCAAAGTCGTTGGCATTAGCGATGCGCATGCGGCGATCTACAATCCAAAAGGAATAGATGTTCAGGCTGCCGAACAGCACATCTTCAAGAAGGGAACTCTGCGGGCGTTCGCCCAAGACGATCATGTCGATCCCAACGAACTCCTTACAATGCCGTGCGATGTTCTGGTGCCGGCGGCAGTCGATCGCGTTGTTAATGGAAAAAACGCCGGCCAACTCAAATGCCGAATCCTCGCCGAAGCGGCCAATGGGCCGACTACGCCGGAAGCGGATTTGATTCTAGAGAAACGCTGGGACGAAGTCTTCGTGATCCCGGACATTCTATGCAATGCGGGCGGAGTAATTGTTTCCTATTTTGAGTGGGTACAAGGGCTGCAATCCTACCTCTGGACGGAAACCGAAGTGACCGACAAGCTTTTCCGCATTCTTGAACATTCATTTGCGCAGGTAATTAGACGGGCAAAAGCGCACAAGATTTCTCATCGCACCGCGGCTATGGCCATCGGAGTCGAGCGCGTTCAGAAAGCTAAAAAGGTTCGCGGCCTATTTCCGTGAGTCTTTTGTTGTAGCCACGCACCTGTGGGGCGTTGCATTGTTCAGCGGCGGAGAGTCCCAAACGGCGCATAGCACCGTGGTTACTGCATCTGCTAACCAAGTACAATGAAATTTTCGCACACCGAAGAAGACCGCGAGGGAAAACACCTCGACGTTCTAACCGATGAGGAGAACGGCGTGCGAATCATTGTGTCCCGTCTGGGTGCAGAATTGATCAGCATTGCGCGAGTGAACGACGCGGGCCAATGGACCGGTTTTCTGTATCGCGACAATGACCCTTCAACGCCGGCACAGGGTTGGGCGAATCATGCAACGGTGATGGGTTATTATCTTCATCGGCTAAAGAATGGCCGCAGTTTTTACCGAGGTCGTGAGATCAAGGGGGGCAATCACGGTTTCCTTAGGTCGAAGACGTGGCATTTCGGCGAAACGTCCGGGACTGAGGCGTCATTGGAATATCACATCACGCCCGATGATTTCTCGGCCGAGGAATATCCGCTAAAAGTTAGCGTGATTCTCACCTACAGGATCGATGCGAACAAAGTCGGTGTCCTGTTTGAATTCCGAAATGAGGAGCCCGAGCTGACTGCGCATGTTTCTTTTGGATTACATCCTGGGTTCGGAGCGACCTCGTTCGAAAGCTTTCATCTTCAAATGCCCAGAGGCCTTTACCGGCGTCACTTTTCACCTGGAAACTATCTTTCGGGCGAGACGCGTGACATCGAGGTCGCCAGTGGCGAAATGCCGTTTTCCAAGACGGAATTACCTGGTTCCATTATTTTGGAACTCCTCGATGTGCCGAGGCGTCAATTCTCCTATGTCGATCCGCCCAGTGGTCGCTGGGTGACTCTCGATCTAACAAGCGTGCCGTATCTGACACTGTGGTCTGACGGCGGACCATTCCTTTGTGTCGAACCATGTTGGGGGCTCACCGATCATCATCAACAGCGCGCCTTTGAAAATAAGGAAGGGATTCAAAGAATCGCTCCCGGAAGCGTACTGCGCGCGTCGTTCAGCATTGCGCCGGAACTTGCTTCCTCTGATTAGCTTATTAATTGACGACCGATGACAGACCAAAGATTCGTAACTCGGTATCAAATTACGATGTAACAATTGAACGAATTACGAAACACCATGCCAGCTGCTTCACTTCGTGCCCTGCTCGCGCACTCAATTGATTATGCGGGAATGTTCCCGCCCTGCAGTCTCGGGCTCGACTTAGCGCTTGGAAATCAGGCTGAATACGTCGTCTCTCCGGACGAATGGATGCTTGGTGCGTTCGTTCTCCCTGCTGAACAATTCGGTGCCACGAAACAACTCCTTTCCCAATTTGATGCTCAACACCCACTTCGCGTTGCTGCGCTTGGACCGAAGACTGCGACCGCAGATGCTTTTCTTGAAGCGCTGGATGATGCAGATGCGGCGACTCGCTCGTTATCGAAACACAACGTCGATCTCATATCAATCAGTCACCTGGAGATGTTTCTGCCAAAGGACGTCGATGTCGCATCGCTGAATGAGGCGCGATCGATTGTCGGTGATTTGCCGGTTTTCTGGGAAGCGCCTCCGGATAGAGTGGAGCAGACCATCGCGTTGCTTGCCGAATTTAACTCCGATGCCGACTCGCCGACCTTCGGTTACAAATTGCGCACCGGCGGGGTGACTGCGGACGCATTTCCAACCTCGATGCAGATTGCCAAAGCGCTAGTAACCCCGGCTACGCATCAACTGCCGCTCAAGTTTACAGCCGGTCTCCACCATCCGCTGCGACAATACCGAGAGGAAGTCGAAACCAAGATGCACGGTTTCCTGAATGTGTTGGGCGCTGCGGTGCTCGCTGCGGAGCATCGGTGGGACGCGAATCAAACCGCGATCATGCTCGACGAAGAAAATGCGGATTCATTTTCGTTCACCGACGATTTTTTTGCGTGGCGCGAGTGGCGGATCGACACCAAACGCCTGCAATATCGTCGCCGATTCATTGTGTCGTTTGGCAGTTGCAGCTTCGATGAGCCGCGCGATGATTTGCGCGCGTTGAATTTATTGTAGGGAGTCTGTGTCAGACGCCATCGGATTGGCGTTTCACAGAAACGCCCTACAATTCCACGAATGCCACTCCAATCATTTATCGACGTTTCGCCTGATTCGCATTTCCCCATCCAGAATCTTCCCTACGGCATCTTTCAGCCGAAAGGAGGCAAACCGCGCGCCGGAGTCGCCATCGGCGATTTAATTGCCGATCTTTCTGTTCTCGAAGAACTCGGTCATTTCCGCTCACCGGAATTTCAGGGCCGAAAACCCTTTTCAGAAGACTCGCTGAATGCCTTCCTCGCGCTTGGTCGTCCTGCATGGCGCAAGGCGCGCGCGATCCTTCAGCGCCTTCTCTCGTCCAAAACGCCGATTCTACGTGACCACGCGAGGCTGCGCGCGCGGGTCTTTCATCCGCAAAAGAGTGTCACCATGAAATTGCCCGCGCGCATTGCGAATTACACCGATTTCTATTCCTCCTATCATCATGCGCACAACGTGGGCACGATGTTGCGTGGGCCCGAAAACGCACTGATGCCAAATTGGAAATGGTTGCCCGTAGCCTATCACGGCCGCGCCAGCTCGGTTGTGATCAGCGGGACCGATGTGCGGAGGCCGCAGGGCCAAGTCAAACCGCCCGATGCGTCGGCGCCGAGTTTCGGTCCGACGAAAAGCCTCGACTACGAACTTGAAATGGCGTTCCTGGTTGGCCCGGGAAATTCGTTAGGCGACCCGGTGCCGATCGATCGCGCGGTCGATCATATCTTCGGCCTGGTTTTAATGAACGATTGGAGCGCGCGCGATATTCAGGCGTGGGAGTACCAGCCGCTCGGTCCGTTCCTGGCGAAGAATTTTTGCACCAGCATCTCACCATGGGTGGTGACACTGGAGGCACTTGAGCCTTTCCGGAGACCGCTCCCGACGCAGGATCCCAAGCCGATGCCATACTTGCGAGCAAAGGAGGATTTCACATTCGACATCCACCTTGAAGCGTCTCTTCAAACGGCGTCGCTGAATTCTCCGCACGTCATCACGCGTACGAACTTCCAAAATCTTTACTGGAGTATTGCCCAGCAACTTGCGCATCACACAGTGAACGGATGCAATCTGCAACCTGGCGATTTGCTGGCCAGCGGGACCATCAGCGGACCAAGTGAAGAATCGCGCGGTTGCATGCTGGAGCTGACCTGGCGCGGCGCAAATCCCTTAAAGCTGCCCAATGGCGAAACGCGCAAGTGGATCGAAGACCGTGACCGACTGACCATCACCGGCTGGTGCCAGGGCGACAGCTATCGAGTCGGCTTTGGTGAAGTAAGCGGGGGCATTATTGGAAGCGGCAAGTGACAAGTGAATCGTGACAAGATCGAGCTCAAGCCGGACCGTTGTCTTTGCACGATGGGTTTCCTGGATGGGGCATCCGTTGGTTTTCATCAGTCTTTCCGTTGGCATTATCATTGCCTTGCGCCTCGCTAATCGGACCGGTCTGGCACTTTCGCTGACTCTGTTGGCGACGGTGATTTTGCCGATGGCGCTTTTACTTTTTCGCGGGTTCCAATCAGGCCGGTGGAGCGATCCTGATGTTTCCGTTCGCGCCGAACGGGTTCGATTTTACCCACGGGCGATTTCAATTTCGGCGGTGGCCGTGATTGCACTTCTGCTCTCGCATGCGCCAACTTTCGCATTGCGCGGAGCCACGGTGACGTTGTTTCTGCTGATTATGGCTGCGCTAATCAATTTTCGGATCAAGCTGTCGTTGCACGCTCTTTTCGCTTTCTATAGCGGGGTCATTCTGTTTGTGGTCAATCCGCTCGTCGGCGCGGTAGCCTTCGCGCTGGCCCTGCTCGTTTTCTGGTCACGGCTTTATCTAAGGCGCCACGATTTTATTGAAACGCTCGTCGGCGCCTTTCTCGGTTTGGTGGGTGGCCTGGTCACGGCCTGGTAGCCCACGGACGTGGAAGAGGTTTAGTATCCTCGAGCGACGTAATGGCCGTGTATCCAGACTCTCTGGCCGTATCGATTCCTCCAATGTCCCGGCCTCCAAACGTAATACACGCGGCCCGACCAGTAACCGGGACCACGAACATAATACGGCCGATCCTCAACTGCGACTACGACCGAGCCTCCTCCATAATATGGCCCCGGACCGTAACCATAGTTAGGTCCGTAATAACCTGGGTAAGCGCTGTAATAGCCTTGACAGCCTCCAGCCCAGAACAGGGCTGAAAGCAAGAGAACCAACAGAATCCCTCGTCTCGGTTTGGTTTCCGTTTCGTTCCCATTCGCCTTTCCGAGATAAACAGTGCTCATCTTCATATCATCATATTCGGTTTCCGCAGAGTTTTACGCGCCTGCATTTGCCACAGTGAGACGTCGTCTTTTGTGGCTGAGAATTTATACAACACCCTGATCGAGCATCGCGTCAGCCACTTTCACAAATCCGGCAATGTTGGCGCCGACGACAAGATTACCGGGATGCCCATACTCCTCGGCAGTTTCCCATGAGTTTTTGAAAATCGTGAACATGATGTGGCGCAAGCGTGAATCCACTTCCTCGCGCGGCCATGGTAAGCGCATCGAGTTTTGGCTCATTTCCAGGCCCGAAGTCGCTACACCGCCTGCATTCGCCGCTTTGCCTGGACCAAAGAGAATTTTCTTGTCCAGGAAAAGATCGACGCCCGCGGGAACGGTCGGCATGTTGGCCGCCTCCGAAACCAGATAGCAGCCGTTCTCGATCAGTTTCCGGGCGTCTTCGCCGGTAATTTCGTTCTGGGTAGCGCAGGGAAACGCACAATCGCATTTGATCCTCCAGGGCCGCTGACCAGCCACATATTTCGCGCGAAACTTTCTCGCATATTCCGCGATGCGCCCTCGTCGCACGTTTTTGATGCTTTTGACCCAGGCCAATTTTTCTTCGGTGATTCCGTTCTTGTCGTAAATGAAGCCGCTCGAATCGGACATGGTGATGGGCTTTGCGCCGCACTCGATCAATTTTTCCACGGTAAATTGGGCAGCGTTGCCAGCACCGGAGACGGTACAAATTTTCCCTTCAATCGTTTCGTTGCGCGTCTTGAGCATTTCCTGCGCGAAATAAACCGCGCCGTATCCGGTCGCTTCGGGCCGTATCAGGGAGCCGCCCCAATTAAGCCTTTTACCGGTTAATACTCCTGTGAATTCGTTTGCAAGGCGTTTGGATTGGCCAAAGAGATATCCGATCTCGCGACCACCCACGCCGATGTCGCCTGCCGGCACATCAGTATTGGCGCCAACGTGCCGGAATAGTTCGGTCATGAACGATTGGCAAAAACGCATGACTTCAGTGTCAGTTTTCCCCTTGGGATCGAAATCCGCGCCGCCCTTGCCACCGCCCATCGGCAGGCCTGTCAGCGAATTCTTAAAAACTTGTTCGAACGCGAGGAACTTAATGATGCTGGCGCAGACGGTCGGATGAAAACGCAGACCTCCTTTGTACGGACCGAGCGCGCTGTTCATCTGGACGCGGAACCCGCGATTGACTTGAATCTGACCTTTGTCGTCAATCCACGGAACGCGGAATTGGATCACGCGCTCCGGCTCCACCAAGCGCTCAAGAATCTTGCCGTCCCGATATTTCTTGTTACGCTGGATGACCGGTCGGATCGATTCCAGCACTTCTGTAACGGCCTGAAGGAACTCAGGCTCATTTGGATTGCGCTTTTTAACAACTTCGAGAACTTGCTGCACCAGGCCCATAAGGGTGTTACTTCTGCCGGTTATTTGCCTCTCGGGCAAACAAAAAGAATGGTGCGCGATGCAGCCGCGCCCGCATCGCTACGCGAAGCGTTGCGGGCGGGGGTTCGCAATTCACCTTCCAAACGCCGCTTCAGATATGCTCGTCCGAATCCAGTCTTTAGCTGCTTCTCGCGGAGCCTTCAGCTCAGAACGACACGCCTCATAGTATCGAAAAATCAAACAGACGTGCGCGATGCAGGGTTCGAACCTGCGACTTCTTGCGTGTGAAGCAAGCGCTCTACCACTGAGCTAATCGCGCGGGTTTTCAGAAGCGGACAAAATAAAGCGCACACGAGGGGGCGCAAGGACCTCCTTCACCGAGACTACGGCGGAACAGCGGATCGCTTGCCCGGTACCACATCTCATTCTATCTAAAAGCATGTCCGAACATAAAATTACTCTCACTTGGCGACGCGGCGACACGCCGTTCGAGTATCAGAAATATCCGCGCGATCACACCTGGAAATTTGACGGTGGACACGAAATGCAAGCATCGGCTAATCCCGCTTTTCTGGGAAACCCAAAGCTTGTGGATCCGGAAGAAGCGTTTGTGGCATCGCTGTCGAGTTGCCATATGCTGACTTTCCTTGCCATTGCGGCGAAAAAAAAGTTCGTGCTCGATGAGTACGATGACGATGCAGTCGGCCACATGGAAAAAAATCCGGAAGGCAGGCTCGCCATTACGCGTGTAACTCTAAACCAGCGATTGAAGTTCTCTGGCGGTAAGCAACCCACCGCACAGGAAATCGAGGAAATGAATCATGCTGCACACGAGCAATGTTTCATTGCCAATTCGGTGAAGACCGAAGTCACGGTCGAAACGCAGACCTAAAATCGCACAGCGCTTCATGTAGTCCGTTCTCTGTTGTCATGTCGAGCGGAGTCGAGACATCTCTCGATATTTCCGAAATAGTAAGAGATTCCTCGACTTCGCTCGGAATGACAGGAAGCTGCGTTAATCGCGTTCGTCGAAATAATGAGCACACCGCCCGACGCCCAGCGCATGGAAAAAATCGTCAGCCTGTGCAAAAGACGCGGTTTCATTTTCCAATCGAGCGAGATTTACGGCGGGCTGAACGGCGCTTGGGATTACGGGCCACTCGGCGTCGAGTTAAAGCGAAACCTTAAGAATTACTGGTGGCACGTGACCGTGCATGAACGGGACGACGTCGTTGGTATAGATGGCTCGATCCTGACCCATCCTGCGGTGCTAAAGGCATCCGGTCATGTGGAAGGATTTTCTGATCCGATGGTCGATTGCCGGACTTGCAAAGCACATTTGCGCGCTGATCAGCTCACGGAGAAGAAAGGCGTTAAACAGTGTCCAAATTGCGGCGGCAAGGATTTGACTGCGCCGCGGCAGTTCAACTTGATGTTCGAAACTCATGTAGGCGCCGCAACTGACGAAAGTTCCATCGCCTATCTGCGTCCTGAAACAGCACAATCGATCTTCGTTCAATTTAAAAACATTCTCGAAGTATCGCGCAAGAAACTGCCATTCGGTATCGCGCAGATTGGTAAGGCTTTTCGTAATGAAATCAACCCGCGCAATTTCACGTTTCGCTCTCGCGAGTTCGAGCAAATGGAAATCGAGTATTTCTGCCGTGCGGAGCACGGGATGGAATTGCTCGAATATTGGAAAGAAGAACGCCTGAGGTTTTACGAAAACATCGGGATTCCGCGCAGCAAACTTCACGTGTTGACAGTTCCCGACGACGAGCGCGCCTTTTACTCAAAAGGGACTTACGATATCGAATACGATTTTCCTTTTGGACGACAGGAACTCGAGGGTGTCGCCTATCGCACTGATTACGATTTGTCACAACATCAGAAGGCCAGCGGTAAATCTCTCGAGTACTTTGATGAAGAAATGAAACAACGATTTGTCCCACACGTCGTAGAGCCAAGCGCAGGTGTCGATCGCACAGTCCTGGCACTGATCTGTGAGGCATATTCGGAAGATCAGGCGCCAGATGAAAAAGGAAAAATGGAAACGCGCATAGTGCTCCGTTTCCATCCACGGATGGCTCCGATCAAGTGCGGTATATTCCCGCTGCTCAAAAACAATTCGCAGTTGGTCGCCAAAGCAAAAGAGATTGCCGATCTTTTGCGGCCGCACATGTTTGTCTTCTACGACGCGAGCGGCGCCATCGGCCGTCGGTATCGGCGTCAGGATGAAATCGGCACCCCATTCGGGGTAACCGTTGACTTTGAGACGCTAGGGGAGAAGGATGCTACACTGCGCGATACAGTCACGCTGCGCGAGCGGGACTCAATGAAGCAGGAACGCGTCGCAATCAAAGATCTGCTCGAGATTTTGACTTCTCGGATTCGTTGATTTGTCCGCAATCGATGCATGTGCATGCGGAGCTATTTGAACCATGAAAGTTGAAATTTTCACCTTGTGTGATGCAGCGACAACAGACGCCGCGGGCAAATTGAACATTCTCGGCTCATTTGATCGATTGAACGCGACGCAAACTCCGGTGATGCATCCTCAATGCGCTTTGGCTATCAAGTTGAGGTTCGAACGCGTGGAAGAAGGAACGAAATCGATCCGAATCCAATTTGTCGATGCAGACGGGAAGTCGGTCATGCCAACTCTGAATACGACATCGCAAGTTCAATTCGGACCAAGTGCCTCAACTGCAACAGCGTCCCTGGTCCTTGTAATCCAGCAGCTAAAGCTGCCTAAATTTGGCGAGTACTCGATCGACCTAGCCGTTGATGGGCATCATGAGGGATCCATTCCGCTAGTAGTCACCGCGCCGAGTTGACCGCTCAGTTGTCGATGGATCTCGCGCAGTTCCGCGAATACTGTCTGAGCAAACCTTGCGCGACTGAAGGCACGCCATTCGGGCCCGATGTGCTCGTGTTCAAAGTCAGCGGTAAAATGTTCGCATTAGCAGCTCTGGACGAAGTGCCCGCCACTGTGAACCTAAAGTGCGACCCTGATTTGGCGCTCGAGTTGCGCGATCGTTACGAGCAAGTCACGCCGGGTTATCACATGAACAAAAAACACTGGAACACTGTTGGGATTGAGGGTGGCATCCCCGATCCCGAGCTGCGAAAAATGATTGACCACTCCTACGATCTCGTAGCCAAAGGGCTGCGAACACCTAGGGCCAAGATTGCAGCTCGATCTAGCCGAAACTCAACTGCAGCGCGTCGCGGGCGACGTTGAGGAATTACGGGCTGCGTCGGTGCGAGCCTCGGAGAGAAGGATACCGCGCGACGCGACACGGTGACGTTGCGAGATCGCGATTCGATGAAACAAGAACGCGTCGCCATCCAAGACCCGCCAGCCATCTTACGCGACCGGCTCGCCTGATGGCTCTTGAAGTGCGATGCGTGCTCGCACTGCTTTACACCCTGCAAATCTACCGAGGCTGTTACTTACACGGGCCCGGCACAGGAATAACAAACTTGCCGTCCTTCTGAGCGATGAAGTTCTCGCTTGTGCTGGTTGAGCTGCCGTTGGCGTCTTTCTTCTCGACCTTGATGATGAGTTTCTTGGTTGGTTTAAGTGTCAGACAAACCTTGCCGCCGGTCGGCGAATCCATTGGTGTCGCCGCTTTCTTCGCGTCGTCCGGCGTAAGATCGACAAGCTCGATGTTGGATATTTTCTCCCCGGCTTCTCCTGATTGCATCATTTTGTAGAAACCGAGAATCGCCGGGTCGGCGCCTTGGGTGTAGAGGCACGATTCCAATGTAGCGGTGTCCTTCCCTTCGAACGCAGTTTTGTATTTGTCGACAAACGCTTTTTCTTGTGGGGAGGCGCCAGCTTGGAGCGAAAGTGAAGAGATGGTGAGTACGGTACACGCTAAGATGCTGATTCTGGCGAGGTTGTTCATAAATGTCAGGGTAGGGAGCTCGACTTGAGCAAGGCAAGCACATTATGAGAAAACCGTTGCTGATCCGCGCGCGGCAGGCTAATTGCTTTTCCCGAAATCGATAGCGGACCGGAGACCGCCGTTCCTTGCCGATGAATATTCACGAATACCAAGCCAAAGAACTACTGCAAAAATTCGATGTAGCGACTACACGAGGAAGGGTTGCGTCGACCCTTGACCAGGC
>DASSFL010000073.1:0-4695 GCA_035694525.1 Candidatus Udaeobacter sp. | reverse complement strand
TTTTTTGCTTGTTTCGCTGATTGCCGGTCGAAAACCGGCGCCAAAAGGTGAGCCAGCGAATCGGCCGGGATACGGCGCACCGCATCTTTTTTCGTGATTAATTTTTCACCGACCATATCGACCGCAATGCGAACGGCCGCGTGACCGGTGCGTTTGCCGTTGCGAGTTTGCAAAATGTAGAGGCGATTTTCCTCCACTGTGAACTCGAGGTCCTGCATGTCTCTAAAGTGACGTTCCAGGATCGCGCGGACCTTCATTAGCTCTTTGTGAGCTGCGGGCATTTGCTTCGCCAAATCGGCAATTGGATGAGGTGTGCGGACGCCCGCAACCACGTCTTCGCCCTGAGCGTTGATCAAATACTCGCCGTAAAAAACTTTTTCACCGGTCGCCGGATCCCGCGTAAATGCGACCCCGGTTGCGCTCGTTTCGCCCATATTCCCAAACACCATCGTCTGCACATTCACGGCCGTTCCCCAGTCGTGCGGGATACCGTATTTCCGGCGGTAAACCATCGCGCGATCGTTCATCCACGATCCAAAAACCGCCCCAATTGCGCCCCAAAGCTGCGCCTGCGGATCTTGTGGGAACGATTTTCCGGTGCGCTCTTTGATTAATGCTTTGAACCGTTGCACAAGCTCTTTGAGATCGGCGACTGTCAATCTGACATCCGGAAAGTCGTGTTTGCCGTAGCGTTCGTCTTTTAGACGTTCTATCACGGTCTCGAACGGTTCATGGTCTTCGCCCGGCCGTTTCTGAACTCCCATGACCACGTCGCCGTACATTTGCAGGAAACGCCGGTATGAATCCCAGGCGAAACGCGCGTTGTTAGTTTTTCTTGAGACAATCTCGACTACCTCGTCATTCATCCCGAGGTTCAGGATGGTGTCCATCATCCCGGGCATGGAATCACGCGCGCCCGATCTTACGGAAACGAGCAAAGGCCGTTCTTTGTCGCCGAATCTTTTCCCGACCGACTTTTCGACTTTTGCCAGCGCCGCCGCGACCTCTGCCTCGAGCGCTCGGGGATACGTCCGGTTATGAGCATAAAAGTGACTGCATACTTCGGTGGTGATGGTGAACCCCGGCGGCACCGGCAGGCCGATGCGCGTCATTTCGTGGAGATTCGCACCTTTGCCACCCAGCAGCGATTTCATACCGCCTGATCCATCTGCGTGGCCGTCTCCGAAGTAATAAACGTAGCGCGGTTTTTTCGTTTTTTTCACGCGAGCGCGGCTACTCGCCCGTAATTTCGGTCTTTTTGATGTGCGCCGAGCTGATTTCCGAACCGTAGATTTGCGTCTTGTAGCCATATTGAGGATGCGAAAAAATCGCCAAGGAACGAACGGGCCAAAGTAGTTTCAGGTGTCGCCCTGTCAACGATCCTGAAAACTCGAAGAGTCGTGTTGTTTAGAGGTCAGAAACGGTTACAGCCGACCTGGCTGCCCAGAAAGCCGAACCAGCAATCAAGCGGGTTAAGCTGGTGCGCCTTCGTTGTTGGTTAGAACTTCAGAAATTGTTGCCGTGAAGTCATCGACGCCGGTACTCGGCACAATGATGCTGTTGCGGCGGCCATGCGCTTCTTCGGTGATGCGCAAGAATCTTCCGCGCTCGTTTTCTCGGAGCTCCACGTAAAAATGCTTGCGCTCTATCTGCAGTTCTCTCGCCTCGATGATGTTATCCATTTTCCTCTGAAGGCGCCGACTCTAACCCATCCATTTTGGGGAATGGAAGAAAAATCGGCAGGATTTGTGCAAATTCTTTAGGCCCGGGCGCGTCACGGCCACCCTACGGTTGCCAATCCCGCACTCGAGCTTTCGATCTCAGGGCGGGCAGATATCACAACGCCATTAGGTTGCGGTGTTGCCTGCTCAATCTACAATCTCGTGTGTTCGACCGAACGCGCTCGAGTATACCGCAGCCAATCGATTCCAACTCGTATCGTTAGTTATCGATGTTCCAGTCATCGGCGCGATCAAAAAATCGGTGAAGCCTGAGGATCTCAGCAGCCAATCTCGCCAAGCACTTCGCCGATCGCAGCGACAAGGTCGCCCATTTCTGCCGCGTTGAGGCGGCCGATGGTTCCGATCCGAAAGCAGTCGGCCCGGCTCAACTTGCCGGGATAGATGATGAAACCCCGCGCCCGGAGACGGCCATAGAAATCTTCGAATCGGAAGTTCGGATTATCGGGATAACGAAACGCGGTAATGATGTTGCTCTGGCGCTCCGCGGGCAGGTATTCGGCGAAATCAAGCCTGCGCATCCCCGTGCGCAATGTCTCTTGGTTAGCGCGGTAGCGCGCGGCGCGAGCGGAGACGCCACCTTCTTCGCGCAGTTCTTCGAGCGCTCTAGCGAAAGCGAGGAGCGCGTGCGTGGGCGGCGTAAAGCGAAATTGGCCATTCCCTTCAAGGCCTTCCCATTGAGCGAGCAGGTCGAGACTGACGCTTCGCGCACAGCCTTTCGTCCTTTCGAGCGCTTCGCGTCGCGCCAACACGAAGCAGAAGCCGGGAACGCCTTCGAGACATTTGTTAGGGGAAGAAACCAGATAATCGATTTCCAGTTTGCCCAAATCGAGGGGCACACCGCCGAAACTGCTCATCGCGTCGACAATGAATTCGCGATCACCGGCTTTTACAATTCGCGCAATCTCGTCGATCGGATTCAAAATGCCGGTTGTAGTTTCGCAATGCACCATTGCCACATGAGTGGCGGCCGGTTCTTCCTCGATGAGACGTTGCACGGCCGCGGGTTGCGGCGATTCGTTCTCCGGCCAGCGCGCCAGCCTGGTGGAAATTCCCAATCGCTCCGCGATCATAGCCATGCGCTCCCCATAAGCACCGTTTGCCAGCACAACGAATCTTCCTTTCCGCGGTACCACTGATGAAATGACCGACTCAAGCCCGAATGTCCCACTTCCTTGCATGAGCACCGCTTCGTAACCCTGTTCGCGCGAGACACCCGCGATGCGAAGCAATTCCGACCGAATTCTGGCGACCAGTTCGATGAAGTCGGCGTCACGCGAACCAATGTCGCGTTGCATCGCGGCTTTCACGGTCGCGCTCGTGGTGAGTGGTCCCGGGGTGAAGAGAAGCGGATCTTTCATTTCGCCTTCGAGCTCAGGAATTGTGAAAAGCGTTCTTTTACTTCGTGCGGTTTGACGGTGGGACGGCCGAGCTTCTCCGGCGAGCCCGGTTGTATCTTTACGTGCAACAAGGAAGGTCCGGATCGATGACGTAGCAGACGAACGGCTTCGCGGATTTGCTCCGGGCGATCCGCTGCAAAAGCCGAACGGTAGTTAGCCGCGGCGGCGACGGCCGCGAAGCGGACAATCCCCGACGCCGTTTGCTGGCCTCCCGTTGAATCGTGCGCTTCGTTGTCAAGAATGATGTGAAGGAGATTCGACGGTTGATAAAAGCCAATCGTGGCGAGCGCGCCCAGCTTCATCAAGGCAGCGCCATCTCCATCGATAACGACAACTGGTTGCCTGGGGAGCGCATGCGCCACACCGAAACCAATCGCTGACGCAGTGCCCATTCCGCCAACGACGTAGAGGTGGTTGGCGCGATCCGAGATCGTGAAGAGTTCGCGGCCGGTCTTGCCAGTCGTAGCAATGATTGCTTCGTCACCGACGAGAGCGTCGAGAATGAGCTCGATTGCGACCGCCCGCGTGAGTCGCTTATTCGCGTTTGCCAAGAGGTTTTGGCGCAAGTCGGTTTTGACCAACTCGGACTCGCGGCGACCCGACAAAGGGTGGGGCGCGATCGATCCTTTTTGCACAACCAATGCGAACGGCCGTTTTCGCTGCTCCATGCTCTCCTCGGCCTGCGCCATCGTTTTGGCTATATCCGCTTCGCTGGAGGGAAAAGGGAGCCACGGTATTTCAAGGGTCTCGAGTAGACGGTGCATGATCCTGCCCATCTGTTCATGTTGCGGCTCGTCTTTTACTTCGGGTTGGCCGCGCCACGTAACTATGAGCAAGGTCGGAACACGAAACGGGTAGTTGAGCGAAGTGAGAGGATTGACCATGTTACCAAGGCCGGAGTTCTGACAAATGGTCACCGTTTTCCGCCCCGCGAGAAACGCTCCGAACGTGATCCCGACTGCCTCACCTTCGCTCGTCGCGCCGACGTAATCCAGCGCCGGATCACCGATCACGTAGTTGATCAGGGAGGTCAAAAAGGAACAAGGCACTCCGGCATATTGCGAATAACCCAGCCCACGCAGGTGATCGATGAACGAGAAAGCGCTGATCATGATTTCAGGACGCCGGCCTACTCAGACCTTAGAACGCGTGGGCTTGCGCGAGATCCTCGACGTGATCCAGGTCCAGCCATTGTCCGGTAATGTAGAGAACCTGCACACGTTGTCCCCTGCTTACGAGATGATTGAAAAGATCGTCGAAGCGCAATCGGCAAAAATCCGGGCGCTTGGATAAGACATCGAGCGCTTCGCAGATTGCCGCGGAACCATTCGCCGTCGTCTTGATTAGGCCGATCCATTCACCATCAATATTCTCGGTCGCAAGATCGGGTCCCATCTCCGCCAGGAACGCATCGTCTTCCTCATAACGCAGCGAGTAGGGGCGCGTCGCCGTGACGTAGTCTACGTATTCATCCGCTGCACGCTCGCGTCGCCGCTCCCACATCGCATCCACCGCGATAACGATATCGTGTTCCTCCGCGAGCAGATTGTTCAGAA